>CALVRD010000035.1 GCA_944358435.1 uncultured Bacilli bacterium | reverse complement strand
ATATAATTAATGGTAATAAACAAAATGTAGAAAAATACTTATTATCTAAACATTACGTTGGAGATAATAAATATATAGATTTTTTTAAAGAAAATATTTATAAAACTATTTTTGGCAATTTTATAAACAATATTCAGGATATGCCAGAAGTAAAAAATAGTTTAAAAAGAGAAAATATTAAAATCAAAAAATTTCGGAGTATTCAGTTATAGAACTATGTGATATAGCCAATTTCTTTAAAAAAATAGGAATATGTAATCTTGATGATGAATTTGTACTTACATATATATTTTCAAATATAAATATAGTAATAGAAAAGAGAAAAAAATCAAAAAAATTTAATATTGATTATGAAGTAGAAAAAAGGAAAGGTATTTATTATTTTGATAATATTTATTATAGAACAGTGGAATTTTATCAATTTCAGTATTTATCATTAATTGATGATTATATAAAAATAAAAGAAATTATAAACAACTGCTAGTACAGGGTTGTTTTTTTATACACTAAAATAAATTAAAATGAACATAAATAAGTTTGAATAAATTTGAGTAAGAAAAAATATTATTTATAAAAAATTAACTAAAATTTAACTACAAATTTTTTATAAAAAAAATTTGCGTTCTCGCAAACCCTTGTAAAATAAAGAAAAAATTGATTTTATAAAATAAAAAAACTGGGCCTTACAGAGCAGGTATGAACCGGACGCTCTAGCCAGCTGAGCTACATCGCCATAAATCAAGTAAACAATATAATAATATCATACTTGTTTATTTTTGACAACAATAATTTGTAATTTTTTCAGTCAAATTTTCAATATTATAAATAATCAATAATTAAATATAAATAGCTAATAATATTTCAATTTATTCATTGCTAGTTATAACCGTTAAATTATACAAAAAAAAACATCTTATCTATCGATCCATGAGCACATCTTTCAATCATACCAAATAATTCTTTTCCATCGTATTATTGATTAGTCAAATTATTTGTAGCAAAACCAATTAAAACGTTTTTACTAATAAAAATCACATTATCATATTTAACAATTTTATTAAAGCCAACTAAATTAAACTTACCAATGCTGTCTCTTGAATATAAATATGCCTTTATCAATAAATTAAAGTCATTAAATTTAATTTGTCATTTTAAAATTATCTATCTTTTAAAAATTGTTTTAAATCATTCCAACATTTCCTTAACAAAGACAAATTATAAAATATATAAAAAAAGAAAGCTATAAAAATAAAGCATTTCTTCCTGAATAAAACATCAAATCAGAACAAACAATATTATCAATATTAAAAACAAATTTATTGAATTTAAATTTTTCAATATTCTTTCAATTAATCATTTAACATTCAACTTTTTTCTATAATTCAAACTCAATATTATATTACAATAACCATACTTATTTATAAAATAATTTAATATTTTTTAACTAAAACACGCCTTATTTCAGCACTTACACTTTTATAATCACTCTCGACAAAATCAATTGGCTTTTCATTAGAACTAAATATAATTGCGCCTTTTAATATTGTTCCCCTAAATGAACAATTATATATAATATCTAAATCAATTACAGTTTCTTTACAACCTATAAAATCTACTCCGTTTACAATAACATCATTAAAAGAAACATTAGTCAAGTCCAGTTTTTTAATCAACTCAAATTCAAAAGCAGCTATTTTTCCCATCACGTCCATTAGTAAAAATCTAAACAATTAAAATTAAAATACAAGAATAGTTCAAAAAAATAACTAATTAGTAATTAACTAAGCTAGTTATTTTTTTCTTCATCATAATCTTCATACTCTTTAATTGCCTTATCACGTTCATTCCTTAAGTCATCAACTTTATGCTTTAAAATTTCAGTTTGTTCATTAAAACAATTAAAACTTTTTTCAAATTCAGTATCATTATCGAAAATCAAATTATCAAACCTTAATTTATCAGTCCCAGGTTCCAAAGAACTTAGTACAATTGCTGAACAACAATCAAGACTTTTCTTTAAGCGTGTTAAAGTATCATGAAGTTCAACTGTCTTTTGCAATCTAATATTTTCCTTATTTAATGCCTGCTCAATATTATTAATTTTATTGCGTAACTCATCTCTTTGATCTTTCTTTTCTTCAATATTCATAGTCCACCTCAGCCAACTATACTGAAGGCATATTAGCTGCTGCTGCTGAAATTGGTGCAAAATCACCAGCGTCTTCACCAGGTAAGCCATTTAATTTATCAAGATATAGCCTGCACTCTTCTATAATTTTTTTACATCGAAAATAAGTTCCCCAATAATCAAAAAAGCTAAATTCTTTACTATTCCAATTGATAGAACTTAAAGAATCTAAAGTTGCTTGAGCCTCATTTAATTTTTGCTCATATTCAGCACGCAAAGCCTCATCAAGAACATCAAAAGGACTCATATAACTGGCCATACTTTTACAACCGGATTTAATAGAATCAATCAATGTTTTTGCAACTGCTTCCCTCCTCATTAGATAAGGAATATAACGTTCCATCATGGATCTTGCTTCATCATAATTTGGGCCTGTCAATTCAGATTTAGAACTACTAATAAAACTCATAATAGAACTTCTTAATTTTGCCGAATCAGAAATATCACGTTCAAGTAAACTTATTAAAGATGAACCCGGTACTGCTTGTACATCACCTTTCACTACTTTTGCCATAAAAACACCTCTCTAAACATATTTCATAAAAAATCTTATTCGCCTTTAATCATATTAGTTAGTCTTTCATCAGTTTCTATATAAAGTTCATGAACTTTTGCAACACTATCAGTAAAATTAGCTATGTGATTAAGTACTGTTGATACATTACTAAAATATTTTGCAACTTCACCAGCAATCTGTGATGGAACTGCTGTATCACTGGAACCAGAAAACCTATCAATTGGAGTTGATAAAAACGCTGATTTTCTAATCTCGCCCCTAATATCATTAAGATAATTTGCCAACACTGCTCCATCAGATGTAAGTACATAATTAGGTAATGTTGCTAATTTAGAAGAACGAATGTCATAAACATTTATTCCTAACAATTCATAAAGTTCGTTTGGGTCATTAATTTGATAAATTACACCATCACTATTTGATGTATAAAAATTATAACGTGAAGTATCTAAGGTACCTTTGCCATCAATAAAATCTAAAACATTATGATAAAATTCCTCTTCAAAAAAACGTAAAGCTATTTGGTCATGATGGCCCCAATACCCAGCTTTAGGATCAATAAACTCTTCTTTATCCGTAATTATTAATGTATCCAAATTTTTAAGGACAGCATCAGAAATATATTTTTTATTATCAGGTTGACAATAAGAAACTACCAAAGTATCATTTTCTATTAATGCGTTAAGTTCCGTTTCATTTAATACTCCACTCTTCCAAATAAAACCATCTTGAGTAAAAGTGATTTGCCTTTCAACGCCTGGATTTCGAAGAATATATTCTGCTGTTGTTTTAACACTCTGTGAGCAACCAGAACTAAAACCAACAGTCATAAATTGTTGGGATTGTAAATTATATTTTTTTCTAGCATCATCCAAAATTGCTAAAGAATTATTTTGATATTGTTTTTGCCAAGTTCTTGGATCAAAATGATTTGGAAATAAAACAACAGTATCCTCATATCCCTGGCTTTCTATGGCTTCAATTGCTCTTCTCCAAACATAATTATCATTATTATCTACTATACCAGCTGAAAATTGATAAGATAAAATTCGTGTATTTGGATTAAAATTATCTGGAATATATATCTTATAATTCATCCCATCAGCTGTATAATTATTATAGATTTTTCCTGACATAAGACCCTCCAATATTCTTTCTATTAAAATAAGTACATCAATTCTTAATACCTATTACTACTATAATAAAATTATAACATAGAAGACAATATTTGAAACAAATTTTTTACAAAATATAAAATTTTATATTCAAATATTGTTACAAAAAGAAAAAGTATGGAAATAAATATTTTCCATACTTCACATTACTCACTTAAATATATACAATTTCTAATTGTAAAACTTAAATATCATTAAGAAGTGCTTTATACATCTGCAACTTTAATTTATCAATCAAACTTTTTAATTATTTGATCTTTGTTCATACTTTTTTACTTTTTCATCAATTTTATAAGAGTTAATTTTAGAAGCAATTTCTTCATCTAATTGTCTTTCTCTTTCTAAAAGATAAGATCTTTTTTCATAAAGACTAACAGCCTTATCAAGTTTTCGTTTTTTTGTCTCAAGTCTAGCTTCTATTTCCTCACATTGACGAGACATTTCCTCAATAAAGCAATTTAATTGTTGATCACTCATTTTGCTTAAATTACTTTGCAAATTTTCAGGTTTAGCATTAACAGAACATTGAGTTATCTCACACACACTTCTATTGCCTTCATTTTTTGAAACAATATCAGTGTCTACAGTCGCATCTAAAACGGTATCTTTACCAGTAACTTCAGTGCTTACCATTTCTTCAGAAACTGTCTCAATTATAGTAACGTGATTATCAACAGCTTCAATATTCTCATTATTCTCTGCTACTGTAACAGTTTCAGTTCCAACCACTTCACCAATACTAGTATTAGCGCTTCCAAGTCCAAGATTAGCAACTCTTTTCCTTAATTTTGGAACAAACCAAGAATAAAATCTAGAACGATCACCGCGTGACATTTCTGACTTAAAACTGTCATCTTCTATATCTTCTCCAAATTTTTCCTTAATAAGTAGTGATTCACTAGAACTTAATGTTGGAACAATAAATTTATCATATTCCTCTCTAGTAATCCCAAGTAATTCATAAATTCTTTTATTATGTCTTGCCATATCTTTTTTTCCCTCCTTAACACGAGTTTTTTTCTTTCTGCTCTGTCGTGTTTTTTTAATTTCTCCCTCAAAATCTATATCAGTATAATTTTCACTAACTTCAGCATATACCATTTGTGATACTTTTTTATGGTTATAACCTTTTTCATAACTTTTTTCTCTTAGTAACCTAATTGTTTTAAGAGCAACATCAGGATTATCCATATATGAAGCCAAAGCTTCTGTTTTTTTAAACCTAACTAATTTAATAAGTGCATTTTGCTCAATTTGTCTTATTCTTTCTCTAGTAATTCCATATTTCTTTCCTAATTCTTGTAACGTACAAGCTTCTTCATTTGGTATTAAACCATACCTATATACTAAAACTTTTATTTGGATATCATTAAGGCCCGCATCTTTAAATAATTCTAAAAACATATTTAACGTAAGTAAATCAACATCATCTTCTGGATTTCCAACAGGCGAAGGAATAAAAGCGCCAAATTCTGTTTCTTTGTCATCATCAACTAAACTATTAATACTTAAAGTATTTGTTTGAATACCAACAGAAATAATATCTGAAATAGTCTTCTCACTTATCTTAAGAATACTAGCAAGCTCTTCATTAGTTGCTTCTCTTCCATTAGCTGTAGTAAACTCCTTCTGTGCTTTTAACACTTTAATCATAATTTCATGATAATAAACTGGTATGCGGATATTTCTTCCTGTATCATGCAACGACCTAAGTATAGCTTGCCTAATCCACCAAAAAGCATAGGTTGAAAACTTAGTTGGATTATTATAGTCAAACTTATCAACCGCTTTAATTAAACCAGTAAGTCCTTCTTGTAATAGATCATCAATACAAAGTCCCAAATTAGAATATCTTTTTGCTACAAAAACAACTAATTTCAAACTACTATTAATTAATAATTCTCGAGCCCCTTCATCACCATTTTGTGCCTTTTTTACTAATTCTCTTTGTTTATCAGGGCTTAAAGTTTTATAAGAATTGGCAATCTTTAAAAATGAAAGATCGCTATTACCATCAAAAATTTTATAATCATTTGTCATTAGCTCAATTGAAGCATCGTCAGCAACAAATTCTTCAAAAATATCATCACAATCATCTTTAATATCTATCTGATGTAAGATACAATAAGCTTGAATTAAAGAGCCCGTTGTATCATCATATTTCTGAAAATCTCCATTTTCAATTTTCTTTTTATCTTTATTATAAACCACTTCTAATGCATAATCTAATTTTTTATTCTCACTAGCTAAACTAACTAAAGTATCTATACTAATATCATAATCAAGTATCTCAAAAAAGTTGTGTATTTTTGTTAAAGAGACAAGCATCCGTTTATAATTACCAGTATCAGGAATCATCATGTTAATATAATTAACTAAAATTTTATAATTAGAATTGTTCAATTGCTCTTTTATATATTCATTTAATTGTTCAACAATTAATTTTTTATAATAAATTTGTTGCGATGAAGCAATTAAATCAGGATCATATTTAAAGCTTTTAATAACATCTCTTACCAATGCTTCATAATCGCTTCTTGACATATCAGTAAAAGAATAATTAGTATATATTTCATCAATCATCAAATATAAACTATTATATATATCATCACTATAATCATATCTAGTCACACACATCATCTCACATATAAATATATACTTATGATAACAACTCAAAAATAAAAATGCAACAAAAAAACGATATATTTACTACTAATAAAATATACCGTTTTATATTATTATTTATTTTTTTAAATATAGTACTATCTGTGATCACGATTTCCAGTTAACAATAAAAGTCTAAGTATTTGAATAACAACCGCCATTACACTAGCAACATATGTCAAAGCAGCAACTGTAAGCATCTTTTTACCACCTTTTAATTCAAATTCACCAAGTAAATCTGCCTCTTTAATTTCATTTAATGCTCTCTTACTAGCATTAAATTCAACAGGTAATGTAATAAGTTGAAAAACCAAAATCGCAATTTCAGCAAAGATACCTACCCAAATCATATTAATTGAACTAAAAAGAATTCCAAGTAATATAGCAAAGTAACCAGCATATGATGAGAAGTTAACAATTGGAACTAAAGCACTTCTAACTCTCATAAATAGATAGCCTTCTTTATCTTGAATAGCATGACCACATTCATGACAAGCAACACTCACAGAAGCAACTGTTGATCCTGAATAAATATCACTTGATAAATTAATAGTCTTAGTTCTAGGATCATAGTGATCTGTCAAAGTACCTCTAACCATTTGCACATTTACATCAGTCAAACCATTTTTATCTAATATCTTTCTCGCAGCCTCTCCACCAGTAATATTTTTATAATTTTTAAATTTCTTATATTTTGAATATGATGATTGAACGCATATCTGAGCAGAAACAGTAATAATCAAAGCCAAAATTGTTAAACCATAACTAATAAAATAATCCATAATCTTCACCTTTCTTAAATACCAAAAAATATCTACTACCTAATATCATTGGTACACTTATATTATATATTATTTCATACAAGAAAACAATAAAACAATATAATATTATTTATCATTTATAATATCAATTGGTCTAGTTTTAGAAATTTTAAATATTGGTATTACAAATGATATAGATGTTAAAACTATTAATAGAACAAGTAATTTTAATATAATATCCCCTCTAAAAATAATTGGAGAAACATTAATAAATAAATTAGATGAAATTATCTGATTAGCAACTATAACAGAAAAGTAGCATACTACAACTGATAATATAAAAGCAAAAAGTCCAACTATAAAACTTTCTAAATAAAATATTTTATAAATATCACTAACTTTAGCTCCTAGTGCCCTTAATATACCAATAGTCTTTTTATTACTATTTACACTTGTTATAGTAAAATATATAAACAATATTATTGAAAAGACTAAAGCAAAAATAGAAAAATACGATGCTATAACTGATACATTTTTAACAACTTTACTAACGTCTTCCATTGTTTTTGAATAAACTGTTTTAGAAATATATTTTGCATTTTTACTAGGAAATTCATCAAATATAGATTCTAATCTCTTTAGATTATCTTCATAAAAATAAATAGAAATTGTCTCTTTATTATCTCTCATATAATTTTTAAATATAGAAGTCTTAGAAAAATAACTATATACTTCTTTTGGAGAATATCCAACTATAACAAAATTTTCATATAATTTAGTTTTTACATCTTGTGTTCTTAAATACAGATCATTTACTTCAACTGATATAGTTTTTCCAATTAATTGTTTTTGATTTATATAATTTTCAGTAAAATTCAACACTAACTTTTTTATATCCAACTCTGGTACTTCATTAGGATATTTATATACATATTCAGGATTAATTTCTAATTGCTCTTCAATTTCTTTAATCTTTGCTTCTCTTTCCTTAATAAGCTGTTCACGTTTTTCCTCTTCACTTTTTATATATTCTAAAATTTGCGTTGAATATTCATTTCCATATAATTCATCTAACATCGCTGTTCCTATAATTACTTCATTATCATTTAATGATTCAACATCAAGATATCTTTTTCCATCAAACATATTAATTTTTTTATCAATAATTGCTGGAAGAACCTCAGAATAAAATCTGTTATCATCTAATTTATAAGCAATCTTATAAAAATCAAACGGCATTATATTATTAGGTACTAAATTAATCGTATCAAAAAAAGTTTTATTAACAATAACTTCTGATAATTTAGAATTATACATTGTCCTAAATTCATCATACAGTTTACTAGGATTAACTTGCATATCATCGCTTAAAGTTGTCTTTAATTCTTCATACTTAGACATATCTTCATCTATTATTCCCGAAATTACAAGATGACTGCTTCCAAATACAATTCTTTTATTATCATTAACAATTTCTTCATAACTCTTTGGAAAATAATCTTCTTCAATCATTTTTCCATTTTTATCTACACCCCATACTAATAATCCCCTATTAATTATATAATCGGCATATACTTTATTAATTATAATTTCATTACTATTACTTGGAATATGGCCAATTAATTTTAATTCTTCTAATTGGCTTTGACTATACTCTAAAAACAAAGTATATAATGAATACATATCATAGTAAGCATAACTTTTAGTATCATTAATTAAAGGATTATCGCCTCCAGCAAAAGATATTTCTAAATATGTATTGTTTTCTTCTGCTTTACTAACCTCCGTTACTTCTTCAGTAAGTTTTGACTTTACTTCATCAATTTCATTTTTAGTAAATGTAATTACTGGAGAAACTGTTGAAAAGTTTTTCCCCTTAATCTTTTTATTTATCTCAATTCTATTTTCTCCTTGCCTAACTAGTGTTTCAGCATGAGTTCTATCTACATCAAATTTTGTTAATTGATAAAAAAAACCAAACATTGATAAAGATAAAGTTATTAGTAAAGTAATAATAGCTAGTTTTAATTTCTTTTTTCTTAAATTACTAAAAGATAATGCTATCGATTTAAAAAATAGTAATTTAGATTTAATTAAAGAAAATTTTTGAGCAGCAAAATCTTGTATTATAGTAGACCAATCATTTACTACAAATCCATCTTTTATTTCTATAATCCGATCAGCATATTTACTAGCAGACATAACATCATGCGTTACAACAACAACTAACTTGTTTTTAGATATTTCTTTTAACAAACTAAATATTTGTTCACTATTAGTACTATCTAAGTTACCAGTTGGCTCATCTGCTAAGATAATACTTGCATCTTTTATAATAGCCCTAGCAATTGCAACTCTTTGTTTCTGTCCACCAGATAGCTCATTTACTTTTCTTTTTCCTAATCCGTCTAACCCAACTAAATTAAGTATTTGATCTATCTGAAATTTATCTTTCTTTTTATTTTGTAAACTTAAGGCAATTTCAATATTTTCATTAACATCAAAATTATCTAATAAATTATATTCTTGAAAGATAAAACCAATATAAGTATTTCGATAATAATCAATTTCCTTATTTTTAAATTTCCTAATATTTTTACCATCAACTAAAATGTCTCCCTGATCAGGTTTATCTAGCATACCTAAAACATTTAATAATGTTGACTTCCCACTGCCACTTTCTCCAGTAATAAAAATCATACCTTTGTTTGGAAAATTCAAAGAAACATTTTTTAATGCTTCAACACTATTTTTTCTACCTATTTTATAGCTCTTATACAAATTTTTAATTTCAATCATATTTTATCCCCTTAGTAAACTAAAAAATATAAGTTATCTTCGCCATATCATCACAAGAAATTAACTATTTTCTTATATCTTTACCAATATTCTACTTCCTCTATTTTAACTATATTATATCATGAACTGTTCTACAATAAAGAAAAAAGTGACTATTTCTAATCAATTTCTTACTTATTTCCTTTGAAAAAAATTATAAGCTTAATACCTTATTTCCTTGGTAAATCTTGCATGTATACCATATATTTTTTCATTTTTACCTTTTACTATAAAGCAATATCAAAAATTAAAGAATTAAACAAAACAATTTTTAAAGATTACTACATAAATAAAAAAATTAATTAAAAGATTAAATATAGATGTATTTATCAAAACCGATATAAATTTTAAACTACAATATCTTAAATAATTACCGTAAAATTACTATCATATAATGAACAAAAAAATGTTTCCTCATCAGAAATAAAGAAACATTTAAGCCTAGAAATATTAATTAAAAAAAATATATCTAACTAACTTTTTTATATGAACACATATATATTCGCCTATGTCAAAACATTAACATATTAATTATAACATAAAAAAGAGAAAATAAATTCTTCTATTATACTATTTATTACATTTAATACCATAAGTATTAGTAATAGGATCTTTAAATAAAAAATTATTCTTAGGAACATAAGTTCTTGTAATATATTTAAAAAAAATTAAAATTAAACCTAATATACCAATATGATTTAAATAATTATTTACAACACAACAATTTAGTAATAAATAAAAAAGTAATTGACCTGCTCCAACTGCAATAACAAAAATACCAATATCCATTACTAAATAATTCTTCTTAGTAAAAAAAGTATATGTATAAAATATTACAGGTATAATTATAATCATTACTAACATACTTATAAATTTAGCAAAAAATAAATTAGGATTAGAAAAATAAAAATGTCCTTCAACTATTAACCATAAAAAAGAAGGCGTAATAGCTAACTTAATATGTTCCCAAGTCGATTCATTAACAGCTGCAAAAAAACCAACAATTTTATTATTATTAGACCACTCATATAAAAAATGAAGTAAACTTCCAACAATAATAATGAATAAAAAACCTAATATTTGTAACACAATTTATCACCCAATAAATTATATTAAATAAAAAATAAAATGATTGCATTATTAACACCATCTTATTAAAAATTATTTTTTATATACCTTCGGTTCATTTAAATCATCTTGAATTATTTGATTTCTAGTCAATTTATATGTTACTTCAGATGAACTATTTTCCTATTTTCGTCCCATAAATTCATGCTGTATAATCTATCAAAGAGTCTAAAACTTTTATATTGCTATTTAGTATATTACTTTCTGAATTTTTAAATAATGGTAATACATCTATTGAATATTTAGTAATATCTATTCTATTTAATATATCTGCTAATGATTTTTCTGTTCCATATCCATGTGACATACTCCATGTTATAAATAATAACTTTTTCATAATCAAATTCACTCCTTATATTATATATATGAAAAAACACTCTTTATTTTGTATGTTTTTTCATTGCTCCTCCAACTTATTCACTTATAGTTTTATTATATACCCGCTTAAAAAGAACAATATTTTTTTATTATTTTTGTAACAATGATATAAAGTTTTTCCTCATTATTGAAAAAAGATTATCAAAACTGATAACCTTTTATATTTTTTAATTTTCTTTTCTGATATTTCTTGCCAAATCATTATCACAATAAAAGTCATAATCAATGTAATTTGCTATAAACCTTACTTTAAAATTTCTATTATCGCATAAAGAATCTTGACTACCACTAACATCTAATTCTTCAGGAAGGACAAATTTAATACAATTAATTTTTACATCATGACATTTAGAACGGGAATGTGAAGGTATTACCATTGTTTTCATACCTCTTTTATGTTCTACATTATTTGAATCAACTTCTGTTAGTATTACTGCTAAGGCAACTCTTCGATTAGGGCAGACATTCTTAATTTTAGCATTTAATTCTAAAATTCTTCCTAAAGAAGTTAGATACAAATTTCCTACATTATATTCTACAGTATCATTACATCCTCCTATAGTAATATCTGTTACAATTGGACACTCTTCAATACATACTGGTTCATCACATTCAATTTCAATAGTGGGATCTCCAAACAAGACAACATTTCCTTCTTCATCTTCATAATTTATACTATCATTTACTCTTATGTTTCCAACACAGGTTCCTATATGTTTTACTGAAAATTCTAATGTAGCGCCTTCACTTGAAGTTGTTCCAAGTTCATCCATTTCCCACTTTATAACATTATCTCCTTGAATATCAGCATTACCTTTTGACGCATTAACAATTCCTGTTATTTTAAAACAAGGATTTACAGTGTCTGTTATAGCAATGTTAGTTGCTCCAACATTGGAAATATTTTTAGCAAGTTCCTCAAATAAACTTTCCAACTGAGAATCATCTGGAGTTACAGCAACATAAGCAGAATCAGGATCAGAACTCCAATTGTTCAAAGAATTCACATCTAATCCAGTATCCCCAACTAAACCAATACAATAAATAATAATTCCTTGTGCTTTTGTTAATTCTGCTATTGGAGTTGGATCTACACCCGCAGTAGTAACCCCATCAGTGAACATGACAATAGTTTTTGCATTACTTGAACTCATATCAAATAGTTCTATTGCTTTAGTAAACGCATCAGCATGATTAGTAGAACCTCCCGCAGACAAAGCATTTATAGCATTATCCAATTCTGATACTGAAGTTATGAGTTCAGTATCTTTTGTTGCCACGCTGGAAAAACTTACAATTCCAATACGACTACCATTTCCAATTTGACCATCTTGCGAGTTATCTGTTGCTTCATCAATAATTTCTACAAACTTTTTAGCACCATTTTTTAAATTAAAAAGTGGACTACCTGACATTGATCCAGATCTATCAAGAATTAAAACTATGTCAGTTGGATTGCTTACAATATCTGGAGTTGCAGTAATAGATAATTTAACATTAAATGTTCCACCACAATCTATTGTAGTCTTATTTATTTCTTTATTCGAATTAACTACACCCATAATATCACTCCTTTCTAAACTTTTTAAGTTCAATTTATTTTATGAGAGTAATATTATGTTAAGCATAATAACGGCTTTGAAATATTTAAAAAAGATATAAAATCTATTATTTATCTATTCCTTTTTTATTTTCATGAACATATAATGTAAAAATATAACGCAATCCAAACTAAATATTATTGCTTTATCTTCACATATTACTATTTATATCGTATTTTATAATATAGAAAAATAAAGGTAGTTATATATATTTAATGATTTATATTTTTTGTAAATTGAATTTATACATTTTCAATAATGTATTACTCAAATTACCTTTAAGTATATTATTCTTAAATTAATATATTATTAGTTTAGTTTTCCAATACTAATATATAAATTCGCATTTCTCTAATACCTCATTCAATAGATATTAAAATAAATTCATTACCATATTTTTGTTGATATTGATCTAAAATATCCCATGCATTATTTAAATTTATATCAAATATATTTATTTCCTTAAAAAACGGATACTTATTATCAATATATTGCTTTATCTTT
>CALVRD010000034.1 GCA_944358435.1 uncultured Bacilli bacterium | reverse complement strand
ATAAAAAGAATATTAAATGCTTATGGAAATAGTCCTGATGTAATATTAGTGTCAAATCACATAAATGCGGGAGGTGGCGAAGGTGCCGAAATCGTCTATGCTCTACGCAACCAGCCAGACTTAGCTAATTTAATGCTTCAAAATATTGGAGAAGCTGGTCAAGTAAAAAGAAAGGTATATCAAAGACGTCTCCCTGAAAATCCTAATAAAGATTATTATTTTATAATTAGAGATACTGGTAACTTGGAATCACTATTGGTAGAATACGGATTTATTGATAATGCCAGGGATGCTTCTAGACTAAAAAATAATCTTACTGATTATGTAGAAGGAGTAGTAAAGGCAATAGCTGAATATGCTAATATACCATATACAAAACCATCTCAAACCATAAATTATTACACTGTCCAAAAGGGAGATACTCTTTATAAGATTGCTAAACAATTTTCAACTACACCAGAGGAGCTTAAAAGAATAAACAACTTAAAAACAGATACGCTTCAAATAGGGCAAAAACTTAAAGTATCCGAAGAGCCATTAGAAGGTGAAAATAATACTTATACAGTTAAAAAAGGGGATACTTTGTACGGAATAGCCAGTGCATATGGAATATCCGTGGAGGAATTAAAAAAACTAAACAATTTAACAACTAACAGTATTTATATTGGCCAAGAACTAATTGTGCCATCAACCAATGTAACTCCTCCAGAAACAAAGCCAGAAGATCCAAACCAAAAATATATAATATACGTTGTAAAAAAAGGCGACAGTTTATGGTCAATATCTAAAGCTTATAATGTTACAATACCAGAATTAATGAAACTAAATAGTTTAACATCTGTAGACTTAAAAATAGGAGATGAATTAAAAATACCTATAGCATCTACTTCACCACCTCAAAAAACGTATATAGTAAAAAGTGGTGATACGTTATGGTCGATTGCCAGAGAAAATAACATTACTGTTAGCGAGTTAAAAGACGCTAACAACCTAGAAACAAATATGTTATCAATAGGTCAAAAGTTAATTATTCCATAAAAATAGAGCATTAATATGAAGCTAACGACTTCATAATTAATACTCTTTTTTTAACAAACTTCCAATAAAAAAGTGAAGAATATTTTCTCCACATTAAGCTGTTTTCTTTCTAGCAAATACGATACCAGTAACAACACCAGCAGCTACAATTAAAATAGCTATTAAAATCATAATATCATCAGAATAGTCGTTCTTCTTAGATGAATCAACATTACCAACTAAGTCAATTATATCATATCTTTCACTAACTTCAGTTTCATATTCCGATTTAATAGTATCTATAATTTCATCATCATTATCGCTACCATAACCATGCCATGATTTATTACCAATTATTATATAAGGTACACCACCAATGACTTCATCCCTTGCTTCGCCAATTTTCTCTAATAGCGCTGCATTATCTGAATTTACCCATGTTTCATAGGCGACAAGTTCAAATAATTCTCCATACTCCTCTTCAATACTATCAAAAAATTCTTCAGCATTAGCACAATGAGGGCAACCATCGCCATAGAAAAAATAAACTTTTACTTCTTTTGATACATTTTCTTCAGAAGACTCATTATTTCCATCATTTGTATTTTCATCAGCTAATACTGAAAATGGCAACATTAAGAAAGAAAGCATAACTACTAATAGTAATCCAAATTTTTTCATAATTAACCTCCACAAACATTATTTTAACATAAAAACAAAAAATATAACAAACAAAAACTAAAAAATATAGCGAAAAATTTCGCTATATTAATAAATTTTTAAATATTACTTTTTATCTTCAATATTTTCAATTGGTACATATAATTTGCATTTACAAATTTTATCATTTAAAAATTCGTTACAAGGACACAAAGTAGTATCATCAACATTAACTCTGCAAGGACAATGTCCATCTTTTTTTTGCAATCCCTCAATAATAATTGAAACATATTTTTTATCCGGATTAATCTTAAATCCTTTCATACTAATTCCTCCTCCTAAATAATAGAACAATCGAAATTTGGAATAAAGCTTTCATCTTGTGTTTCTCCATCTTGTATAAAAGCATACTTAATTCCCAAATCACATGCATAATTAATTACTGTATTATATTCTTCTTCACTCAATTTTCTGTTTAAATTATCAAACTTTAAAACATCAAGTGCCGTATATTGATTCATAATACTTATTATAATATTATCTTTATATTTATTATATAAATAATCAATAATTTTTATAGCATCATCTACATGCCCTGGTAAAATTAATATTCTTACAATGAGACCACTTTTCATAAAATTATTTTCTATAATAAAATGGCCAACCTGTTTATACATTCTTTCGATTGATTTAGTTGCATATTCAAAGTAATTGCAACAATTAGAATATTTTTTTCCTAAAGAATCATCAAAATACTTTAAGTCAGCCAAATATATATCAACTAATCCCTCTAACATATCAATAGTCTCAACATTTTCATAACTACTTGTATTATAAACAACTGGTATTTTTAATTCTTTATTTTTAATTTTGTGTAGGCAATCAACAATTTGTGGAACATAATGTGTCGGAGTAACAAGATTTATGTTATGTGCACCTTGTTGCTGCAATTTCAGCATAATTTCCTTCAGCTTTTCATTACTAATTTCTTTTCCATAACCGCCTGTACTAATTTTTTTGTTTTGACAAAATATGCATTTTAAGTTGCAATGTGAAAAAAATATTGTTCCACTACCATTATTACCAGAAATAATTGGTTCCTCCCATTGATGCAAACTATAATAGGCTAACTTAATTTTATCATTTGCTCCACAAACTCCAACATTTTTATATCTATTAATGCCACAATTTCTAGGGCACAACGTGCATTTCTCTAAAATATTCATCATCAACCTCAACAATTAATTACTAGTTAATTGCTTTCTTAACACATCTTTTTCCACATCACTAATAAAAGCACAATCAATAGCATTCAAATTAAATTGCAAAAAATCCAAATCTGTAAACTTAAATTCGTCTCGAAGAAGCTCATATTCTTTCTCTAAACTAGTATTAGATACAGTACGATTATCAGTATTTATTGTTACCAAAACACCAGCCTCAACTAATTTTTTAATTGGATGATAACCTATGCTTTCAACGGCATTAGTATCAATGTTACTAGTTGGGCATACTTCCAAAGCAATTCCATTTTTGACTAACTTATCAACAACTTCCTTAGATTCTATGCTTCTTATCCCATGACCAATTCTTTTTGCTTCAAATTCTATTGCACTAAGAACGCTATCAGATGAATCTGCTTCTCCTGCATGAATAGTAAATGGAATATTATCTCTTCTAATTTCCTCAAATAATTCTTTAAAAGTAGCTGTCTTAAATTTAGCTTCATCACCTGCTAAATCTATCGCCACAACCCCTTTGTCTAAAAAATTCTTCGTTAAAGCAATTATTTTCCTATTTTCTTCCATAGAAAAATGTCTCATCATACAAAAAATTAAATTGACCTTAACTGTCTTAACTTTCCTAAATCCACTTAAAATTGCTTCAACAACTTCTTCAACAGAAGCCTTTTGTATATGAAATAATGGACAAAATCTTACCTCAGCATAGATGACATTATCAGCCTCCAATCTTTTTCCTAACATATAGGAAAACTCTGCAATATTATCCAAATCTTGTAACAACATAATTGGTAAATCAAACTTAGTTAAATATTCAGTTAAACTATTAGCATTAGATACAACCATTTCATTATAAGTATCTCTATTAACTATCTTTGAAGCCAAGTCTATATCACATGAACCATCTAAATGTAAATGCAATTCTATTTTTTTCATTAAATCACGTCCTATACCCAATTATAACACGCAGAAAATAAAGTGTAAATTAAGCAGCTTAATAGAAAGTAGAAAATAAGTAGTTACAATTATTCATAAATAATTGAGTCACACTGAGTATTAATTTAATAAAGAAAACTTAATCATTCATAAAGTTTGCCTTTTAAATTTTATCTTTATACTAAAAATTATTTATCATCATCATAATCGTCATCATCATCTTCAACATAACTAGAAACCTCATTGTATCCAATAGATATGATTTTAGGATCGAGACAAAGTTTATTAACTATCATTTCTAAATCGTCAGAAAACTCTTTTTTTACACCAATTTGCAAGATGAGTTTTATTTTATTATTAACATTTTCTGTTAAAAAAGTTTTAATAGCAATCTGATGTGATTGCAACTTATGAATTATAGTGTTTCTTATCAAATCCTCATTTTCATCTTTACAAAGTATTGTTAATTCATAATTAATTATTTTTGTGTGTATCGTTTGCTTCAATAATTTTCTAGAAATAAATCTTAAAAATAAATTTGCTAGTAAAATATATAATACACCAACAAGTGCTTCAAAAATTAACCCCATAGCGGTAAGCGACCCAATTGCTGCACCACACCACAATGTAGCCGCTGTATTTAGACCCCTAATATTAGTTCCATCTCTTAATATGACACCAGCTCCTAAAAAGCCAATACCAGAAACAACCTGAGCTGCTATACGAGTAACATCATTAGCAGGTGATAAAGTAGAAATCGAAACAAATAGAAAAGAACCTAATGAAACTAATGTTATAGTTCTTATACCAACTGCCTTTCCTCTACATTGTCTTTCTAAACCAATTATTCCCCCTAAAACAAAACATATTGAAATACGTATCAAAAAAACTAAGTAATCCATATAAATCTCCTTTATTTCATAAATCTCAATTTTACCAAAAAAATATTAAAACTAAAACATAAAATTAAAATAACTCAAATAGTTACAGTAAACAAATATCCTACTAATTCAATAATATATAAAAGTGTATTAATAAATAGTTAATTTATAATTTTATTCGCTCTTAATTATTTCTACATAATATAATTTTTATGTTTTTTACAACTTTTCAATAAATCACTATGCTTTCTATCTACTTCAATTTTTTCGCCGTCTAAATATAGTTTTCTATCAATCTTTTAATAGTTAAAAGCTAATTAGCAACTATTAAAATAGTATATTTTTGGATAGGCTCATACAAGTTTAAATTTTTACTAATTTTGAAATTATTTTACAGGTTAAAACATTATAAATTTTTTTTCGATTACTTCTTCTAGTAAAAGTGTTTTTTTGAAATCCACCATTTTTTCATTTTTCTGTCAGCTTCACCTATTACATCTTGAAAACTAAAACAACAAAATTGAGCCATAGCTCTAATTAACTCCAATTTATCTGCTAATTCTTTTTTCTTTTCTCCAAACTATTAGAACTTCTAATTCTTAATGATTATTCTTGATCCTTTTTAATAGATATTTCAAATATTCCTCATTTTCTAATTATATATATTTGTTCACTACCATTATTCTTAATTATTTCTGGAATATTGTGACAAACTAGTTTACCATATATATTTACAATATAAAATCTCCTTTACTAAAATAAAAATAATTTATTTACCATTAATGAAGAAAATATTTCTCAATAGTCGTATTCAAATAGAACTAAAAAGTTACTATTAAAAAACTATTATATCTTGTATTATCAGTGCAATGTAAATATTTAAATTACACTTGTATTATATAAAACCATTAAATACTATTCAATAATAAGTAATAATAGATTAAAAAAGTAAATTAATTTAAGCAATAAAAGACATTCATAAAATTAATTATTTAATTTAGTAAAAAAATTATACTCATAATTTATATAACAAAACAACAACCAATAGCAACAATATATAAAATTTTTAAACTAGACTAGGGGACTACCAGAGGTAGCGATGAGTCTAGTTTGAAACTCAGCACATGCATTTCAATAAAAAAAGCAACATCACTGTTGCTTAAAATTATATTAAAAGGGATACCCAAATTTCTATTTACATAATAATATATACCATTACACTTGTTTTAAAAAACCATAATAGCATTATTTATTATTTTTCTAAAATTCTAAAAAATTATTGTATAATTTAAGCAATAATTTATAGTGCCTTAAAATTATAATTTTTTTTGTTATCTTCTCCTATGTTTTTGTTTCCCATTATTTAAATAAAAATCATCTAAAATAGGTGCCATTTGAGAAATAAAGTTGTCTTGCATTTCCTCTGAACCATTTAATGCTTCATAATATTTACTTTCAAAAAACTCTCTTTTCTTATTTTCTAAAACAACTCTTTCGTAAAGATTTCTCCCGATAATAGGAAGATGAATCAACCATTCTTTTGAAGAATATATATTACTTTCTTTATAATCAATAATAAATTGTTCAATTTGTTCCATAGTATATTTTTTGTTTTCCATAAATACCTCCAATAAAAAATTATTTTAAAAAACTAAAAAATTTCATTTTAAATTTTTTAACATCATAGTAATACTTAATGACACCATAGTAAAAGAAATTTTAAATTTCTATTTACCTAATATTTATTACCCTAAAATTAGCTATCAAATACCGCTAATCATATTATACACTAATTTTATCTAAGATATAAGAATATGAATTTTCCTTTTTCTACTGCTATTGTAAGTATATATTTATTTAAAAAATAATGATTTAAAATAAAAAACATAGAAATCCTTTATTTCTATGGTCAAAATATATATTTACTCCAAATAATTTTGGAGTTATTAACATATGGCAGGGAATAAGTGAATCGAACACTTATCGATGGTTTTGGAGACCATAGTTTTACCATTAAACTAATTCCCTAAATCAAATTTGTGCCACTTACTGACACAAATAATTATATCATAAATTAATCATTTTGTTGATAAATAAATTTGGTAATTCTAATAAATATATAACTGGCACAAAAAGTGGCACAGAATTTTATTTTTTAACTAATAGTATAGTGGATTTTATCTAATGTTTATAAGGGTTCAAAACATTTCAAAACGTTTTCAACAGTTTCGGTTTTGGAGACCATTATTATACCATTTAACTAATCCCCTATATGAGATTATAATAACCTGAACAAATAAATCATATCATAAACTATTTTAGGTTTCAAGCAAAATAAATATTGAGTTTCATTTTTTTTATAAAAAATCAATAAAATTTATCTAACTTATTATAAACTTTAGTCATATCTTAAAAATAAAAAAGTTTAAAGCAATATTACTAACTTTAAACTATGTTATATGTTTTATCAAAAAAATAAAATTTACTTTATTACTTTAAAGACATATTATTTTCAAACTCTCTAACTTTAACTGGAATATTTTTATCAAAGATTGGCGAATCATATTCTATAGGATTGATTATTGATTCATCGCATGGAATTGCATCACTTATGCCATTTAAATTGCTAACTTCAAAAGAACTAGAACCAAAGTGTTCTGCTAAATTTTCTATGCTGTCATTTGCCCCCGCTCTATATAATAAATCAGCATTACCACGACTATTTATATAAGCAAGATATCTCCCTAAACCACCAACGATAACATTAGCAACACTCTCCGCACTAGGAATGTCAGTTCCAAAAGAAATTGTTACAAAGCTAGTATCAAAATCTGTTGGAATAGTATCCTCTGTTGGTGTTGGAATTCTAGTAGTTATAGTATCAGTACTTGATTGACGATATCCCCGCCTTCCACAAAAAACTCCACTACTGGCAATGCCATTAGCTCTAAAGGAAGTTTCCATAGCTAAAGCTAGAGCGTCAGAATTATCACCACGATTATTTTCATAAGATCCTATAATAGAAACTTTTGGACCGGCTACATATTGCTGATCTAATGTAATTATTGTTGAATTTTCACTATTAATATTGTCTTCTTGCTTAGAAAAAGCATAAACAATTCCCAACACATCTAATTGTTGACATATTGCCTCAATATAACTATCACTACATTCATCATCATTAATAATTATATTCAAATTATTAATATCAGCTAATGATACATTTATTGAATCATCAATAATTATTGGTTCAAATAAACTTTCTGAATATTTACCAGAGTCTGCAAAATTTTCAAAATAAAATTTCTCATCATTACTAAAATTATTACTCAAGCTATTCACCTCACAAATAGTATAAATTAATTCCATACTAAAGTCAAAAATAATCATAATTCAGTTAACATCAAATAAAAATCAAAAATATAAAGAGAAATCTACCATATTACAATAATTATTTTCGAGCTAGTGCAACGTCAAGAAGAATACCATCTTCCTGTTAGACAGCCCAATCTAAAAAATATCAGCTTCTTTACATATATATTTTACATCAACTAAAGAAATCACAAACATTGAAACAAATATTTATAATTAACTTGAAAATACAAATCATTCACAAAACACAAAACCATTTAAACAGCCTATATCATAAAATAGTGCTATAAATATCTTTAAATACTTTAACTATTTATGCATTTATTACTAATAAAAGTAAACAAGCTAGATAAGCCCTTTTCCTATATTCACTTAATAAATAAAGCATAGCACAATATAACACATAATGTACAAACTATAGACAAAATTACTAATACATGCTAAAACTAAAATACACATAACAATATTCGATTAGAATGAAATAGTTATGACAAGAATAGGAGAAACAATGAAAATAGGATTATTTGGCTGTGGAGCCTACGGAATGGCTCTAAGCAGTATATTATCAGATAATAAATGTGAAATTACTATGTGGACAAAATTTGAAGAGGAAAAAGAACAACTAGAAACAACTAGAAGCAACGAAAGACTTTTGCCAAATTTCAAACTACCATCAAAAATAAAGATTACAACTAATATCGAAGAATGCGTTAAAGATAAAGACTTATTAATAGTTGCAATACCAGCTGCTCATATTGACGCATTAGCAATTGAACTGAAACCTTATATAAAAGATAACCATATTTTAATAGCTACTAAAGGAATTGAGCTAGAGACAGGACTATTTATTAATCAAATTTTAGAAAAACATCTCGATACAGAAAATATTGCTGTAATAAGCGGACCAACTTTTGCTATTGATCTAATTTCAAAAATGCCAGCAGGTCTAGCCATAGCGGGTAAAAAGAAAGAAACTATAAGAAGATCAAAAATAGCACTTCAAAATAAATACCTTAAACTTCGTGAAACCAACGACATCATTGGTGTTGAAATTTGTGGTTCAATCAAAAATGTAATAGCTATATCATCAGGAATGCTTGCTGGTTTAGGAGCAAATGACTCAACTACAGCAATGCTATTAACAGAAGCTATCCATGATATGAAAGAAATAATAGATGTATTTAAGGGTGAAAAAAATACAGTGCTATCATTTGCGGGATTTGGAGATTTACTTTTAACGTGCACCTCCACAAAAAGTAGAAATTACAGTTTTGGAAAATTAGTGGGAGAAAAGCGTCCTAAAAAAGAAATAGAAGATTATCTAAAAAATACAACCGTAGAAGGTTTCTACACTTTAAAATCAATTCATAAATTACTAAAAAATAAGAAAGTGTCAATCCCCATAATTGATTTAATATACAATATAGCTGTAGATGGTGATAATCCAGAAAAATTATTAACATTTCTTGTGGAAAAAGTATAATAATTAACAAAATTTATAAAAGAGATGATAATATCCATCTAAGGTAAAATAGTATAATATATTAGAAAGGAGACCAAAATGCTAGAAATTAAAAATATAAGTAAAAGTTACACTACTGGTGGCTTTACACAAAAAGCCTTGAATAAGTTTAATTTAAAATTTCGAAAAGAAGAGTTTGTAAGTATCTTAGGACCATCTGGAAGTGGTAAAACAACTTTATTAAATATAATTGGAGGTCTAGATCACTATGATTCTGGAGATTTAATAATTAATGGTAGCTCGACAAAAAGTTTTACAGACAAAGAATGGGATGCCTATCGTAACAATTGCATTGGTTTTATTTTTCAAAGTTACAACTTAATAGGACATATTAGTATATTAGAAAATGTAGAAATGGGAATGACTTTAAGTGGAGAAAGCTCAAAAACAAAACGAAAGAAAGCTTTAGATGCTTTAGAAAAAGTTGGCTTAAAAGAGCATGCCCATAAAAAGCCAAATCAATTATCTGGTGGGCAAATGCAAAGAGTTGCAATTGCTCGAGCTTTAGCTACAAATCCAGATATAATTTTAGCTGACGAGCCAACAGGAGCACTTGATTCTAAAACAAGTAAGCAAATTATGGAACTTATTAAAGATATCTCTAAAAATAAGCTTGTTATCATGGTAACTCATAATCGCCAATTAGCTGAAGAATATTCAACGAGAGTAGTAGAACTAAGAGATGGACATTTAGTAAAAGATACCAATCCCGTAGCAAATGAGGAAAAAAATGAAAAAAAATTAAAAATTAAAAAAACAGCTATGAACTTTCTTACCGCACTCAATCTATCATTTAACAATATTAAAACAAAAAAAGGGCGCACATATTTGACAGCTTTCGCTTCATCTATTGGAATTATTGGAATAGCATTGATTCTTTCCTTGTCCAATGGCTTCCAAATTGAAATAGACAACTTTGAAAAAACATCACTATCAGAAGCTCCCATAATAATTTCTGAACAAGCGATGGATATTGATAAAGAAACGATGATGTCGATTCAAAAAACAAAAAATAGTAAAAAAGAATATCCAGATGATAAAAATGTATATATATTAGATGATATTATACAGACAATGGTACATACTAACATAATTACCCAAGATTATCTTAACTACTTAAAAAACATCGACAAAGAAAATGTAGCAAGTATTTCTTACCAAAAGAGTACTGGCATTAATATTGTTAATTATAATGAAGAGAAGGGATATAATTTGGTTTCCAATAATTCTAGAGGAGGAGCTAGCTGGACTTTACTTCCGTCAAAAGTTGATGAGAATGCAACTGGAATTATTGAGAACAACTATGATATTTTAGCAGGAAGTATAAATGATAATGAACCTGGTTTAATATTAATAGTTGATAATCGTAATCAGATATATAGTTCAACATTAGAGCAACTAGGCTTAAGTGGTGACAAAGTAAGTTTTAAAGACATTTTAAGCAAAGAATTAAAAGTAATAGTTAATGATGATTATTATAATAAAATAGGAGATTATTTTATTCCAAATAAAAATTATGAAGAACTATATAACAGTGAAAATAGTATTCCTATAAAAGTACAAGCTATTATAAGAGGAAAAGAAGATAAAAAATTTTTATCAGGAAACGGAATTGCATATACAAATTCCCTTGTTGAAAAAGTAATAGAATCTAATAAAAATTCTGAAATTGTTAAGACTCAAAAAATAAAAGATTATAATGTTTTAACTAATCAAAAATTTGAAGCAGAAAGCAAAACAAATAACAAAGAAACTATACTAGGCTACTTAGGCGCCGAAAGTATTCCAGTAGCAATTAGTATTTATCCCAATAATTTTGAAGCAAAGGATAACATATTAGAATATTTGGATGATTACAACATAGGAAAAAAAGATGATGACAAAATAAAATATATTGATATGGCAAATATGATTTCATCACTATCAGGGAATATAATGAATGCTATAACTATAGTTTTAATAGCTTTTTCGTCAATATCTTTAGTAGTATCTTCTATTATGATTGGAATAATTACTTATATTTCAGTTTTAGAACGTACTAAAGAAATTGGTATATTAAGAGCCTTAGGAGCCAGAAAGAAAGACGTTAAAAGAGTATTTAATGCTGAAACATTTATAATTGGAATTTTATCGGGATTTTTAGGAATTGTTATAGCAAGATTGCTTATCATTCCAACTAATATAATTATAGAAAACATTTCAGAATTACCAAATGTTGCAAAATTAAATGCAATTCATGCTATAATATTAGTAGTTATAAGTGTGACATTAACAATTATTGGAGGATTAATTCCTGCTAGTATAGCATCTAAAAAAGATCCTGTAGAGGCACTTAGAACAGAATAGTAATATAGGAGGAAATATGGATAACTTAAAAAAATTTTTTAGATCGTCGATTCTAACATCAACAATACTAATTGTGCTAGGGGTATTGCTAGTATTTCAATCAGAGTTTACTATTATGGTGATAGCATACATAATAGGAGCAATATTAATTGTTATTGGAGCACTTGCAATTATAAAATTTATTAAAAATATTAATAATAACAAGAAAAGTGAGCTCGATATAGCGTATGGATTAGGAACTATAATATTAGGAATATTAGTTATAAAAAATCATGAAGCAATAGTAAGTATTATTCCTTTTGTCATTGGCATTGGAATAATTATAAGCAGTTCAACAAAACTTCAATACGCCTTAGAATTAAAAGCAACTGATAATCCACAATGGAAAATGACTATGATAGCTTCAATTGTTAGTGCAGCGTTTGGTGTAATTTTATTATTCAATCCTTTCAAAGGTGCTGTTATAATTACACAAGTGGTAGGAATATTTATAATTTTATACGGGATTCTAGATATTGTCTCAACAATTACAATAAAAAGAAACGTTGATACAATTCACAGGGCAATTCTAGAAGGAATGGAAGATGCTGAAGTTATAAATGAAGAAGACCTAGAAGATAAAGAGCCTTTAAAAAAAACAAAACTAAAAAGAAAGCAAAAAAATAGTAATAGAGTTGCTAAATAATTGCTACTAAATATAAAAGAAAGTGAAAATAAACGAGACATATTAATTATACTATATCCGTTTTTAAATAATATCTCACTTTCTTTTCATTTGAAAAAAAGGAAAAATTGTTCTATAATACAAGTAGATGAGGTATAAAATGGAAAAAGAACAATTGATAATAGGAAAAACATACGAAATTCACGGATATAAACATAACGGAAAAATACATAGAGCGTGGGATGAGGCTGTTTTACTAGAAATTCATGATGATTATTTAATTTTTGGAAATGAAAAAACGAAAGTAACAGAATCAGATGGCAGAACTTGGAGAACAAAGGAACCGGCAGTATTATATTTTTTTTACAAAAACTGGTATAACATTATAGGACAATGCAAAAAGGATGGGATATATTTTTACTGCAATATAGCATCACCTTTTATTGTCGAAGAAAATACCATAAAATATATTGATTATGATTTGGATTTAAGAGTATTTCCAGATGGTAGTTTTAAAGTCCTAGATAGGGGTGAATATAAATATCATAAAAACGTAATGCAATATCCAGAAACGATTGACAGTATATTAAAAAAAGAACTAACTAAATTAATAAATCACGTAAGGCAAAAAGAAATTGCCTTTGCACCAGGTATAATAGAGTATTATCATGACAAATACACAGAAATAAAAGAACATAATAGATAAGATATGTGTACTAGAAGACAATTATTATAGATATATCACATAATAACAGAAATAAGGTAACCCCAAAAATAAAGGTTTCCTTTTTTTTATAAAAATATTGAAGAAAATATAATGCTAAAATTTAAAATATAACAATTATAAATAAGCAAAAAATAGTAAAAAATTTGAAAAACAAATTCTAGCTAAAAAAAGATACATTGACACCTCTGTAAAAAATATAAAAAAATTAAAAAAATACTAGGCAAAAGTAAAAAACGTGCTATAATACTTAGACATACGTGTTGAGCGAAGAAAAGAAAAAACAAAAAACAACAAAAATTGCAAAAAAATAAAAAAAGTGTTGACTTCGTAAAATATGTTTGATATATTAATAACGCAACTCAGAAAAAACACAAAAAAATGATCTTTGAAAACTAAGCAAAACGTCAATTTTGAGTAGCTAGGAAAAAAGAACAAACTAAAATAAGA
>CALVRD010000033.1 GCA_944358435.1 uncultured Bacilli bacterium | reverse complement strand
GTAAACAACGTATTTATTAAATATAAATAAAATAGGACATAGAAAGAATGAGATATCAATAAAAATCCATTTTTTTTAGTATAGATTAGCCTTATATCATGTGATATAATTAACAATAGGAGAATGATATACTATGAAGAAAAATTATAAAAAATTAATTAGTATTTTGATTATTATAATTATAGTAGTAGTATGTTTTATCTATTTATATTCTAAAGGAACTTATACTATTTATGAAAGTCAAGTAGGTGGTGATATTAATCCTAACATTGCCAAGTGGAATATTATGGTTAATGATACAATTATTACTACTAAGGAGATTACTGCTGTAGATATCTCAAATATAAATTGGATAACAGATCATGTAGCCCCTAATAAAGCGGCTCCTGGTTCTAGGGGGATTCTTGATATTAATGTTGATCCATTAGATACTGATGTTAGTATTCGCTATGATATTGAAATTATTGATAAGACAGTTGATTCTGAAAAAATCTTGACCGTTAATTCAGTTACTGATACTTTAAATAAATTAGTTAGAACTGATGTTAATACTTATACAGGAATAATAACATTAGATGATATAAATAGTGGTAACATTAATAATATTAAGTTAGATATTGAATGGGTTGATAATGGAGAAGAAATTGATTTTGATGTAGAAAACGCAATCAAACGAGATTATTTAATAATTAATTTTAAAGCTGTTCAATATAATGGAGAAAAAATAGTTCCATATACTTTAGTGGGTGATTAAGTGGTTAATAAAATTACAAAAAAATTAAAGGAATTAAATATTATGAAGAAAAAAAGAGATTTCTTCTTTTTTCTCTTTTACTATTGGTATGTCTATTTTTATCATTTAAATTATTTGGAATGGCATATGCTAGCTACCAAACCACAGTTAAATTAAATGCTAATATTGATCAAGCTATATATTTAATAAATAATGAAAGAATGACTTTTAATATTGATTCAAGTAAAATAATACCTGCAGTTGATCCCTATATTTATAAATTCAGTATATCCAATTTTAATGCAACAAGTAATAGTGACATTGATATCGAATATGAGCTAAAAGTCACCACAACAACTAATTTACCATTAACTTTTGCTTTATATCGTAATCAAAACTATGATGATATTGATGCCGTTAATTTATTCTCCAATTCTCGATTAGTTCAAGATACAGATGGAGCTTGGTATAATATTTATGAACCTAGTAATAAATATTTAATGAAATATACAGACCAAATTACGGATATTTATACTCTAGTTATTACTTTCCCAAAGGTATATTCTAGTAACGATGCCTATGCTGATGCAATTGAAGATATTGAAGTAGTGATTAAATCTAAACAAGTAATGGAGTAGGTGGATATTATGCAAATTATTCGTAAACATAAGATAATTAGTATAATTGTAATGATTTTTTTAGCTATGTATTTAGTTTTTGAAATTACTTATGCTGGCTATATTAGAAATATAATTAATAATTATATATTAGAAACAAAAGAATTTTATTTTAATAGTAGTGTCCTAAATGTTAATGGAAAAATTCATAGTATTAATAATTGGGATGGAGTTAATAGCTATACGCTTACAATAGATGTTAATAATAAGAAAAATGAAGTTAAAAGTACCCCAGCAGATATAGAATACAACATTACTTATGAATGTAGCAGTAATGTTATTTGTGAAGTTAGTAAAAATCATGGAGTTATTCGAGAAAATCTAAAAACTGACACTTATCAGCTTACAATTACTCCGACTAGAAGTTTTGTAAGTGGAGAAGAATTAACTGTTAAAACCTATGTTACCTCAACATCTCCATATGAAAAAACATTGTCGGGTACTTATATTATCGGAGTTAAAAAAAGTAGTTTTACTTATAATATTGAGGATAGTAGTAAAGAAAAGTATTTGATTTTGAATTTAACAAATGCAGTTGGTTTTTATGAAGTAGAAAAGGTTTTTGGAAATTACGCAGTTGGAGATTTAATTCCTCTTGCTACATATCTAACTTTAAGTGAATCCGATAAAGAAAAATGTTTTTCCGCCAAAGTGACTTTGACAATACCAACAGATCTCATAGCTTTGGATATGACAGCTAATTCTTATTTACATGGAATTAGTGAATCTATTGAAACAACTTCTGATAAAGACGTTAGCAAATATACCTTTAAAATTGATGCTACATCTAGTGAAAAAGTACTTTTCTACAAACATGATATAACTAAAAATTATACTTATCCTATTGTAAATAAACAGTCAATTATTGGTGTAGATGTAGAATTAGCAGAATAGATAATTACTTTAATTTACATCTAAAAATAACCATGATATAATCTTTAATAGTAGAGAGGATGATTAGTATGGCAGATAATTTAATGAATTATTATATGAATTATAAGACTAATCGTCTAAAAAAATATGGATTAGTTATTATGCATTCAGAAGATGAATTTCTAAAAGAAACATTTGCTAATTACTTAAAAACATATATCAATTGTTATTACTATTCCATATTTGATACCGTATATTCTAATACCTGTGATGATGACATAATCAAATTAGAACTTGATGGTAAAAGACTTGAAATGCTAGATGACTTATCGACTTATGAATTAATTGATAGTAATGAAGTTTTCGCAATAAAACTAGCCTATATTAATGAAGCTTATTATGTTACTTTATTTCTAACTTCTCTAGATCAAATGAGATTTGACAATAAAGAAGATATTTCTACTACATTAGAGCAATTACTTAAGTCTAATCCTAAAATAAAAGAAAAATTAGGAACTAAAGTATCAAACTTAGAAACATTATTAAAAGAAACATATAATACCCTTAATAAATTTTTTAAAAATACTGATAATTATTATTTATTAGATTATCAATTATATAAAGATCAAGAAAACTTAGTAAAAATAGTTCTTACATCTTCTATTACCATGTTACAAGATAATTATAAAAGTTCATTATTAGAAAGAGTTTATCGAGAAGATAAATTAAAAAAAGATAAAGAAGACTTATTAATTAGAAAATTTATTAAGCAATTAATATTTGATGTTTATAATGGAAGAAAAATTTATGATAAATATTTTATTGAATTAGATGACTATTTATTTACTAATAAGAAAGATATTGAGAATTTTTTAGAAATGTTAAATAATCCTTTTATTAAAAGATATTTGGTATTAGGAATCTCTAATAATAATTATTTAAGTTGTCAAAGTATCTTTAAAAAATATAATTATTCACTAGCTTGTATTCAAGATTTTTCACATATAAATGATGTTTCCAATAAACTTAACAATATTGATACTGGTAATGTCTACGATTATGTAATTGTATCCTCATATAAAACAAAAGATTTAAACGATATTATGAAATATACTTGTATTAATTTAAAGGGGATTTTATTTGACAAGGAGGGGTAGTATGAGCACCTTTGCAAGATTTTTATTTGAATTTATGTCAATCTTCTTTGGTGGCATAGGAACTATTTTTAAAGGAATAGTTAATGGCTTTATTCAAATGTTTAATGTAAGTGAGTATGCATATTTAATACAATTTTATAAAAATGATTTTAAGATGAGTGAATGGGTGTTAGTATTAATTTCAATTATTGTTATTGTAATTATGTTAGGGCTTATTATATTACTTTCATATTTTTTAATAAGAAAGTATCTTAAGTTTAGAAAGTCTCTTGTTGAACAGGAATCTATGTTAGAAGAAATTGGTGAATTAAACAACCAAGTTGCTCAACTAGTCCAAGAAAAGGAAAAGATCTTAGCAATGAAAGTGTCTCAACTTGGTCTTAAACCAAATGAAGAAGCTGAGGTCCTTGAGGTAGAAGAAACTAGTAAAGAGGAATCAAATGTTGAAAACGTTGACGATTCTAATATAAGATTTTCTAAATTACATGCAATTGATTTAGAGTATAAGGACTATAAAGTTCAAATTTATAATAATAGTTTTACTTTAGAAGAGTTAGTTGAATTATTCCGTAATTTTGCTGCTTCAAAGTTAAGGCTTTATTATACGACAAATATGATTAGATTATTTATATCAGCTTTGTCAGCTACCAAGTTAGTTATCCTCCAAGGTATTTCTGGTACTGGTAAAACATCTCTCGCTTATGCTTGGGGTAAATTTATTAAGAAAGATGCAATTATTGCATCTGTTCAGCCTTCCTGGAGAGATAGAACTGAGCTATTTGGTTACTTTAACGAATTTACTAAAAAATTTAACGAAACCGAAGTGTTAAAGAAAATGTATGAAGCGGGTTACAATGATGATGTTTATGTAACCGTTCTAGATGAAATGAATATTGCTCGTGTTGAATACTATTTTGCTGAAATGCTATCTATTTTGGAAATGCCAACTCGGGATGAATGGATAATTGAACTTGTACCAAGTGTTTGGGATACTGACCCAAAGAAATTAATTGGTGGTAAATTAAAAATTCCTGGTAATATGTGGTATATTGGTACAATCAATAATGATGACTCAACTTTTGCCGTAACTGATAAAGTTTATGACCGTGCTATGCCTATTGATATTAACGATAAAGGTCAAGTATTTGAACCAATTGATACTGAGGCAATGAATATTAATAGTTCCTATCTAGAAGGACTATTTAAACAAGCTAAAGAAAGACACCCACTATCAGATGAAATGGCCAAAAAAATTGATGAAATGGATGACTATGTTATTAAACATTTCCGTATTGCTTTTGGTAACCGTATCGTTAAACAAATGAAAGACTTTGTCGCAACCTATGTTGAGTGTGGTGGAAAAGAAGTAGATGGAGTAGATTACTATATTGCTAGAAAAATATTACGTAAATTTGAACAATTAAACTTATCATATATTCGTGATGAATTAGATGGATTTATTGAATTCTTAGATAAGAGTTTTGGTAAAGAAAACTTTAATGAATGTAAAGAATATTTATTAAGACTTAAAAAGATGGTTTAGGAGGTAGATTATAGTGGATGATTCATTTGAAATTGATTTTGAAGATTTAAAGAATGATTCTTTTATGAATCATCTTAATTCTACGTTACTTGTAAAAAGAGATTATGAGCTACATGAATATGATTATGAATGGCTAGAAATAATAGAAGATGTTCTACCATATCTAGATAATATTATACGTAATCCCAAAAGATTTATTATTAATGAAGAAGAGATTGTTAAAGTAGAACTTTCTAAAAAAATTACTGTTGAAAGTGTTATTCATTTAACTCAACATACCAACTTAATTCAAGATTATAATTCTAAAACTGGTGATGTTAAGCCAACTAAAGTTCTTAATATTAATAAGGAAGAAAGTCTAGATACTTATGAAAATAGATTTATTTTTACTTTGATTAATAACTTAAGAACATTCTTCAATGAAAGAGTAACGACAACAGGTGATAATTCCTTCTATATTGATAAGAAAAATCTAAAGTATGATGGTAATTCTAAGGTAGGAACTGATAACATAAATTTTTCATTAGTTATTAATTCCTATGATAAAAATGTTAAAAAAACTTCCAATAATGGAAATTTAACATATCAAGAAAGAATTAATAAAGTTAAAGTTCAACTTGATGGCTTTACCGGTAGTGAGTTAATGACAATGCTAACTAAATTACATGTACCTCCTGTTAGGTCTCCAATTAGAAAAACTAATGTAATTTTAAAAAATCCAAATTTTAGAAAAGCTGAAGAGTTATGGAATTATATTCAAACTTATGTTAATAAGGATCGAAATGAAAAAGACAAGAAAGATTATTTTGATAATGGTTATTTAAAGAAAGAATATGATCAAGCAATATTAATGGCCTATATTGCAAACAAAGCTTTAGTTGATGATAGCGTTAGTCTTACAGAAGAAAAAATGCTTAGTGAAGTTATTGATAGATTGATTGCTAATTTGCTTGATGCTGATGATGAACTTACCGAGGATCGTCTAAAGGAAATATTTATTGAACAAATAAAAAAAGCTAAAGCTAGCAATAATAATAAAAAGAAAGTGATATTAAAAGTATATCGAGATCGAATGGAAAAGGATAAAAAGATGATTGCCGAGGCTTTTGATTTGCTTAAAGAAGGTGTGTAAAATGAGAAAATTACTTGATAATAGACTTTTTCAAATGATATATGGTATTTTTAAAACAATTGTGACATCTCTATTAGTAATCTATTTAGTGTTTGTAGTTGTTCAACGACTTACCAATAACTCTAGTATACTTGGCTATCGTGTTTTTACAGTTGCAACAGGATCAATGGAACCGGTTTATATGGTAAATGATGTTATTTTAGTTAAGGAAGTTGATCCATCTACCCTAAAAGTAGGAGATGACATTGCCTATTTAGGGAATAGAGATGAAAATAAAGGATTAATTATTACCCACAGAATTATTAGAATTGAAACTAATGAATCGGGAGAAATACGCTATTTTTTGAAGGGAGTTAATAATGAATATGAGGATCCTTCAATTGCTGGTAGTCAAATATTTGGTAAAGTACTAGGAAAAGTTTATTTTATTAATTTCTTAAATCACGTAGTAAAAAATATCTATGGTTTTTTCTTCCTTGTATTTTGTCCTTTAGTATTAGTTATATTTTTAGAAATAGCTGATACTATTATTGAAATAAAAGTTGAACGTAATGAATTAAGACTAATTGGTGAAGAAAAGGAAGAATTACAAGATACTGCGGATGGTGATGATAATGAAGAAGTTATCTAAAGAAAAATTAACTGATTTATATCTTTCACTACAGAAAAGAAGAAAAAAAATTAAGACAAGAAGTATTTTATTAGCATCCTTTGTTCTTGGCGTTAATATATTTGCTTGGTTTGTTTTTATTTCAATGGCAAATGTAAAAGTTGATGCTAATGTTATTTCTTGGGACGTTAACTTTTCTGATAGCAGTGAGATTATTAGCAACATTGTTATTGAAACTCCTAAATTATATCCAGGAATGCCTACTTATACAAAAGAGTTTTTTATAACTAATTCAAGTGATGTAGGTGGTACGTTTAGCTATACTATCAATAGTATAAATGTCTTAGGTGAAGAGATGCTACTGGATACATCTAAGCAGGATGAAGCTCAAAAATATTTGAAAGAAACATTTCCATTTATTATTACTTTTAATAGTTCAAAAATGGATTTAGCTGATAAAGACAATTTGCGATTTACAATTAGTATTGATTGGCCATATGAAAATACTGATTTAAATGCTAGAGATTATTATCGTTTAACTTCACACTATAAATATGATCCCACAATTGCTTATTATAGTTTAAATAATTCAGTTTACAATAAAGTAGAAAATGTTACAGAAGAAATGTTTGAAGCTAATAAAACTAATTATTTTATAGAAAAAGATGATGCTGATAGTTTTTGGGGAGCGACCTGTCAAAAATATAAAGATTCCAATAATGAAACTTGCTTTAGTTTTAAGTTATTATTAAGAGTTATTCAAAATCCATAATAATAAAAGTACCATCGTTTTTCGAAGGTACTTATTTTTTTAAATCTTTTGTTGAAATTTCAATATCGCTTTTATTAAAGCTTTACTATAAGGATTGATTGCAACATCTGTATCCTGTTTATTATCCATAGTTCCAGTTTCTTCATCCCATTTAATATACAATCTAATAACATAATTATCTGTATTTTTTTGAATTGTTCCAGTTATTGAACTGACCTCATCATAAGTAGAAACATCAGTATTTGTATCAGTTGGATTAATAATATAATCAGTTATTTTTAAATCTTTTAAGTCTGAGTCTTCTGGAACAATAGAATTTAATTCATAATTGAAATCAACATCAACGCCAGTAGCATCAATAATAATATCACAATATCCAACAGATCCTGGAGCAATTACTGAGTCTTTTACATATTCATTACCAGTAAATGACGGAACTATTTTATTAGAAAGAGTAACCTTATTATCAATATCTTCATTATTTATTTTAATATTCCATTTCGCAATATTGACATCAATTTCTGCACTAGTCTGTTTACGATATCTAGCTAAAGATACTTGAGCTAAATAAATAGAAGAAAAGCCTACGATTAAGATAAAGACAATGATAAATTTAAAATCTTTTACTTTTTCCTCTTTCATATTATCACCACCTTAATTCTATCATATTAGAGATAATTGTCAAACTGATATAAAGTATAGTACAATGTAACTAGGTGATTTTATGAGCTTAGAAGATCAATTTAAACTATTAGTTGGAGGATATTATGGCATTACTTATTTAGACGAGTATGATCTAAAAGTATATATATTAAAAGATATAGAGGATTATATTAGATCTTTTGTTAAAATTAATCCTATCAAAGACTATAATTATTTAGAAGAAGCAGAAAAGTTTCAAAAAGAACTATCAAAAAAGACTAAATTACAAAATGCTCTCCTTGTTCTTCATAAAATAGAAGCTCCAATAGAAGTAGTTTTATTAGTAAAGAAACAGATTAAATTATTAGAAGAGATGGAAAAGAGGAAAGAATTGTAAATTTTATGCAATTCTTTTGCTATATATAGCTAAAAATTAAAAGAAATATTTGAATTTTAACTATTTCTCGTGTAGTATAATAAGCATTAGTCTTAGAGGTGATTTAATGATTTGGTTTTTATATGTTGTTTTAGGAATATTATTATTTGGACTAGTTACTTATGGTGTAGAAAAATACAATTTTACGAAGAGTCAAAATATTATATTATCAATGATATATTTACTTATTATAGCTGGAATATTTTCAAGAATTGGAATTGCTGACTTTAATGAAAATATATTTATGATTATAGTTTTTGAATTGTTTTGTCAATTAATCTATATTAGTTATTTCTTAGAAAAAGATTTTTTTAATAAGGAAGAAAAGTATTTAACTTTTTATATATTTAAGATAATTTTAGCCTTTATAATTAATCAAGAATTAATAAATAAAGTTAATGATGTTTTCTTATCGGGAGAAGATTTAAAAATAATAGTCTGGCTATTAATAATAGTATATTTATATCAATTGTTTAAGGATAAGGAAACAAATAATAGCATTGTTAAAAAAGATACAGTTATATCTAGAGAAAACATTGTCGTCTCTTTTGCTAAATTAAAACTTATCTATGATGATGATATAGCAATTGAAAAAGAGTCAAAAAAATTAGTTTTATATGCAATTATGATATTTAATAATTATAAAAGACCTAAATTATTTAGAAAATTTGATGATATTTTATTTAGATTTAATAATAAACCTAGAAAGCTAGGTATTATGCAAGTTATATCTAAGAAATATATAAACGATTATGAAAGTATTGATATCGTCTCTAAAAAAATTGAAAAATTATATGAGAAAAAGAATAAAGATATTGACGTAATTAATTCCTATGATAAAGATAATTGCAAAGAGATTTGTAACATATATGAAGAATTAAAAAAGTTTTGTAAATTTTAACTTTCTTTATTTCAAAAATAATTAATCTATGATATATTTCTTATGTAAGGTAGGAATATTTATGAAGAAAAAAATTTGTTATTTTGTGATTGTATTTTTAATGATATTTATGGCTACTGGTTGTCAAAATGGAGAAACTACTAGGGGAATAAGGCATGCTGGATTTACCCTTTCTGGTAAAGATTTTGATTGTAAAGAATTTTTACCAGCTGATGAGTATGATGTAAATTACCAAAAGATTTGGTATTTTGATTCATCTAAAATTATTACGGAAAGCGGAATTGTATATGAATTTTCCCAAGAAATGCCTTTTTCAAATGGAGAAAGTTGCAAAAAAGCCGACTTCAGTAAAAGAGTTGTTTCTATATTAGATAACAGTATAGTAAGAGCTGATGATAATAAATTTTATTATCTTTCAAGTAATGGAAACGTAGCTCCGTTTTCACAAGTTTCAGTAGAAGATAGTTCTTATCAAATATATCAAATTTTATTTAATGATCCTGAAATAACTAAAGTAGTAACAGTTGATCAAAATTCTGGTATATATTATGCTTTAAAAAGAGATGGAAATGTTTACAAAATGGTAATTTCTAGAAACGATTATAATCAACCATATGAGTTAGTTAGTAATGAAATTATATACAGTAAAGGAACATATGGTGCGATTTTAGATTTTAATTATTCATCAGATTTAATTTCTTCATATATTAGAACTAGTGAAAGTATTCACCGCAATATTGCTTCTAATAATGATGAATGCAAAAAGTATGCTGATGTTCCATGCAAATATCAAATGGTAGAGGATACACAATTAATTCAATATAAAGATAAGATTTTGGCTTTTAATGGTACTAATTTAATCACAACTTATGGAAAAATATTTACAGTATCTTAGTAAGGAAGACGGGATCTTTCTTTTTCTTTACACAAATTTTATTGAAATTTCTACAAAAAAGTAGTATAATATGGGAAAAGTTTAGGGGAGGATGCTAAAAAATGAAAAATAATGAAAGTTTAAATAAATTTAAAAAGAAGAGTTTCTTGGAAATACGAAAAATGACTTTAGAGGAACTTAATGCATATTATCGTTCTATGAGGAAATACAATCATGATAAAAATATACCTATTAAGGGTATTGAGTTACGCAAAAAATTTCATCCAGTAATTCATGCCATTATAAAGGGTGAAAGATTAGCTTTAGGACATTCTTTAACCATTGTTGGTGATGAGCGTACTAAATCTGATAAACCAAGAATTTATGCAGTTACACATAGTGGAAGATATGATATTGAAACTATTTTAGAAATTATTAAGGAAAGTGCTTTCTATGTTTGGGGAGATCCAGGTGAACTATATCGTAGTCCATTAATTCTTCTTCAAAATGCTATTGGTATGATTTTTGTTGATACAGATAATCGTGAAGATAGACATATTTCCTTAGAGACAATGGTAAAGATACTTAAACAAAATGGTAATGAAATTATTCATCCTGAAGGAGCCTGGAATACTACGGAAAATGAAATAGTTACTAAACTATACACCGGTGTTATCGAAGCTGCAATAAGAGGAAATGCTGAAATCGTTCCAGTCGCAATCGAAAACTATGGCAAAAAGTATTATGCAAAAATAGGTAAAAATATAGATTGCTCTAATATGAGTTTAGAAAATAAGCGTGAAGAAGCCGATAACCTACGTGATGTTATTGCCACTTTAAAATGGGATATTTGGGAAAAATATAGTAATTATGAAAATGGTACTAGTGAAAGTAGAAGCGAGCTTCCATATGATTACTCTGATCAATTTTTAGATCAAATAATGGCTGATTCTGATAATGGATATACAATTGAAATGATTGAAAGAACAAGATTTAATGACAAAAGCATTACTCCACCAGCAGAGGCCTATGACCATTTAGCAGATATTGCTATTAATGAAAATACTTCTTTCTTATTTGATGATATGAGTCATGGAGACCGTCAAGTAGTAGCTAAAGTGTTGAAAAAAAGATATTAAAATGCTATTCTATAGATAATAGATAGAGGTGTTGTATATGAGTGGTGTATGGTTACCAGTTTCCGCTTTAATGATAAGTTTATTTTTATTTATTATCTTTCATCTTAAGAAAAATAATAATACTAAAGAAGTAAAAGTATATGGATATTTACTTACTTTAAATTTAATATTTTCTATAACAGGAGTTGTTGGATATATTTATGCTAAAACTGTTGGAATAACATTCTGGATTGCATTAATTCAAAAATGCCATTTAACAACTCTTTTCTTTATTGCTTATAGTCTCTTTGCTTATAATTTAATTATTAATAATATTAAGGAAAACCATCTAAAAAAAATAAAGAAGTTTACTTTAACATTAAGTATTATTCTTTCGCTTGGAATCATTTTAACCCCTGTAAAAACGATTAATTATGATGAAATATTAGATGTCGGTGGTCTTTCTTATCAAATCGCTATGTCAGGTGTTATATTATACCTAATTGGAATAATAGCACTAAATATAAAATATTTTATCAGTCATAATAAAGAAATCAAAAAGACAATACCTTTTATAGTTATGATTGTTTTATTTTTAATTGGCGTATTATTAAGAGTATATTATCCAGAAATAATTACGGAAACTTATTGTGTCACATTTACACTATTAATTATGCATTTTACTATTGAAAATCCCGACTTAAAAATGGTTGCTTCTTTAAATTTAGCCAAAGAGCAAGCCGAAAAAGCCAATAGAGCTAAAAGCGATTTCTTATCGAGCATGTCTCATGAAATAAGAACGCCACTTAATGCAATAGTTGGATTAAGTGAAGATGTTGCTTCTAGAAGTGATATTCCATATGATGCCAAGGAAGACTTAAATGACATTGTTGCAGCCTCTAAAACATTACTTGAAATTGTTGGTAATATAATGGATATCAATAAAATAGAAAGTGATAAACTTGAAATAGTAGAGATTCCTTATAATTTTAAAGAAGAAATGAATACTTTATATCGCGTTAATGCTACTAGAATAGGTGATAAACCAATAGAATATAAAGTTAATTTAGCAGATGATATTCCTTATGAATTAATTGGTGATAAGGCTCATATAAAACAAATTGTTAATAATTTACTTTCTAATGCTATTAAATATACTGACAGAGGAATAGTAGAATTTAATGTTAAATGTATTAACAATGATGGAAAGTGTATGCTATTTATTACTGTTAAAGATACAGGAAAAGGAATTAAAGCCGAAGATATTAACAAACTTTTTACAAAATTTGAAAGACTAGATGCCGAAAGGAACTCTACAACAGAGGGAACAGGATTAGGTTTAGCAATTACTAAGAAATTAGTTGAACTTATGGGTGGAAAAATAAATGTTGAGAGTAATTATGGACAAGGTTCTATGTTTATGGTACAAATTCCTCAAAAGATTGGTAAATTAGCAGAATCAAATGATGAAGCAGAATTATTAGATATTGATGAATCATATTTAAAACCCAAAAGTATTGATTATTCTGGTAAGAAGATTTTAATTGTCGACGATAATAAATTAAATATAAAGGTTGCTAGAAGAAGCCTAGTCGATTTTAATTTTGAAATTGATGAGTGCTTTAATGGTGAAGAATGTTTAAATCTAATTAATAGGGGTAACTCTTATGATTTAATATTAATGGATATTATGATGCCTATAATGAGTGGAGAAACAGCCATGAGGGAACTTAAGAACATTAATGGCTTTGAAACACCGGTTATAGCCCTAACAGCTGATGCTGTAGCTGGAGCAAAAGAAAGATATTTAAATGAAGGTTTTATAGATTATATAGCCAAGCCATTTAGCAAGGAACAAATCAAAGAAAAGTTAGATAAGATTTTTAAAAATAGCAGTAGTAGTATATTATAGAAAGTAATTAATATTGATTTATCAATATATTGACTAGTAAAGAGGTGGTTTAATGTTAGTAGCAACAGATTGGATAGATTATGAAATAATTGATGCTTCTAATGGGCAAAAATTAGAAAGATGGGGCAAAATTTATTTACTTAGACCTGATCCTCAAATTGTCTGGGATAATGGTAATTTACTTGAAAAGTATCATGGAATGATTGATGCAGTTTATTATCGAAGCACTAAAGGTGGCGGACATTGGGAAAATCTAAAAAGCATTCCTAGTAGTTGGAAAATTGATTATAAAGAATTAACTTTTAATATAAAACAAATGGGGTTTAAACATACAGGACTATTTCCAGAACAAGCTGTAAATTGGAATTTTATGAGTAATAAGATTAAAAAATCAGGTCGAGATATTAAAGTACTTAATTTATTTGCTTATACTGGCGGAGCAAGTGTTGCTTGTTTAAAAGCTGGAGCTCATGTAACACACGTTGATTCTTCTAGAGGAATGATTGATTGGTGTAAAGAAAATGTCAGTTCTAGTAAATGTGATAATTCGAAGATGCGCTATTTAGTTGACGATGTTGTCAAATTTGTCCAACGGGAAATTCGTCGAGGTAATAAGTATGATGCCATTATTATGGATCCACCAAGTTATGGTAGAGGCACAAACGGTGAGGTTTGGGATATTGAAAAGAATTTAAATTACTTAGTGGAATTATGCTGTAAAATATTAAGTGATAAGCCATTATTCTTTTTAATTAACTCTTATACTACTGGTTTGTCTTCAACTGTTTTAGAAAATATTTTGAAACTTACCATTAACAAGAAATATGACGGAATAATCTCCTGCGGAGAAATAGGACTACCAATAAAAGAAAATAATTTAATTTTACCTTGCGGTATTTATGGTAGATGGGAAAGCAATGAGTAAATTAAATGTTCTATATGAAGATAATCATGTAATTGTTGTTGAAAAACCAATTAATGTTCTTAGCCAAGGTGACTCGACTGGAGATTTAGATTTACTTAATATTGTCAAACAATATGTAAAAGAAAAATATCATAAACCAGGAAACGTATATATTGGACTAGTTCATCGATTAGATAGACCAGTAGGGGGTATAATGGTTTTTGCTAGATCTTCTAAAGCCGCCAGCAGATTAAATAAACAACAATTAGAGCATGAATTTGAAAAAAAATATTTAGCTGTTATTAATGGAATTATGGATAATGAAAATGGTAAACTTATTGATAAATTAGAAAAATGCAGTGATGGAAAAACAATTGTTTCTAAAAAAGGCAAAGAATCAATTTTGAAGTATCAAGTTTTACAGGTAAATAAAAAGACTAATCATAGTCTGGTTGAAATTGAATTAGAAACAGGCCGCCATCACCAAATTCGAGTACAGTTTGCATCCCGTGGTCTTAGTTTATGTGGGGATCAAAGATATGGTAATTATGATAAGACTCAACTTGCTTTATTTGCTTATAAATTAGCTTTTGTTCATCCGGTAACAAAAGAAAAAATGGTATTTCAAATAAAGCCTCCTATGGTTGGATATTGGACAGAATTTACAATGTAAAAAAATGTATATTTAATAAAAAGTTTGCAATCGCAAATTTTTTTTGTTATTATAAATATAGATTAGAATAAAGGGAGTTAGATCTTATGAATAATTTTGATTTAAATTGGTTTTTGACAGTACCAGGAATGTTTATTTCTGCTGGGATATTATTATTAGTAGTAGCAATAATTGTACTAATTGTTTCTTCTGCAAAAAGTAAAAAGGAAAAGAAAGCCGCAGCAGAAACTAGTGCAGCACCTCCAGTACAAGATAATATAAATAGTGTTGAAACAGCAATGCCTGAAGTTTCAGATGTTCCTAACCAAGTTGGAACTCCAAGTTTACATGACATCCCAGCACCAGTAGATCAAGTGACTGGGCAAACTCAAAATGTAACTGTAGAGCCAGTAATGTCTACACCACAAGTTATGCCAAAAATGGAAACGACACCGGTTGCTCCTCAAGCAGTACCAATTGTTGAACCAGCACCAGTTGCTCCTCAAGCAGTACCAATCGTTGAACCAGCACCGGTTGCTCCTCAAACAGTACCAATCGTTGAACCAGCACCAGTTGCTCCTCAAACGGTACCAATTGTTGAACCAGCACC
>CALVRD010000032.1 GCA_944358435.1 uncultured Bacilli bacterium | reverse complement strand
AAATGGAGATCAACAAGCTTTAGAATGGATTAATAGTGATGATGGTCTTATGTATGCAGACATTTTAAGTAATGTGCGAGACTCTATGTTAAATGATAGTATCAAGACACAAGATAGCTATAGTGATGATAGTGAAAGTTTGTCATTGGAAGAGAATTATATTAGTTTTCCGACTTATTCGGTTGGTTCAAATGATTATTCTATGTTTTTAAGTGATAATTATTCTACAATTTTTACAGAAATTAATAGTGTGTTCGATAATACTGTGACAACTATGGAAACTGCTGTTGAGACTATTAAGAAGAAGGTAGAAGATTTAGAAACGTTTGCTGCTGCTGATCCTACAATTGCTATTGCAATTGATACTTCAACTACAAATATTGAAAATTGCTTTAAACAATTTTCAAATGATATAAAATCTTCTAGAAATAAGCTTAATGGTGTTATAAGTGCGATAGAAGACTATGGTGACGGAAAATGGTCTGATTGGAAAAGCAAGGGGATTTTGGATAATTTTCTGAGCAGTAAATTTGGTAATGGCTCTGGTTTTAATTCTAGTGGTGGTTCTGGCGGCAGATTTGATTTTGGAAGAGATTCTACAGGTTCTGACATTGGCGATGATTTAGATGATATTCAAGATGGTAATGGAGAGATAGGATCTTTGCCAGAAGATAGTGATTTTGATACAAAAACCCCTTCTACTGGCGATGAAGAACTTGTAATTCCTAATGTCCCTGGTAGTACTTCTAATAAGTTTGGAAACAGTTCGCAGATTATTGATGATGATTTAATATTGAATGATGATGAGAAAAAACTTGGCAATCAGCTTGGTAATTCATTATCAGAATTGAAAGATTTTAGTGGAATTTCCGGTGCTTTTTTAATTCCATCTCCAAATACTGGTAAAATATCTGGTGTTAAAAGTTCAAGTGTTGCTGTACCGATGGCTATTACTGCAGCAGCTGCAGCTGCTCTTGGTGGTAAGATTTATTATGATAAATCTCATCAAGATGAAGATGATGTAAATGCTGAAGATGTTAAAAATGAAGACGAAAATACTGAAGTTATTGAAAATGAAGATAAAAATGCTGAAAATATTGAAAATGAAGATAAATTATCAAAAGTAGAGAATGATGCTAGTGATAGTATTGAACAAAGCTCTAGGTATGTTTCTAAGTTTGTTAATTTTAAAAATAAATTATTGGGTGATAGGGAGGAAAATTAATGAGTGTTGAAGATAAATCTATTGGTAATGTAGTTAAATTTTATGAAAGTTTAGATGAGTATAGAGATGTTTTTAAGATATCATCTGGCGGAACTACTATGAATCTTTTTAGCATTTCTGAATCTCTTGATGAGACAATTGCATGTTTTAACAGTTTGGTAAATACACTAAGTGATGCTGTTGATGTTGAACGCAAAAGAATTGAAGCGGAAAAAGAGAAGGAAAAAGAAAGACGGAGAAGTCAAAATCAAAGGATTGAGAATGTAAAAGGACAAAATATTTTTAATAATGATAAGTATTTGCCTTATTAAAATCTTTTTATTATATAGGCAAATATACTTTACTATTAATAGTCAATTATTTGTAATAGTTAATAGAAAATATTGGTTATTTTTTGACCTTGTAGATAGATAATGTCAATATAATTTAATTTTCGATATTTTTTGAGTGATACCTAGTCGTATTTTCTTTTTTTTTATTTTTTGATATGTTATAATTAAGAATGAAAGAATAGATAGTGTGGTGTTTGTATGACTTATTTAAAGAAAATTATTAAGTCTATTGGATATATATTTTTAGCTTTATTAGTGTCATTGTGTATTTATACATTTATTGTTACTGATATTATGAAGAAGGATTATGTTAATGTTTTTGGATATACTTATTTTGTTGTTAAGACTGGGAGCATGTCTGGTACATTGGAAGTTAATGATATCATTATAGTTAAAATAGATGATAATCCTAAAGTACACGATATAATTACTTATATTAATGATGATGGTAATATTATTACTCATAGATTAGTAAGAATATCTGGAGATAAATTAATTGCTCAAGGTGATGTTAATAATGTGGAAGATGAGCCAATTACTAAAGATGATATGATTGGCATTGTTAAGTTGGCAATTTCACCTAGTTTTTTACTTAAACTTATAGCGACATTCCTTATCTTATTTATCTTCTTAGCATTAATTAACTTTGAAAGTATAATACAAAGATTTATTTTAAAAGAAAGTAAAAAATGTAAAAGTGGTACTGTACCTGATGATATTTTTGTAACTAAAGAGAAAAAAGAAGAAAAGTCAACTGGACTTACAGTTACTATTCCACTTAGTGAAGTAATTAAAATACAAGAAGCACAAGAAAAAGCAATTGAAGAAGATGAAGAAGTAGAAGTACTTGAACTTGAAGAAGTAATAGATATTGAAAATAATAATATTGTTACAAAAGAACTTAATAGTGCTAAAGAAAGGGAAAAGGAATTATTAGAATTAATTTCTAATTTACTTAGAATTAAAAATAATACACTTACTACTACACGTTTAAATAAAAAATGGTTAACTAGATTTCAATATGTATATAAATTAGCTCATATTATTAATTTTGGGGATACAATTGAATTAGTTGAGACAGTTAGTCATCCAACATTTAAAGAAATATATGATTATGATTTAGATAAAGCTGGACTTTATGAAAATCTTAGAAATAAGATTTATGATATGCCTATATATATTTTTTTAAGAATTCTTACTTTTGCAATATTATATAATGATGAAGAGTTCTTTGATGGAATATTTAAAATTATGAAATATAAGATACAAATTGATAAAAATAATTATTTTAAAGAAATTAAAAAGACTGATACTTATGGAAAAAGACAGTTAAAATCTTTAATTACTTTTATGCAAAAGATATCAGATAAATATGATAATAAAAATGTATTTGAATTAAATAGAATTGAAAAATATGCAAAGCTAAAAAGTTATGTAAATAATTAATGGAGGGATGTTCTTTGGTAAGAAGAAATAGAATAAAGAACAAGTTAATCTTTAGTGTTATATGTACATTACTAGTATTAATGGCTTCTTTTGGTCTAATTAGTATTCTTACTGCAAAGAATAGTTTCAGTAATGATACAGAAGTTAGATGGGACGGAGTTACAATTGCTTCGTCTTTTTCTCTTGGTAATGGAACAATAGAAAATCCTTATTTAATAAGTAATGGAGAAGAACTTGCTTATTTTAAACAAGTAATTGAAAGTAATAGTATATATAGTGATAAATATTATGCTTTAAGTAATAATATTAATTTAGATAATCATGAATGGATTGCTATTGGTAATAGAGATAATATATTTAAAGGACATTTTGATGGACGGGGATATACTATTAAAAATATTAAAAATATTAATGGCCAAGTAATTAATGGATATGATTATTATGGATTATTTTCTATTACTGATGGAGCAAGTATAATTAATTTAAACATTGATAATTTAATAGTTAATCCTAGTAGTTCTAATAATTTATATAAAATAGGTACTGTTGTATCAGAGATTAGAGATTTTTCTAAAATTAGTAATATATCTATTTATAATAGTAGTATTGATTTAGATAATACTTTGGAAAATAAAGATAATATGATAGGAGGTTTTTCTGCTTATATAGGAAGTAATGTTACTTTTAATAATATTTATGTTGGTGTTTCTATTAAGGCAAATTATAATACTTCTTTTGGTAGAATTAGTAATACTCTTTTAAGTGATGCTAATTATATTATTAGTGATGTTGATATTAATTTAACTTTAAAAAATAATATATCAGATTATGTTAATAGTGATGGTGTTATTTATAATACTTTTGTAAGGACTGATGATGGTTATAGTGATGGTAAGAATGTTATTAGTAGAGATAATTTGATTATTGAATTAAATAAGGATTTAGATCTTAATTATACTTGGGTATTTGATGATTATTTAAAAATAGCAATTGTTAATAATAGTAGTGATGATGTAGAAGCTATTAAAACATTTGCTTTTAGTGCTAAAAATCCTATTAGTTTACATGATTCTGGAGTGGTAGGAGATACAGTTTATGTTAATGATTTAGATAGTGATTATAATTACTATATGGGTAAAAATTATACTGATTCTGATGGTACTCTTCCAACACTTGAAAATAAAAATATTTATAATAGTTTAAATTTAGTAAAAGTATATATAGCTTATGATGGTAGTGATATTAGTGATCCTTCTTTAGTGGGATATGTTAGTGTTAGTGAACAGCAAAGTAAATATATTTATTATAAGTATTATGTTGTAGAAAATGGATATGTTGATATTGAACTTATAGATAATCCTTTTACTGATAGACCTAATGATAAAGGTTTTAATGGATGGGTAACAGATTATCCTGGAGCTATAATTTCATATGATTATGATTATTATGTTAGACACGTTAAAGTTCCAGTAACTTATACTAATGGTATTCCGGATGATATTTCTATTACAATGAATGCTAGTTGGGTAAAAGCCAAGGTATATCAAATTACATCTAATTCTAATGGTGTATGGAATACAGCTTTTAATAGTTTGAATGCTGCTGGGATGCAAGAAATTGGAGGTAGAACACCTATTTACGAAGATATGGCTCAATATTATATTTTTGGAAGTGCCAATTTTTGGGGTAACTATCCAGATGGAGCTGTAGATAAATCTGGTAATGATGTTAATGGCCGTTGTATGAATTTTGGTGGATGTGATTATTATATTCGTAATGATGATAATGCTTATAATCCTGATTTAACATATTATGAACTTATTAATAATCGGATGACTGTTCATATACCACAAATTATTGGATATGATGAAATGGATGGAATTAAAGATGGAGATCTTGCAACGGGGTACTATAAGAAAGTAACTATTCCTAGAAATTCATCTATTGCTGGATATTATAATAATATAGGTGTTTATCAAACTAGTGGTACTTGTACAACAAATGGTGGATGTGATTATTATGAATTAATTCAATATTATGATAATGATGGTAATGTAAATATTGTTGATACAAGTAGTAATTCTTATTATTATCTTGTAACAAGAGATACTAATATTGTAGTATTGCGTGCAAAACTTTCTTATACTTGGGGAACTGCGAATAATAAACCGTTTACATTTACTAGTGTTTATAATGGTAATGATTATAGAAATTCTGCGTATTTTAATATAAATAGTTTATCTGTTAATATATATGCTGATACGACAATTGAAAATATGAAAATTTATACTACTACTTCTGCTACAAATGGTGAAGTTACTCCGACTAGTTCAAGAACTTCTAGAACTATTTATGGGCGTTGGAATAACTTAAAAATTGGACGTGGAATTATTAAGAATAATAATTATATTAATTTCAATGCTATTGTTGGGGGAACAAGTGGTAGTACTGGAAGTTCTGCTAATTTAACTAAATATCGGTTAATTGTTGAATCTAGTTTAGCTCAATCAATGGCGTTATCTGCAGGGACAAGTGGTGGAACTGATTATTTGAATGCTCGGGGTATATACGGCTCTGATTATGATCGGGTTACAAATAACAATGATAATTTAGAAGTAAGACATTGTGCTTCTGGTTCATGGGGAGGTACCATTCGCGGTAAAAATAATACGGATATTGCTTTAGATTTAACTGTTAAAAGTGGTAGTTTTGGTTCTAATCATTATGATTATGCTACTGGTATTTATGTTGGTGGTAGAAATGGTGGTACACATTATTCTCCTCGTGCTATAACGGTTGAGGGTGGCTATATTTATAATTTAATTGGAGGTCCATTAACTGCTAGTAGTCAAAGAGCTTATAATGATACTTATATGTATATTAAAGGTGGTTCTATTGATTTAGTAATTGGTGGTGCTGGTAGATCAGAAACTTATGGTAATCGAATTGTTCAAGTTACCGGTGGTACTATTAACTATAGTGTCTTTGGTGGATCTAATGGTATTGAAGGTGGAAATAATGAAGGTACTCTTACTGGTACGCCATATGTTTATGTAGGTGGAAATGCAATTATTGGTAATAGTAATTACTTAGGTACTGAAGAGAGAGAAAGTCAAGTAGAAGCTGGTTCTGTTTTTGGTATTGGAAATGGTAAGAATGGTAATAACAGTATTGGGTCTTGTGATAATTCAAATGTTATTATTGATGGGAAAGCTTTAGTTAGAAATAATGTCTATGGTGGTGGAAACTATGGAGCAACAGGCTATAGTAGTTCTTCAAATACTAATATTACTAATATTAAAATAAAAGGTGGTACTATTAATGGATCTGTTTATGGTGGTGGAAACAATAATGGTGCCGGAACAAGTAGTAAAATTTCGACTATTAATATTGAAATGACTGGTGGTAATGTAATTGGTTCTTTATATGGTGGATCAAGAATTAATGGAACTGTTTATGGTAATACTAATGTTAATGTTTTAGGTGGTGTAGTTAATAGAGATGTTTACGGTGGTGGAGAAGGTAATAATACTTATGTTTCTCGGGATGTATCTGTAAAGATTGGGGATAATGCTTATGCGTTTGAGCCTAATATTAAAAATTCCGTTTATGGTGGTAGTGCTTTTGGTACAGTAAATAATACTACTAGAAATACAACTGTTACTAACTATAAAACTAGTGTTGTCGTTAATAAAGGGATAATTTCTGGTTCTGTTTTTGGTGGAGGAATGGGAAGTTCTACCTATACGCCTTATGTTGCAGGAAATGTTACTGTTACTACTAATGGTGGTAATATTGGCTCTATTTTTGGTGGAAATGATGCTGCTGGTAGTCCAAATGGTATGGATATTGTTTATTTAAATGGTGGTACTATTGGCAATGCCTTTGGTGGTGGAAATAATACTGGTCAGAAGTCATCCGATATTTATTTACAAGGTGCTACTGTTACTAATTTATTTGGAGGATCCAATTCTAGTGGTACAGTTAATGATTCTAAGGTTACAGTTACTTCTGGTACAGTTAATAATATCTATGGTGGTAATAATAGTGGAGGGCTTACAGGTAATAGTAATGTTAATGTAAAAGGATCAAATATTTTAGGTGATATTTATGGAGGGGGTAGTTTAGCTGATACTAATACCTCTAAAGTAAATATTCAAGAAGTTAAAGTAAATGATGTCTATGGTGGAGGAGAACAAGCAAGCTGTGATACTACTGATATTACTTTGAATGGAGTTGTTGGACATTATATATTTGGTGGATCTAATGTTTTTGGTAATGTAGATACTAGTAAAATTGTGGTAAATGGTGTTGATTTAGGCCGTATCTATGGCGGTAATAACAGTGGAGGATCTACTGCTATTACAAATATTTTAGTTTATAGTGGAAGTATTGGTGATATTTTTGGTGGTGGAGATAATGCTATTTCAACTACTTCTAATATTACTGTTAATGGTGGTATGGTAAATAATGTTTATGGTGGAGGAAATGAAGCTGGACTTACTACTTCAAATATCAAATTAATTTCTGGTAATTTTACTAATGTTTTTGGTGGATCTAATATGTCTGGTAATATAACGACTGCTAATGTAGAAGTAGGAAATGATACTAGTACTTTAAATTCACTTGTTGCTGCTAATGTTTATGGTGGAAATAATATGGGTGGTTTAACTATTAATCCATATGTTACAGTTAAGAATGCTACTATTGGTAATGTTTATGGTGGAGGTTACCAAGCAATTGTTAATGAAGGTAAAGTTGTTATCATAAGCTCTTTAATAGATAATGTCTATGGTGGAGGAAATGTTGCTGGTGTAAATAAAGATACTTATGTTGATATTAATGATTCAATTATTAAGGTAAATGTTTATGGCGGTGGTAATGAAGGCGTTGTACTTGGTAATACAGAAGTTTTCTTAACTAATACAAATGTTGATGGTAGTGCTTATGCTGGAGGTAATGGTTCAACTGCCATTGTTTCTCATAATACGACTATTACAATTGATGGTAATTCGGTAATTGGTACTTCGACAACTAAACCCCCTTTAGCAGGATCTGTTTTTGGAAGTGGTAATGCGGCTGCTACTGGTGATGCTGCAGCAAGTGATTCAACCGCAACTGTTAATATAGTTGGAGCAACAATTTATGGAAATGTTTATGGTGGAGCAAATACTTCAGTTGTTTATGGTAAAACTATTACTAATATAGGAACTAATGTTGTTTCAAATAATGACTTAATTGAGAGTGATATTATTATTCAAGGAACAGTATTTGGTGGTGGAGAGGCTAATGCTTCAGGATCTGATATCTATGACTTTGAATTTATTTCCGTAACAGATGCAATTAATATATATATAGATGGCTCTGAATATATTGATAATGGTCATAAATTCTTAATAAATGGTAGTATATTTGGATCGGGAAATGCTTCAAGCTCTAGTGGTACCTCAGATATTTTTATTAAAAATTTAGGTACTAGAGATGAACCAAGTAAGAATATATCTATACAAAGAGCAGATACAGTAGTTCTTGACAATTCAGTTATTGAATTATCTGGTACAACTGATAGAACTAATGATTTTTCAACAATTAAATATTCTTTTAATAGAATTGATTTATTAAAAGTAAAAAATAATACAGTTTTATTATTAAAACAAAATGCTAATCTTTTAAAAGAATTTGAGAGTCTAGTAGATATTAATGGAAAAGAAGTTGTTGCTAAAGTTGATATTGATGATGAGACTAAAACAGTTACAAAGAATGTAGATAATAGATTGTATTTGCTTTCTAATCGTAATTTAAATATTACTATTAATCAAGCTGCTACTGCCTATGGTAAAGTTAAAGGTATGACTTTCTTTGGGATGTATAATTCTTATGATAGTGGTACTTTCCAATATGGAGTATATGATGATTCTGTTTCTTATGGGGATAGTGCTGATGCTGGTGATATGATCATTGGTGGTTCTTATGTATTAGGTCTTCACTCTTTAAATCATGATATTACAGTTGATGGATTTTATACAAATTATTTATCTGAAGATTATACTAATGTTACAACGGCATATATTGAACCTATTCCTCCAGAAGCAGGTTATTATATGTGGACTATTGGTATTCAAGCTATTAATTATACTGTTGATTTGAATGCTTCTAAGTACGCATCTTTAGGTGCTTTGGAACTTTCAATGATTGATTTTTCGGCAGGTAATACGACTTTTGATGTTATTGGATTTAATTCGGAAGGGCTAAAAAATGGTGTTAGTTTAGTTGAACCAACAGATGTACCGAAAATTGCTTCTAATCCAGATGATGCTAATAAAATATTAGGTTTATCTATAAAGACTGAGACTCGTGAGTGGACAGATCGTGGGGTAACTACTTTCTTTACAGGTGATGGTGTAAAATATAAAGGAGATACGACATTTAAGACTGATAGTCAACAAGTAGCTCCATCTTTAATGTTTTATTTATATCATGCAAAAAATATTACAATAAATGAAGAAATAGGAACAGTAGTTATTAGCCTACAAGCAAAAACTCCAAAGAATGAAATTGAGGATGATGTTCAACTTATAACAATTACGGTTAATATTACCGCAACTGATTTTGATGATAATGATTTCTATGATGCTAGTATTACTTATGATAAAAAATATGAAATGCCTTCAGCTACATCTGTAAATATTACTAATCAAAGTCAATTTACAGCTTATTATTCAATATTTGCTAGAACAGAAAGTTTTGAAGATTTTTATGGAATAAATAATAGTAATTATCATACTTTAGTAACTAATAGGGCACTACCAATTGGAACTCAAATTACAATGATTGATATTGGTGATGGACGTAATAATCCAAAATACTATTATTATACAATTGATGAAAATAGATATAATATGTCTCTTGATCAATTAAATAATGATGGAGAAATTTCATACCGTTTAAGTGAGTTTATTAAGATGGGAAATATTAATAATAATAATACTTATAATGATGCTGAGGCTAATTTAACATACTATTCAGCTAATGATAGAAGAGTATTAGAAGAATTCATATTTATATTTGATTTTAAAGAAACAACCGTTACAGGTACTAATTTAGGTAATAGTATGTTATTTGAACTTCGTAATAGTGAAGATCGAAGTTTAATATCTGTTTTAGGTATTAGACAGAATTTGATGTTTTATAATACTTATGATAGTTCTAATGTAGTACTAAGTGAAGAAGTTACTACTGATAATAATTATTTATATTATGATCTTGTAAATGAATTTTCATTATCAACTAATGTTATGTATGATCAAACTGCTAATAGTGAGGCTATTATTAATACAAATTATGAATCTAATAGTATGGGATTAAATATAGAAGTGCTTGATAGTACTTTAAAACAGGTAAGTTCTAGTATGCTTACTGGTACAAATATTATGATAGATAATATAAGATATTTTGCTGATAGTGATGGAGTATTTAGAATTAAGTTAGCTGGTAAAGTATCTAATTTAAGTAAAAAGATTTATATTACAACTGATAAAATGTTACCTTCTGGTACTTATACTTTAAGATTTACTTTGTTTGCATCTCCTGATGGTAGACATAATTCTCATACTTTAGAGTCATCTTCAGTTGATATTTTAGTAACTGTTGTTGGAAGTGATAATTCTATTGTTGTTGAAACCGAAGATGAAACAAAATTAGTTTATGGAGAAACAGGATTAAATGAATCTGGTTTAAATTATAATGAATATACAATTAGTTTTAATTCAGTATTAAATAATCCTAATGCTAGAATTAGTCTTTATAAACGTAGTACAGAAAATAAAGATACAATGGAATATATTGAAGTACCTATTAATAGTTTATTTACTAATTATTTTGTTGATCCTAGTTCAATGCTTTATATAGCTAGTTCTGATTATGAAAAAATGTTAAATATTAATGTTAATAATAAGGCTACTCTTAAATTTAATTTAGCTAGTGATCTTACTAGTGGTACCTATAAAATAGTTTTTAAATTATATGATAATAACCAATTAATAGAAGAAGAAATTAAATATGTTATTGTTCGTAAAAATGTAGAATAAATTATTTATTAAGTAAAAAAAGCTAACTATTTTCATATTATTTTATAGGTGATGTAATGGATAACTTTGTAGTTAACTTAATAAGTGATTATGGATATTTAGGAATGTTTCTTGGAATGGTATTAGAAGCAGTTATAATTATTATTCCAAGTGAGTTAATACTGGCTACAGGAGGAATTCTAGCAGGAAGAGGAATATTTTCTTTTTGGGGTTCCTTCTTAACTGGTTTATTAGGAAGTACATTTTGTGCAATAGTTATTTATTTTATGGGTTATTTTGGTGGACAACCATTTATTAGGAAATATGGAAAGTATTTTTTTATGAAAGAAGAAGATATTGAAAAGTCTGATTCTTGGTATCAAAAGTATGGTTTAGTTGCAGCCTTAATAGGGAGAAATTTTCCAATAATTAGAACATTAATTTCATTACCTATTGGGATAATGAGATTATCATTTACAAAATTTTTAATCTATACAATAATTGGTTCAATTCCTTGGACATTTGTCTTTGTCTATGTTGGTTATGCTTTGGGTAATAATTGGATTATTATTAATAATTATGTAAGTAAATTGAAGTGGCCTATAAGGGTATTATTAATTATTTTAATTATTAGTTATTTTTATAAAAAGATTTGTAAGAGAATTAAAGAGAAGAGAAATATATGAATAAAGATAAATATATTAGAAAAGTAACTTTTAATCTCTCGGTTATTACTAATGTTTTACTAGGTAGTGTTGTTTAAACTGGAAATTACCGGTTTGAACCAAAGGTAATTTTTTTGATAAATGTTTGTGTTGCTACAAATTATTTATATGCAAAGGTAAGAAAAGGTTCTAGAAAAAACTAGTGCCTTTTTATGTGGTTTATGATAAGATTAAGTGAGGTTTAATTTAAAAGAATAATGTAGATAAGAAAAAGGTAATAAAAGAGGATAATATTGAAGAAGAAAATGATGTAAGTTTAGTAATGTGGATGTCACTTGGGATGATGTTTGGTTTTTTATCAGGTATAATTTTAAATTTTAGGTTTAATAATTTGATATATATTACTTTATGGATTTTTAGGGGATTTATGGTAGGAATTATTTTGGGTAGTATATCATCTGAAAAAATTAAAATAAAATTTAAAAAGTGTAAAAAGAAAAAATAATAAAAAGAAAAATTAGACAAAAATAACTTTGATTACTTACAATATGGTAGGTAGTCTTTTTTGTTTATTTAATTTAAATTAAGTTATTTGTATGAAAAAATATTAGAAAAAACTAGTATTTTTTTTAATTGTATGTTACAATGGGAAACGTCGTAAAGAAGAGGTGTCGTACAATGGAAAAAAGAAATGTTGCAATTATTGCACACGTTGATCATGGTAAAACTACTTTGGTTGATGAAATTTTAAAGACTTCAGGAATGTTTAGAGAAAATGAGGATACAAGTAATGTATCAATGGACTCTAATGCTATTGAAAAAGAACGTGGTATTACAATTTTAGCTAAAACTACTGCTCTTGATTATAAAGGAGTAAGGATTAATATTCTTGATACTCCAGGTCATGCTGACTTTGGTGGAGAAGTTGAACGTATCATGAATATGGTAGATGGTGTTTTATTGGTAGTTGATGCATATGAGGGACCAATGCCACAAACAAGATTTGTTTTAAAAAAAGCATTTGAAGCTAAAGTAAAACCAATTGTTATTATTAATAAAGTAGATAAACCAAGTGCTAGATGTAAACAAGTATTAGATGAAGTATTAGATTTATTTATTGAACTTGGAGCAGATGATTCACAATTAGATTTTAAAGTTTTATATTGTTCAGCTTTAAATGGAACTTGTTCAGAAAGTGATGATTTAGCACAGCAAACTCCAGGATTTACTGAAGTGTTAGATGCAATTGTTAATGAAATACCAAGTCCAAAAGGTAGTGCAGATGAGCCATTACAATTCCAACCAGCATTATTAGATTATAATGAATTTGTCGGAAGAATTGGTATTGGACGTGTTCATAATGGTAAGATTAAAACGGGAGAAATTGTTACTTGTTGTCGATTAGACGGAAGCACTAAACAATTTAGAATTCAAAAACTCTTTGGATATTATGGATATAATCGTATTGAAATTTCTGAAGCTGAGGCAGGAGATATTGTTGCGGTAGCAGGACTTGCTGATATTTCAGTAGGGGAAACAATTTGTAATAATAGTAATATATTGCCTCTTCCACAATTACATATTGACGAACCAACTTTACAAATGACTTTTGGTACTAACTCTTCACCTTTTGTTGGTCGTGATGGTAAAATTTTAACTGCTAGAAAAATTGAGGAACGTTTAATTCGTGAAACGCAAAAAGATGTAAGTTTAAAAGTTAGACCGGCATCTAATGAATCATTCCTAGTTAGTGGTCGTGGTGAATTACATTTAGGTATTTTAATTGAAAATATGCGTCGTGAAGGATTTGAACTTGAAGTATCAAAACCTAGTGTAATTATTAAAGAAATAGATGGACAAAAATATGAACCATATGAAGAATTACAAATTGAAGTTCCAGAAGAAAGTGTTGGATCAGTAATTGAACAACTTGGAACACGTGGTGGACGTATGGAAAGTATGAGTCATTTTGAAAATCAAGTACGTTTACTATACACAATTCCATCTCGTGGTTTAATTGGTTTCTCAACTGAATTTATGACTATAACTAGAGGTTATGGAATTATGAACCATACTTTTAAAGAATATCTTCCATATGAAAATATTGAAGTGGGGGAAAGAAAGCTCGGTGTACTTGTTTCAATGGAAAATGGTGCATCAACTGCTTACTCAATTGGCAACTTAGAAGATCGTGGTGTAATGTTTATTGAACCAGGAACTGAAGTATATGAAGGAATGGTTGTTGGAGAATGTAATCGCGAAAATGATTTAGCTGTCAATGTTGTAAAGGGAAAACAATTAACAAATACTCGTGCAGCTGGCTCTGATCATACAGTAGTTCTAAAAAGACCTCGTCCAATTACTTTGGAATATGCCTTAGACTATATTAATTCAGATGAATTAGTAGAAGTTACACCTAATAATATACGTATTAGAAAAAGAATTCTTAATACAGAAGAAAGAAAAAAATTTGATGCTCGCAAAAAATAACTAAAAAATAGTTATTTTTTTCTTGGTTATTAAATTAATATTTGTTATAATTAATTTAAGGATAGAGGTGGCGGACATGAAAAGAATGACTAAGGAAGAGAGATTAGCCAAGGAAGAATTAACAAGAACACAGGTTTTAAATCTTAGTGAATTAGAACGCGTTGCTAGATATGAGAAAAGAGTAAGCAAAAAACCAGCTATATTTTTAGCAGTTTTAGGAATAATGTGCATTACATTTGGAGCGTCTTATAATAGTTTAACGGCTTTTATAGATGATGCTAAAAATCCACAAAGTGCAACTGGGATTTATCAAGGTAGAGAAGAGGAAGATTATAGTAAACCTATTGAAACTTTAAGTTGTCAATATACAAATTTAGGTAGTGTTGAAGGTATGGATACAACTGTAAATATGACTTTAATATTTAATAATGGAAAATTAAATAGTTATACTAAAGTTATGAGTGTTAAGCCAACACTTGGTAAAGAAGCGTTTGCTGTGCCTAATATTTCTAATTTATTTGCAGCTTATCAAGGATTTGAAATATTAACTATACCGGGATATAAAATTCTATCAACTCTTAAAGATAATGGATTTGAAACAGTAGTTTCTTTAGAATTAAAAGAATTAGATACAACCCAACTTAATATATATCATCAAAGTAATGTTGTAACTAAAGCGGAATTTTCTCTAAATGATAGTAAAGAAGATGTATTAAAGACTGCTAAAGATTTAGATTATTTTTGTCAATAAAAAAAGTTAATTTGAATTACTTAAAATTAACTTTATACGTATTAAAATATAAGCAAATATTAATAAATAGTATTTGCTTTTTTCTGTAATTTTTTAAACAAAAAAATGCATATTATTATGCAGCTTTTTGATTCTTTAATAAAGTTCTCTTTTCTTTTGTAGAAATTCTAGTCTTTGTACCATCAGCTAGTCTATAAACTTGTAAATTTAAATTTTGTCTAGTTTTAGTAGCGTTTAAAGCATGAGATCTTTTGTTTTTTACGTTACCAGTTCTTTTTGATATATTAATAGCCATAATTTTATTCCTCCTTCGGTCTTTTTTCGTTCTGCTTAATAACTTTAACATAAATATCAATGAATGTCAAACTAAAAGCTATGAAAAAGTATAAAATATAACTATTTATATATCTTTTTTGTCTAAATAAGGTAATCGCTCAATTTAGTATTATAAATCACTACTTGTTAGAGAATATAATTATTAACTATTTGCTATAATTTCTTTTATTTCTTTCTCTGATAACTTAACCTATTTGACATTTAAAGAAAGGTCCATACAAAGATTAGTCATTTTTTTCAATTATAACTATAATTATATGCTTGTTTTTCTCTATAAAATTTTTTTGGACTATATC
>CALVRD010000031.1 GCA_944358435.1 uncultured Bacilli bacterium | reverse complement strand
TAAGTCCTTATATCTTTCATTCTCTCATATATCATTAGTTAACACCTCTCCATATATAATTTTCCCATTTAAAACAGAAAAATTATTAATATTGTCGGGCTATTACCTAAAAATGTGATATAATTAAATGGAAAGGAGTATGAACAATGTATTATTTAGACTTTGAAGATTTTATAGTTATTTTGTTTAAATCAATAATTTTTAGTATTATCATAACTGCTTTAATTATTGGTGGTATGTATTTAATAGATGTTAATTTTAATTTTGCTAATTATATATGCAATGTTACTCAAATACCTTACAACCTTACTTTGTCGGTAGCTGGTGCAGGTTTTGGTAACGACATATTTATTTTGATGACAGTTGCAGAAGCAGGAATATTAGGTTATTTGGTTTATGAGGTTATGCAAACAAGAATATATAAAACAATTTATAAATTTGTAGTAAATTTATAAGTAAATGTGTTATCAATAGTACAATTATGTGATACAATAATTTATATAAAAATTCACATTTACAATTAAGCAGTATTTATAATGAAATGAGGATAAAATTATATGAACAAGATTAAAGAAATTTATGATTTGGCAATTTTGGTACAAGATAATAATTATAAAAGAGAATATGAACAATTAAAAAAAGAAAATATTGATGTAGGAACTTTACAAGATTATATAGATAGTGAAACAGAAAAGTTTAATGAAATTAAAAAAAGCAATAAAGAAATAAGCAAAGATATTTATTTATTTAAAGATACTATACAAAAAGAAAATACTATAATAGATTTGTATTTAATAAAATATTTGCATACTAATCCTGTGGAATTGGATGAAGATTATAAAGTATTACCATTAAAACAAGAAATGATATATGAATATGGTGTAATTACTACTATGAAGATAGAAGAAGGTAATTATAGTGTTAATAATATTTTTGGTGGTAAAGAAAATGTAGAACAAATTGCTATTGAAAAATATACTGAACTTAAAAATAAAATAGAATTATTATCCGAAGAACAATTTTTAGAAGAAGTAAAAAACTCTCTTTTAGATGAGTTAAAAGACTAAAAATATTTTGATTTTTAAAACGACACAAAAAAAGCACAAAACGACATAAATTAGACATGAAATAAACTTGACTCCGTTTTGTCAAGTGGTATAATATAGTAAAATGAATTAATTATGCAAAGGAACTTATTATTTCTTTGCTTTTTTAGTGCATTTTAGGGAATTTTTTGAAAAAAAGGTATTGACATATTTTTCCAAAAAGTATAGAATAGAAAACAATTAATTTTAAGTTATTGATAGCTTTGCTATTTGTAACGGATATAATTGTTATTAGGGTAGAAGAAGCAGTATCAATTTCTATTTTAAGATTAGTTACTGACTTTTTCACTCCTTTTTTATGGAAATGAGGTTGATAGTATGAATTACGAAAAAAATGTTTATTCATCTAAAATTGATTATGAAAATGTCGTAAATTTAATGAAATCAGTTTTTTTAGACTCCTCAAAAAAAGATATGTCAAAAATTAAAAAGAGAGAAGATTAGGACCTTTGTCCCCCAATTTTCTCTCTTTTGTTTTAAGGAAGGTGGTTACTATGGATTCAAGAGTAGAACAAAATATCCCAGAAGAATATGCAGATAATTTGACTTTAACGAAAGATGAAATGACAGTATATGATATTCCTGCTACTTATGAAAGGGTAGTAGAAAAATTAAGAGAATTTAAAATTGCACGAAATAAATTCATTAATGGCTATCATGTTAGATTAACACCAAATTATAGACCAAGACTTGAGGCATTTACAAACAATATATCAGATCCTGTCGGCAAAGCAGTAGAATATAAGTTAGATAACGAGGAAGAATATAATGAGTTTAATATTCAATTAAATAAGTTGTATGCTATCATGTCAAAAGAAGAAAATGCTTATATTAATGATTGTTTGTTATGTGGTAGATCAGAAGCATCATTAAAAACAAAATTTGATTTAGGCAGAGAAATATTTACAACAATTAAAAATAGTGCAATAGTTAGATTTGGAATTGTATTTAATATAATAGAATATAAGTAGTAATAGAAATAGTAACCATTAAGAGTCATAATTTGGCTCTTTTTTTAATGGATTAATATTTACGAGTTTATAGGAATCTCGTTATCAAAAAACTAAAGTAGGAGGTGTAAGAATGTATAAAAGACAAAAAGTTCCATAATTATAAAAAAATCACGAAAAAGTCTTGCAAAATTTCTTTTTTTGAGTGATATATATTATAGTGAAAATATCTTATTTAATGGCATTTATTTGCAATATAACAAGTATGAGAATGGGAGTTGAAGTATTATATGATTAAAAGAAAAAAACTGCTAAATGTGGCAATAATAATTTTATTGTTATCTGTTGCAGGTGTTTGCTCTTATTTTGTTTATGATTTAAACAATAAAAAACAAGCACCAATTATTAATGATAATAAAGAAAACAATATAATAGAAAAATCTACTACCTTAAATGATGATATTGAAATAAATGAAAATATTATTGATGATAAAGTTGATGATGCTATTAATAAAGAAGAAATAATTATTGATAATACAGAAGAAAAAAATAATTTAGATAGTACTGAAAATAGTAAATCAAATAATACTAATAATTCGGTAAGTAATAATAATGATATACAAAAAAATGATGAAGATATTAAAGAAGATAAAGAAGAAACTAATACTACAGTATCAACTGAAACAAAAGAAGAAGTACAAGATGTTGAAACAAAAGAAGAAACTATTGAATCAAATAATAATATTGATGAAGAATATGAGTTATTAAAAAGTCAAATTGAATATGATACTTATGAAGAATGTATGAAAGCAGGATTTGAAATAGCATTAAGTGATACAGTTAATATTTTAGGTTTTGATCCAATAGAAATAATTTATAAGGGACAAGTAATTGGATATAAGTTAAAAATCCATTATACAAATCCGATGGAAAATTAAAATGGCAACTTTGGTTGCTTTTTTTATGGAATAATTTTAAAAATGAAAGGAATGAAATAATGAAGATAAGAAAAATATTATTACTTATTACAATAGCTATAACAACAATATTAAGTTTTATGGGTATTACAAAATTAAATGCACAGACTTATAGTGAAACATTAGTTGAAGAAGCAATACCAAATGTTTACTATACAAGACGAGGTGGAGGAAAACCTTATATGTCTGCACAATATCATACTTATACAATGAATGGAAAAGTTGTGTATTGTATTGAGCCAGGAGTGGACATAACAGTTCATAGTTATCTTGGTGCTGATGGTCTTGTCAATTCTCCATATAGTGATGCAGTTAATAAAAAAATAGAATTAATTGGTCATTATGGTTATGACTATCCTGGTCATCAAACTTTAAGATATAGAATGGCAACTCAATCACTTATTTGGGAAGAAACAGGTGGACAAATTGTAGAAATGTGGACTGAAGCAAGTGGATGGGGAGATTTTATTAATCTTAATTATGAGAGAAATCAAATAATGAAATTAGTAAATGCTCATTATAATAAACCTAGTTTTAATGGGACAACAATGGATGTAATAGTTGGAACTGAATATAAAATAACTGATACAAATGGTCTAATGAGTGAATACGAACTATATAATGCAGATGGAATTAATGTTAGAGTTAGTGGTAATGATATTTATTTTACACCTACAACAACAGGTAATTTAAGTTTAAGTGTTGTTAGAAAACATTATGATAATACTACTACAATAGTATTTAAAGGAAGTAATGATAATTCACAAAAAATGGGATATTTTAGATTTTCAGATCCTGTTGTAGCAAAATTAAATCTTAATGTATCTGGTGGAAAAATTAATATTAAAAAGGTAGATAGTGAAAATGATACTACAACACCACAGGGAAATGCTACTTTAATAGGTGCAAAATATCAAGTTATTGATGCAAATGGAAATGTAGTAGATACACTAACTATTGGTAATGATTCAACCGCAACATCAAAACATTTAGCATTAGGAACTTATACAATAAAAGAAATATCTGCATCAACAGGTTATTACTTAAATAATCAAACATATACTGCCACTGTTAATTCAAGTGATACAGTTTATGTAACAGTTGAAGAAGATGTAATAAAAGGAAAAATTAAAATAAATAAATATGATAGTGAAACTAATAGTTGTAAGGCACAGGGACAAGCAAGTTTAGTAGGTGCTAAATACAATATTTTAGATTCACATGGAAATGTAGTAGATACATTAACTATTGGTAGTGATTGTACTGCTACAAGTAAAGATTTACCTTATGGAAATTACACAATAAAAGAAATATCTGCTCCAACAGGGTACTATTTAGATACAAATACTTATTCAATAAGTGTTAAGACTTCTGAAACAGTATCTATTACTTCAAAAGAAGATGTAATAAAAGGAAAAATAAAAGTTAATAAATATGATAGTGAAACTAATAGTTGTCAAGCATTAGGTCAAGCAACATTAGTAGGTGCTAAATTCAATATTTTAGATCATAATGATAAAGTAGTAGATACAATTACTATTGGAAATGATTGTACTGCTACAAGTAAAGATTTACCTTATGGAAACTATAAGATAAAAGAAGTACAAGCACCAACAGGTTATTATTTAAATAGTAATACATTTGAACAATTCATATCAGTAAAACAAGATTATGCAATAACTGTTAAAAATGATGTTATTAAAAATTACATTAGTATTTTAAAGCAATACGACTATGTAAATGGAAATACAACATTTTTAAATGCAGAAGCAAATATTACATTTGAAATATTTTACCCAGATGGAACAAAATATGGAGAAGTAAAAACTGATAAGAATGGTTATGCTACACTTGATATACCTTATGGTGTATGGAAATTTCATCAAGTAAATAGTAATACAGGATTTGAAAAAATATATGATTTCTTTATTACTGTTGATGAAAATAGTGAATTAGAACAATACTATAATGTTTTAAATAATAAAATATCTGCTTACTTAAAAGTTATTAAAAAAGATAGTGAAACAGGTAAGACAATAGCTATTGCTAATACTAAATTCAAAATATTAAATACTGATACTAATCAATATGTATCACAATATGTAGGTGGTAAAGTTTATGATAATTTCTTAACTGATGAAACAGGAACTTTTACTACATATTTAAAACTAGAAGCAGGTAATTATAAATTAGTAGAAATAGAAAGTCCAAGTGGATATTTAATATCAAAAGATGGATTAAACTTTACTATTGGTGCTGATACAGAATATAATTACACAACTTATGGTGCTATTGTATTAGTAGAATTTGAAGATACACCAATTAAAGGTCAAGTTGAAATATTTAAAAATGGAGAAAGTTTTGTAGTTGAATATGGAACTTTTAAATATGAAAGTATTTCATTAAATGGAATTAAATATAATTTATATGCAGATGAAGATATTAAATCAAGTGATGGTAATTATTTATACTATAACAAAGGAGATTTAGTAGCAACTTTAACTACTGATGAAAATGGTTATGTAAAAAGTAAAGAACTACCACTTGGAAAGTATTATCTTGTTGAAGTAGAAACAAAAGATAATTATATTTTAGATACTACAGAACATCATTTTGAATTAACTCAAAAAGATAATAAAACTGCTATTGTTTATGAAACTTATAAAGCATTTAATAAGTTAGAAAAAGGAACATTAGAATTTACTAAAAAAGATTTAGCAACTAGTGATCCAATACCAAATGTTGAGTTTAATATTTATACCGAAAAAGATGAATTAATCTTTAGTGGTAAAACTGACAAAGAAGGTAAAATAATTATTAAAGATTTATTTGTAGGTAAGTATTACATTGTAGAAATTAATCCTATTGAGGGTTATGTATATTCTGATGAGAAAGTATATTTTGAAATTAAAGATAATGGAGAAATAGTAAAAGCAGAAATGACTAACAAAAAAATATCATCAACTTTAAAAATTACTAAAATTGATGAAGATGAAAATAAATTAGCAGGAGTTAAGTTTGGTATTTATGATTTAAAAGATAATTTAATTAGTGAACATACAACTGATGAAAATGGATACTTTGAAATTAGATTAGATTATGGAAAATACTACTTAAAAGAAATTGCTAGTTTAGATTGTTATGTAATTAATGATGAAAAAATCTATTTTGAAGTAGTAGAAGATGGTGCAATTATTGAAAACACTATCATAAATGAATTTAAAGTAGGTAAATTAGAATTTACTAAAATTGATGTATCAACAAGTAATCCACTACCTAACACCTTAATAGAAATCTATACTGAAAAAGATGAATTAATCTTTAGTGGTAGAACTGATGATAAGGGTAAAATTGTTATAGAAGAATTAAGATATGGCAAATACTATCTAATTGAAAAAGAAGCTCCAGAGGGCTACATTTTAAATGAAGAAAAAATGTATTTTGAAATATTAGAGGATGGAGAAATTGTTAAGGCAGAAATGGAAAATGAAAAAATTATTGTCAAAGTACCAAACACATCAAAATATGATTATTTAACAATTTGTATGTCTGGATTAATTATAGTAGGAATAGGAACAGTTATTTATGGAATGTCAAAAATCAAAAAATCAAAGAAAAAATAAAAGATACTCATTATTAATTATTTTGGGTATCTTTTTCTTCTTTATTGGCTCACTTGTACTTGTCTATAATCATTATGAACAAGAAAAACAACTGAATCTTGATAATCAATTAGTTGAAGAATTTTTTGAAATAGAACAAGAAGAAGTTGTAGAAGAAAATACTGAAGAAGGAGTACAAGAAACCGAAAAGAAAGAAGAAATAGTTATAGATTATATTGCAGTATTAGAAATACCAAAAATTAGTCTAAAAAGGGGATTAGTTGATAAAACAAGCCCTTATAATAATGTAGATAGAAATATCTATATGTTAAAAGAAACAACATTACCAGATGATGAAGATATTAGTCATATTTATTTAGCATCTCATTCTGGTAATAGTTCTGTTTCATTTTTTAGGAACTTAAAAAAATTAAACATAAATGATAAAGTTAATCTTTATTATAAAAATACAAAATATATTTATGAGGTATCTAAAAAGTATGAAATAGAAAAAACAGGAACAATGGCTATAAGCAAAACTGATATATCTGATATAACACTTATTACTTGTGTTAGTGGAACTAATAAGCAAATTGTTTTTGTTGCAAAATTAATAGATCAACAAAACTATTAAAGAAAGGAGCATCTATGGAAAAAGTTGCAATATATGCTAGTTTTAAAAAGAATGCCACAAATTCAATAAGTTACTTTTTAAAACAATTAGCAGATTGGTGTCTTATGAAAAACTATGATTACACTATTTATTTTGATAAAGTTGAAAATCGTGTAGATTTAAAAAATAGGAAAGAATTAAATAGTTTGAAAGAAGATATTGAAAATAAAGAATATTCAAAAATTATTATCAAAGATTTAACACATCTATCAAGAGATACATTTTACAATATAGAGTTTTTGAAGTTTTTAGATGACAATGATTGTAAAATCGAAAGTATGGATGGTTTTAATTTTGATATATATAAAGCAATATATAATAAATTTAGTAAAAATAAGGAGGAGAAAGTAAAATGAATAATGAAGTAGAAAGAGAAGTAAGAAACTCAAAAAACAAATTTGAATTAGAAGGGAATGTTGCTAACATTAATGATGTTTATGTTAATCCAAATGGTAAGCAAACATTAAGATTTGATTTAGCACAAAATAACAATGGAAATACTCAATTTGTTCCTATTGTATTAAAGGGAGAATTAGTAAACTCTTATGGTAGAGAAATTCAAAAAGGAGATTGGATCTCTGTAAAAGGTAGAATTTCAACATATCAAAAAGATGTTGAAAGAGATGGAAAAACTTATAAAGATAAAGCTATTGATATTTTAGGTTTTGAAATCACTGATAGAAAAAATAATAAAGTTTATACTTCAGATGGACAAGTTCAAGATTTAACTGAAACAAAAGAAAATCAAGAAGAAATGGAAAGATAATTTATGAATAAGTATCAATACGATATATTAAATTATTGGAATGATGAAGATGATTTATATGTTCAATATATTATTGAAAATCTTGATACAAAAGAAAAAGCAAATGTAATTGATTATTATAATACTTCTGATATTGGTTGTGATTATAATACTGCATTTGAAAAAGAAATTATGGATTCATTATTAAAACTTATAAAGAAAAATAATGGAGCAGAGTTTCAATTACCAAAAACAAGCAATATAAGTCCATTATTAAAATATGTTTATGATTATGTATGTGAAAGTGAATCTAATATGTGTCATGTAGATTATAACGATTGGGAAGAATTGAAAGAAGATTATGATTTTTTAGAAGAAGATATAACTACTTTAAAAGCAGAGATAGAAAAGTATAATTTAGATGATTACATAACATTAAACAGTAAGGAATATAAAATATGTGGTTATGGACAATTACAATGTCGTTTTAATGATGATGTAGAAAAAGGAAGTGATGAACTTGAAAGATGAATTAAAAAAAGGACAAGCATTTATAGGTCTTGATGATAATAAATATTACTTTTTGGGTTTTGATTATGATGACCAAATATTTTTTACTACATTAGATTTATGGAGTGAAAAAGAAAAGAGTTATATGACTAAAAGTAATATATTTATAAAAGAAATATTAGAAGAAAAATCTAAAGTAATAGAAGATAGCACATGGTATTATCAATCTATGAAAGAGTTAGATAATTCTTCTATGGAAGAAAAAATCAAAAGATGCTTGGATGTTATTAAAAATTCAAATACAAAAGAATTTGAATTAAGACCAACTGAAGTAGGTCCACTAGTAAGAGGACAAGCATATAGTAAAGAGTTTAATCAGTATTATGAAGTTATAGGTTTTATTGTAGAGAATAATATCTATGTAGATACTGATTTAAAAACAAAGCAAAAAGGTTTTTTTGCAATATATCACTCAAATTGTGAAAGCAGTGTACCATTAATATTTGAAAGAAATTTAACTGATAGAGATAATTCTTTTGATGGTAAACATTTTGTTGCAGGTAATGATGATAGAATTGATATAGAAGATATTATTTGTAATAAGGATTTTGTTAATTCTTATATGAATAATACATTAATAGAAAGATTAGAAAATAAAAATATAGAAATGTCAAAATAAAAAACTGATGTTCTTTGAAAATTAGGTTAATAGCTACACATTCTATAAGGTGTAGTGTTTATTTTTTAAGGACATATCTTTCTTGGAACTGTGTAGTTATTAATCAATGTTATTGATGATTACACAGTTCTTTTTTATTTGAGATAAATTAAAAGAAAGGGTGAATATAAATGAATAAGTTATTTAATGTATTAGCAATACAACAATTAGAAGGTGGAACATATACAGTTGATACCGTATTAAAAGTTATAAAACAAATTACTGATTGGGCATTAGCCGTAGGTATATCTCTTGCAGGAGTTGCTTTGGTAGTTAGTTTTATTATGTATGCAGTTGTAGATGTTGACCAAAAGCCACGAGTTAAAACTAGGATAATGCAAACATTACTTGGTATATTTGGTATTATTTTAGCAATTTCATTAGTTAATATTATAATTAGATTATTTACATAAGAGGTACTATAATATGATGACAAAAGTTTTTGATTTATTAAGAAGTCTGGGATGGTATATAATTGCATTTATATATGATTTAATAGATGGACTTTTAGAAATTATAAAAAAATTAAATGCTTTTGATATAATAAATTCATTATCAAATAATCAAACATTTAAAGGTTTTTATACAGGAGTTATGGCAATAGCAGTAACATTGTTTGCATTATTTATAATATGGAAATTTGTAAATAAACTTTTAGATCCAGATGAAGAAACAACTTTTAAAATGATAATAATGGAAGTAGTAAAATGTGGAACATTAATCATGATGTCCACATTTTTATTTGTTCAAGTATCTAACTTTTCAATTACTTTATCAAATTATACAGGTAATGTATTTGAAACTAGTACCAATACAAAAATGAGTGATAGTATGCTCACAATGTTTATTTCATATACAGACCATTATAAGAATAGTGAAAAGTTTAGTGAAACAAAGAGTATTGGAGAATTAGTAAAAAGTGGCTCTTTTAATGATGATGAATTATATTTAGCAAAGTATGTTACAAAATCAAAAGTAATATTATCTGATGAAAAAGATTATAAATATGATGTTAATTGGATTATGGCAATAATAAGTGGAGGATTTTTCTTGTATAGTTTATTCTTTGCAGGAATAATGCTTGGTAGAAGACAAATTGAATTTTTATTCTTGTTTTCAATAGCACCGATAGTTTTTGCAACGAGTGTATGCAATAAACAAAGGAGAGGTGCAGTTATAGAACAATTAGTATCATTAGCATTACAAAGTGCAGTAGTCATGTTAATAGTTAGTTTGACAGTTATGGTTATGCAAGAAATAAATACTACAACAATCTTTACAAATGGATTTATGAATCTAACAACTAAATCATTATTGTATTTAGGTTGTGCTACATTTATTCTAACAGGTAGTCAAGTTATTAATAGATTTATTGGTGCAAATGTAAGTGCAGCTTCTGGTAGAGAACAATTAATGTCATTAATGGGTTATGGAAAAATGGCAGGTATTGGTGCAACATTAGGAACAGGAGCAGTTGTTGGTGGTGGACTTATAGCAACAGGTGGAGCAATGAAAGTTGGAAAAGCAGTTGGCTCACAAGCATTATCACAAGTTGGTATGGCTCTTGGAACAATGGGAACTACTGATCCATCAAGTGGACAAGCACCTACTAAAATGCAACAATTTGCAAAAGCAATGGGAACATCAATGTATATGGCTGGACAAAAAATGGGTAGAAAGCTAGATGCTAATAAATTTAGTGCAAGTGATGCTTTTATAAATGCAGGAGCAAATAGTATAAATAATTCAGTTAGAAAAGTAATGCCAAGAGCAAGTTATAATGCTTCTTATTATAGAAGAAGACAAAATATGTTGTAAAAGAGAGGAGATAGAAAATGTATATAACAGTAAAATCAATAAAACGAGATTTAGGTTTTAAAGGTATTGAAGTAGCAGATATTGTTATTGCTTTACCTATAATTATATTGTTTATAGTTTTATTTTGTTTTACTCCATTAAAGATACCTGCAATAGTAGGTTTAATGATAGGCATTTTTTGTCTATTACCAATAAATGTTAGTAAGAAAAATAGAATGTATAAAGTAATAGGACTTATATTTAGTTTTTTAGTAAGAGATAAAATATTTATATATCAAAAAGAAAGACAGGTGAACAAAATTGAAGAAAAACAAACTGAGTAAAGAAGAAAAGAAGAAAAATAAAGAACATAAAATTATTGAAAAGTTTATTAAGAAAAAAGATAAGAAGAAAGATAAACAACAATATATTTCAAAAAGTGTTTTAGCAAAAAAGTTTAAAAATGCTCAAACTTTTACTAATTCAGAGTTTGTCAATAATGATGGTATTATAAAACTTCGTGATGGTGGTTTTGCTAGAGTATTATCGGTAGATGCAATAGATTTATCTTTAACATCTAATACACAAAAGCAAAACTTTTTTCATCAATTAAAATATCTATATCAATTAAAAGATTTGAATTTAAGAATATATAAGTTAGATGATAAAATTGATCTTAATGCAAATAAAGATTATTACACAAAACTTATGGAAGAATATTCAAATGATGAAAAGAAGATAGAGTTTTTAAAAGAAAGATACGAAAGATTAGAAATATTAGAAGAAAGAAACTTAACTATAACTAGTAGATATTATTTTGTGTTAGTTAGTGATAATGATAAGGCACTAGAACATATTGAAGATGAAGTGAAAATGCACTGCTACAATATGACACCTAGACTTAATGTAAAATCAATTACAAACAAATTAGAAATATATCAGTTTTTAGTTAATCTTTATTTATCAACTGCTAGTATTGAACAATTAATGTGGAGTGATTTAGTTGAATTAATCTCTCCATTTTTCATTAGTGAAAATATGGGATATATAAAAGCAGATGAAGAAGAAATACAAGTGGTTACAATTAAAAGACTACCACCATTTATTGATGAATTATTCTTTGAGGAACTATTTAATGTTCCAGACACAAGATGTTGTATCCATGTAAGAGATACACTACCAATGGATGAATTAGTTAGAAGATTAGATAGTAATTATGAGTTTTTAATGTCAGAAAGAAGTACAACAAGAAAATTATCTGATGCAACACAAATGGATGCAGAAAGAGAAAACTTTCAAGCACTTATGACACAAATTAAAAACGGAGATGAAAAAATAAAAGAAGTAGATTTTATTATAATCATCAAAGGAGATAGAAAAGAGAGAGAAGAAAAGGTTAAGGAACTAAAAAAAATAGCAGATGTCTTCCATATCAAGTTAGATGTTCCTCGTATGAGGCAACTTGAAGGATGGCAAGCATTTGATATTTCAAAAAATGGTTTTGAAGATTATCATAACTATCTTCCAACTTTAACTTTGTCTGCATCTTTTCCACTAACAATAACACATTTTAATGATGAAACAGGTTATATGTTAGGAACAGATATTCATACTGCATTACCAACAATATTTGATTTATTTTATAAAGATGCTTTAAGACCATCAAGCAATTTAGCAATAATTGCATCAACAGGTGGAGGTAAAAGTTTTACATTAAAGAAAATGATAGTAAATGAAATTAATCGTGGAAATAAATGCTTTTTGTTTGATGCAGAGGGAGAATATCAAAAATTAGTTATGAGAAATAAAGGAGAATATATTGATTTATATTCTGCTAGTGGTGGTATTATTAATCCACTACAAGTTAGATTTCTTCCAAGTGATAAAGAAGAAAAAGAATTTACTAATGTTGATTCAATAAATTATGAAGATTGTCCATTAGCTAAACATCTTGGCTCACTTGAAACATTTATTAAATGTGCTTTTGAAGAAATCAAAGAGAGTGAAGTAGTAGTTATGCTAGATATGATAGAAAAATTATATAAAGTATTTGGTATAACAAAAAATACTAAAATATCTCATTTAGAAAAATTAGAAAATACTGATTATCCAATATTTACGGATTTAATTAATTTCTTACCAGATTATAGAAATATGATTACTAATCCAGAACAATTAAAAATAGTGGATAAATTAGAAATATTATTAGATAGATTTAAAGTAGGTACTGATGCAATGTTATTTAATGGTTATACATCAGTAAATCTTGAATCTGATTTAATAGCATTTAATGTAAAAGATTTATTGTATAGTAAAAATAAAAGAATAATAACAACACAATTAGTAAACCTATTAACTTATTTAAACAATATTATTGTTAGAAATAAGATTGTAAATGATAAAGACAAAGATAAAAAGAGAATTAAAAATATAGCAGTTGTTGTAGATGAATTTCATCTATATTTAAAAAATACTGATAGTGAAGTATTGCTAACATTTGAACAAATTGCTCGTAGAATAAGAAAGTATCATGGATCATTTATTCCTGCTACACAAAGTATTCACGACTTTTTAGGAGATGATGATTCAGTAAGAAGTGCAACTGCAATTTTTAATAATTGTCAGTATCAATTAGTAGGTATGTTAAAAGAAGATGACTTAACAACATACTTGAGGTTGTTTTATCAAAATCCATTAACTGATACACAAAAAGAATTTTTGATGCAAGCAGAAATGGGAGAATTTTTATTAACTATTAATTCTAAAAATAGAATTAGAGTTAAGATACTTGCAACACCAATAGAAGTTGACTTGATGGGTGAAGAATTGAAAGTATGAAAAAACTAACATTAAAGCAATTAAGAAAAAAATTCAAAAAGATGTATCTTGAAGAATTTGAAGATAGTAATGAATCGTTTATGGATTTTATGTTGGATTTAATTTCAGAAGAAGTATTAATAAAAGTTATAGGTAAAGGAGAGGATTATTATTCCTCTCTTTTCTATAAATATAAATAATGAAAAAGAAAAAAAAGAAAAATGTTTTCTTAAAAATTATTGGTAGCAGTTCCATTTTATCAATAGCTTTTGCTATGGTAATTTTAATTTGTGTGTTAATGATTTTTGATTTTTTTGGTGCAAAACTAACAAAAGAAAAAATACAAAGCAATGCAGAATATGCAGATGCTTATAAAATATCTGCTAACAAATATTTAAAAAATGGATATGTACCATTACAAAGAATATTATATTTTCATTTGGAAGATACAAGTCTGACAATAGATGCTTTATATACAATGAATCAAAATAGTGAATCAAAAACTGCAAGAGAAATTGATGTAGTTTGTGAAGATCCACGAGTAAAAAATATGGTTGCTTGTACTGAAATAAATATAAAAGAGAACGAAGAATATTTAGTAGTTAGTACAGGACACTTTAATTTTCCATTAGACGACAATTATACAATAACAAGTTTTTATAATGAAGAACGAGTTATTTATGGAGAACATAATGTTCATGGCGGTTGGGATTTTGCAACACCAGCACAAACACCAATTTATTCAGTTTGTAGTGGAACAGTAGAAAAAGTTACATTTACACAAACTGAAAATATTCCATATGATCAAAGTGGAAATAGTGTTGGCAATTTAATTAGAGTTAGATGTGATGAAGATTATGATGAAACTTATTATGTTGTATATGCACACCTTTATCCACACAGTTCAAAAGTTAAAGTAGGAGATAAAGTTAATCATTGGACTGAACTTGCTAGTGTTGGAACAACAGGACATTCAACAGGTAATCATTTACACTATCAAGTTGAAAATGCAAATGGAGAAAGAATTGATGGTATGCAGTTAATAGATTTTACTTTATCAAATCAAAATTCAAATTATAAAGATTTTCCAACACTTAACGATCCAAAGTATGATTTAGGAATTAATGGAAGCACATTAAATTAGGTTATTTTAACAAAGTAGCCACTTTTTATAAAAATAGTAGCCATTAAGTTTGTTATAAATAAAGGTATTTTTCATATAGAGTAGCCACTTCTAATTAGGAAAGTGGTCATTTTTGCAAGTGCAAAAATAGTAAGACACCACTAATTTATCCTTGTTTTACAGGGGTTAAATAGAATTGTGGTGTCGTTCTCCTTATGCCCATTAAAAATATGCAATATTTTTATTAGAGAAAATACCTTGAAAAGTAAGAAAGTGGCTACTCTTAATATTGAGATAGGAGGAAATATAGTGATAAAAGGTTTAATAAGAACTACATTAAGAATAGATAATAATTTAAAAACTAGAATTGAATTACTAGCAATTAAAAACAATTTAAGTTTTAATAAAATGCTCACTTATTTAATAGAACTTGGTTATAATTCTTATGTAGAAAAATTTGATAAATATTATGAAGAACAAAATAAAAAATTAAAAAGTGAGGTAAAGGATTATGAATAAGGTTAGAGTTTATAATGATGAAGAAATAAAAGTTTTATTAAATAATCCTAATGTTGAGAGAATAAAAAATAAAAGTCAAATAGTTTATAAGAATAGCTTTAAACTTTGGGCTGTTAAAGAAAAATTATCTCAT
>CALVRD010000030.1 GCA_944358435.1 uncultured Bacilli bacterium | reverse complement strand
TATAACATGGGTACCAAGAGCTGCTTGAATTGGAATTTCAAATAATTGTCTTGGGATTGATTCCTTCAATTTCTCAACAACACTTCTTCCTCTATGATAAGCAAAATCTTTATGAACAATAACTGATAATGCATCAACAGCCTCGCCATTAAGTAAAATATCCATCTTTACTAGTTCACTTGGTTTATAACCAATAATCTCATAATCAAAAGAAGCATATCCTTTAGTATAAGATTTTAATTTATCAAAGAAATCATAAACTATTTCTGAAAGTGGTAATTCATAATGAATATTTACTCTTGTTGTATCAATATATTCCATGTTTAGATAAATACCTCTTTTTTCCTGACATAATTTCATAATTGATCCAATGTATTCTTTAGGAGTAAAAATATTAGTTTTAATATATGGTTCTCTTATTTCTTTTATCTTACTACGATCAGGTAGCTTATTAGGAGCATCTACCAGCAATAATTCTCCATTAGTTAAAATTACTTCATAAATTACTGAAGGAGCTGTCATAATTAAATCTATATTAAATTCTCTTGTGACTCTTTCTTTGATGATGTCCATGTGTAATAATCCTAAGAATCCACATCTAAAACCAAAACCTAAAGCACTTGAGGTTTCAGGTTCAAATACAAGAGAAGCATCATTTAGTTTAAGTTTTTCTAAGGCCTCTCGTAAGTCTTCAAACTTTGATGTATCAATTGGATAAACTCCACAAAATACCATTGATTTCATAGTTTTATATCCTGGCAAACATTTATCAGCAGGACTATTAGCTAAGGTAATTGTATCCCCTACTTTTACATCAGATATATTTTTGATACTGGCACTAATAAATCCTACTTCTCCAGCTTCAAGGCTAGTTCTTTTTACTTCTTTTGGAGTACTAATATTAATTGATAAAACTTCATAATCAGCACCAGTTTCCATCATTTTTATAATATCTCCAACTTTTACTTTACCATTGACAATTCTAACAGATACAACAACTCCACGATAAGGATCAAAAATACTATCGAAGATTAATCCTTGTAGTGGCTTATTAACATTTCCATTAGGGGATGGCACTTTTTCAATTACAGCTTCTACTAATTCTTTAATACCTACCCCAGTTTTAGCACTAGTTAAAATAATGTCCTTTTTATCAAAACCAATCATTTCTAATTCTTCAGTAACTTTATCAATATCAGCACTTGGTAAATCTATCTTATTAATAACTGGAACAATAGTCAAATTATTATCAAGAGCTAAATATAAATTAGCAAGAGTTTGTGCCTCAATTCCTTGGGCAGCATCAACTACTAAAATAGCTCCTTCACATGCGGCTAATGACCTTGAAACTTCATAAGAAAAATCAACATGACCCGGGGTATCAATTAAGTGTAGTTGATAGTCTTTACCATTATAATTATAAGTTAGCTGAACAGCATTTAATTTAATAGTAATACCGCGTTCTCTTTCTAATTCCATTGAATCTAGCATTTGATCTTTTAACTCGCGTTTTTCAATAGCTCCAGTTAATTCTAATATTCGATCAGCTAAAGTACTTTTTCCATGATCAATATGTGCTATAATACAAAAGTTTCTAATATTTTCTTGCACCACTAAGCACCTCCAATACAATTAATTATATCAAAAACTAAAGACAAAAAAAAGAAATAACACTATAAAAAAGAGCAAGTTGTAACTATTAACACTTGCTTTATTCTTTTAAATAAAGAGTTTAATTAGTATTCTTGCTTCATTATAATTTTTTTATCTTCTGATTTACTATTTGCTTGCATTTTATTAATTATATCTAAGTTGGTATTTTTTAAATATACTAAAATTTTAGGGATATCAAGTTGAATAGCAACTGTAACCATTACTTAATTTTCACCGCAAAATTTTTCTAAAATATCTATATTATTAACACAATTTTTATCCGTTTCTAGATTTACTGGTACTGAGGATTGTCTTAAATATTCTTTATTATCAGCAATTATGATTAATTTTATTGTACTCATATTTTCTTTTTTATTCTTTCATATATTATATCACAACTAGGAATGCCTAGTTGTTTATTGTAAAAAAATAGTACTCAATCTGCTGATTAAGCACTAACAAATAATCATTTTTTTATTTTATGTCAATTTCATTGATATATTAGCAATATCATAAATAATTGATTTATGCAATCTTCTTCACAGTAAAAGTATTAATCTTTTTCTTTTCCGATAAATTTAATAACTGCTAAATTATCAAAATCTATTTTACTTATAATATTATTCAGATCTTTAAGGGTTAAATTTCTAATTAAATCTACTTTATTAGGTATAACTTTATTATAGCGAATCATATCATCATAGATGTTATCTTCAACTGAATCAACATAATCAGCCATTTTAACTTCGTTTGCAATCCAAACCTTTTTCATTCTGGTAAATGCATCTTCATTAATTGAAATATTTTTAAACTCTTGTTTTATTTCATTTATTAGATCATCAGGATCATTAGTTGATGATAATATTAATAATGTCTTATATCCAGAAATAGATTCCCAATCTGTATAAAAATTATTTATTATTTTCTTATTATGAGCTCTTTCTCTAAATTCTGAGGATGGACCAAAACAAATAGCTACTAACATTTCTAAATATAAATCTAATATTAAATCATCATAGTCACTTAATTCTTCAGCAGAAACTTTTAATCCCATACCAATCTTTGGAACTTTTATTGGCAAATTAATAGTTTGATTTTTAATATTGATTTCTTTTGGTTCAACAATTTTTTTAATTTCAGGTTTTTCTTTATTAGTAATTTTATCTAACATTTCATGAACTATTTTACTTGCTTCAAAACGATCAAAGTTACCAACCATAAGCAAAAACATATTATTAGGACTATAAAAATTATTATAGCAAGTATATAAATCTTCTTTGGTTATTTTCATGATTTCGGGTACTGTTCCACCAATATCTACTCGTCTTGGATGAACTTTATATATAGCTTCTCTTAGCTTAGTCTCACATTGCCAATCAGGCATATCTTCATACATTTTTATTTCTTCAGCAATAATGCCCTTTTCTTTTTCAACATTTTCATCAGTATAGTATGGTTCATTTACATACCTTAGTAAAAATCTTAAATTGTCTTCAAAATTTTTAGTACCATAGAAAATATATTGTGTATTATCAAATGATGTTGAAGCATTGGCACCAGTTCCACTTGTAGAAAAGTAACTAAAGGGGTCGGTTCCATCTTCTTGTTCAAACATCTTATGTTCTAGAAAATGGGCAATTCCATCTGGTACTTTAATATTGTTTTTAGCTCCTACTGGAGTAAAGGTCGTTGTCTCTGAGCCATATCTTGTTGCATAACTAACAAAATAATTCTTTTTATTTACAAATGGAACATATAATACATCTAGACCATTATCTAAAGTTTCTACATAAACACTAAGATCTAGTCCTTTTAATTTAATTTCCTTCATTTTTTACACCCTCCAATAAGAAGATTGTATCAATACTAACTTTTTTAGCTACTTTAATTATTTCTTCCTTTGTAACTTTATTCATCTTTTCTCGTTTTTCTTCGATTGTATCGGTTCCGATAAGTTCCATCATATAATAATTATTAATTATCTTAGATTCACTATCTTCTAATTCCTCTAAGGCGGTATTAAAATACTCTTTTGCCATATTGATATCACTATCAGTAAAATTGCCTTTACACATATCGGTTAGACACTTTTCAATTAAAGTAATACATTTATCATAACTATCCTTATCGATACCAGCACGAATTAAAATTAAATTATCTAATTTATTTGGTACCGAATAAATTGTATAGCATAATGAGTTTTCTTCTCTTACTACTTTAAATAATTTAGAATCGGAACTACCACCAAATATTATATTAAATAATGACAAAGGATAATTTCTTTCATATTGACTTAAACCATTTACAGTACAAGCTATGGCCAATTTAGATTGAGAGCCTTCTATTTGTTCTTTATCAGTTAATTTTTTAGATCTAGTTTTCTTCTCTTCTAATAAATAAGGAACACGTTGCTTCTTTAAAGTATTAATTGCAAAACGCTCAACAATTAATTTAGTGACTTCTTCCTCATTAATATCTCCAATTACAAATATATCAACGAGACTACTTTTAATCATTTCTAAGTAATGTTGATATAAATTTTTTCCATCAATCTTGTCTAAATCTTCTAAATAACCCATCATTCTATAAGAACTAGGAGAAGTTTTATCAAATAATTCAAACATTTTAACTAAACTATAATTAGATGTATTTTCCTTAATAGAATTAAGAGCACTTCGACAAGAAGTTTTAACAATATCTAACTTTTCTTCATTAAAGGAACCATCTTCAACATCAGGGTTAAAGATGATTTCTTCTAAAAAATCTAGGGAATCTTTAAAATTTCCTTTCTCTGTATATTTATCATTTAATACAGTTAAATAAAAGTCAGTATTAATATAATTACCTAATCTTGAATTATTAGTCTGTAAATCAGCCGCATATAAATCTTGAGCTTTAATAGTAAGAGCTCTTTTACTACTATATTTTTTACTAGACTGCATAAACATATTACTTAAAATATTTCTAAGGGTAATTTCTTCTTTTTTTATTGGGCTGCGAAATGAGACTCTAACCATTATTGTTTTAAATTTATCAGTATTAATCAAATGTAATTTGTAAGCTCCTAAATCCTTTCGTGTATATTTCATAATCCACCTCATATTTTTTAGTATATTCATTATTTTAATTTTTATTAATAGTTGCTTCTAAAGCTAATTTAATCATATCATTTAGTGATGTTTGTCTTTCTTCACTAGTTAAGCTTCGCTTATCATATTTAGAATCTACTACTGTAAGTAAGCAAGTAGCTTCTTTATTTAATTTGTGAGCTAAGTAAAATAGACAAAAAGCTTCCATTTCACTAGCTAAGAAATTATCTTTAGGAAAATTATTCATAAATTTTTCATGATCAACATAAGGATCAAATACATCACTAGTTAAAATTTTTCCACTTTTTATAGAGTTACCTAGTTCTATAGCTTTTAAAATAATTTTTTTATTTAAATTAGTAGTTGATTGATATTCTTTATCCGTATCTCCATCAAACAATAATGGGAAGTTATTTAAGGAGTATGCTGATGTTGCGAGAATAATGTCAAGTAATTTAACATCTTTATGAATTGTACCACAGGTACCAATTCTGATAATTGTTTCTACATCATAAAATTTGTATAGTTCGTATGCATAAATTCCAATACTAGGTATTCCCATACCTGATGCAAAAACTGTTACCCTTACACCTTTATAATACCCAGTATAGCCAAAAATATTTCTAACAGAATTAATTAATTTATAATCTTCTAAAAAATTTTCGGCAATGTATTTGGCTCTTAGTGGATCTCCTGGCATTAAAACTATTTTGGCAATATCTTCTTTTTTACTCTCGATATGAGCTGTCATATTCTTCCTTCTTTCTTAATTTAGTAAATATTTCATCTACTACGATTATATCATACCAAGTTAATAGAAGTAACCATTATTGTCTATTAACTTTGAAGTTTAAAATTAGAACAAAAGAAAGTAACTAATCTTCATCAGCTACATTCTCATTTCCAGCATTATCAAATTGGACTAATACTTCACGAGGCTTAGAGCCGTTTTGAGCCCCAATAATGCCTCTTTCTTCTAATAAATCAATTATACGAGCTGCTCTATTATAACCAAGCTTAAATTTGCGTTGTAATAGTGAAGCACTGGCTTTTTGGGTTTGAATAACAAATTGAACAATTTCATTATATAGTGGATCATCTTCATCAACGGTACCAGTAGAATCAGCGAGATTACTACTAGAAGATGATGTATCAACGGCTTCTAAGTTTAATAGCGAATCATCATATTGGGCTTTTTGTTGATTAATTGTAAAGTCAATAAGTCTTTTAATTTCATCATCATTAATAAATGATCCTTGAATACGGATAGGTACATTAGTACCAATTGGTAAGAATAACATATCTCCTTTACCTAATAGTTTCTCCGCACCAACTTGGTCAAGAATTGTTCTTGAATCAATACCTGATCCGACTGCAAATGAAATACGTGATGGAATATTGGCTTTAATTAAACCAGTAATAACATCGGTTGAAGGTCTTTGAGTTGCGACAATTAAATGCATTCCAGCAGCACGAGCTTTTTGAGTAATACGTAAAATTGAATCTTCAACTTCTTTAGCCGCAACCATCATTAAGTCAGCTAACTCATCAATAATTATAACTATATATGGCATTCTTTGTTTTTTGGCATCATCGGCATGTTCACTATTCCATTTATCTATATAAGCATTATATGATTCAATATTTTTAGTAGCCGAATCACTAAATGTTTGATAACGTCTTTCCATTTCGTTAACCATTTTAGTTAGGGCAACAGAAGCTTTCTTTGGATCTGATACAACCGGACATAGTAAGTGGGGAATTCCATTATAAACAGATAGTTCAACAACTTTAGGGTCAACCATAACTAATTTTACTTCATCAGGTCTTGCGCGCATTAAAATAGAACAAATAATTCCATTAACGCAGACTGATTTACCAGAACCGGTAGTACCTGCAATTAATAAGTGGGGCATTTTATTAACTTCACAAACACCAATTTCTCCCATGATACTTTTACCAAGTGGAACCATTAGTTTCTTATCTTGAGCATTTTGCATTAATTTACTGCTAATAATTTCATAAAAACTTACTGGCGTTGAAACATCGTTAGCAAATTCTATACCGACGGTATTTTTTCCAGGAATTGGAGCTTGAATTTTAACATCTTTTTTAGCTAAAGCTAACGCTATTTCACGATCAATTGAAGTAATTCTATTAACTCTTGTACCTGATGCGATTTCTAATTCATATTGGGCAACTGATGGTCCAATATGAACTTCAACAACTTTACCAGAAATATGAAAGTCTCGAAGAACTCTTTCTAGTATTTCGATATTTTTCTCAATTGAAGCTCCGTCAGTTTCATTACTTTTTTTCTTTGGTCGATCAAGTAAGCTAAGAGGTGGCAACTGATATTTATGATTAACAACAACTTCTTTATGTTCTGATACAGGGGCTTGTTTTTCTTCTTTAGTCTCTTTTTCTTCTTTATCATTTATCTTATTTAATTCATTTATATTAGTAATTTTAATTTTATTATCAGGCTTAGATATCTCTTCATTATCTTCATCACTTGTACTGTCATTAATAATAACTGAGGCTTTTTTCTCTTTTGCTTCTTTTTTATGACTTATTTTTTCTTTTTCTTTTTCATAAGTATTTTTAACAGCATCTAAAATAGAGAAACCAGTAAACAAAGATACTCCAGCAACAATTAATACCCAAGCAATAATTTGCATTCCAGTATATGAAAATAGCTTAACACAAAAAATTGAAAAAGCACAGCCGATTAATCCTCCACCAACTGCTAACCAACTTTCCAAAACACCATTGTGCATAATACTATTAAAGCCGGCTGCTAACTGATTCATTGTTTCTTGAAAGATAAGAGCAATATTTGATTCATTTTCAATTACAAATTCTTTATGCATAAGAGTAAGTAAACCAATTGCAAAAATATATAAACCAATTAATTTAGTAGAAAAAAATTCTGGTGCTTTACGTTTTAATAAATAATATCCTCCAATAATCAACAGAGAAAGTAAAAACACCATATATAAAGATCCTACTAAATACAATCCAAAAGAAGCAAATAATCTTCCTACTGGTCCATACTTACCAATACCTAATATTGCAGTAAGAATAAGAATTATACCACGTAGTTCTGCTCCATAGCTAAATTCTTTCTTTACAATTTTTTTCATTCTTTTTCTTTTTACAATACGAAAACTCCTAATCATTATTTATCATATATATTAATTATACTACAAATTAGTTAACTACCAAGAGAAAAAGCAAAAACTTTAGAAAAAGTTCTAAAGTTTATTTAAAAAAATATTCATAATGTAAAGTGTTTGTCAGATTACCGAGAACAAAAAAAGAGCTATTATGCTCTTGATACATATTTACCATCGCTAGTTGAAATAATGATTGTTTCTCCTTCTTCAATAAATAAAGGAACTCTGACTGTAAATCCAGTTTCTACTTCAGCATCTTTTAGAGCATTATTAGTAGTATTACCCTTTACAGCAGGTTCTGTATGAGTAACAACTAATTCAACTTTGTCTGGTAAATCAATTCCTAATACTTCACCGTCAAACATAGTAATATATACTTCTAAGTTTTCTTTTAAGAATTTAGCTCCGTCACCAACTGTTTCTTTACTTAATTCTAACTGTTCATAAGAGTCCATATTCATAAAATAATATACATCACTCATATTATATAAATATTGCATTAATTGTTTTTCAATTCTAGCTGTTGCTACTTTAATACCAGCGTTAAAAGTCTGTTCAAAAATAGCACCTGTTCTTAAGTTTTTTAACTTAGCTTTTACAATTGCCGCTCCTTTACCAGGTTTAACATGTTCTGTATTCATAACAACATAGATATTACCTTCAAATTCAATTGTAATACCATTTTTTAAATCATTAGTATTAATCACTTTGATTCACCTCCTGGTGTATTTTTTCTAGTTATACCATGTCTAGATTTTTGATATACTCTAGGCTTTTCTCCATTTCTTGCTTTTCCAAACCCCATTTGAGTAGTAGGAGGAACAGAACCAGTTTGTTTGCTAGCCTGAAGCTCAATTAACTCATTTAAATCAATACCAGGATAAGTTAAAGCCTTGATTGCATCATTTTTCATAAATTACTCCTATTATTTTTTCTCCTTATGTACAGTATGTTTTTTACATCTAGGACAGTATCTATTTAATTCAAGACGGTCTGTTTTCTTTACATTTCTCTCTACTCTGTAGTTTTCTTCTTTACATTCAGTACAAATTAGAGTTTTAAATTGTCTATTTCCTACTTTAGCCATGTCTATCCCTCCTTACGTCTATAGGTATTATATCAAACTTTTAAAAAAATGCAAAAGTTTTTTCATAAATACAGTAGTTTTTTCTAATATTTTCCTATAATGCACTACTATTTTTAAGCTTTTATTATCATTATAGCAGTTCTAAGCCTTAATCATTTGATAACTAGATTTTTCTTTATCTAAAATATTATAGGAGAAGTCTACTCTACCATAATTAGAATTTTTAATAATTCTAGGAGATTCATTAGGAGAAGTTGCATAGTGTGATTTGTAATAACCATAAATATATTTAGGATTTAAATAATATTTATAGTCTATTTCCTTCCAGATTCCGTTATCAAATTCATCTCTTGAAATTCTAATTATTACGGCATTGACATCATAGCCATCTACATATTCATATTGTAAAAATGAATAAAAATCAAGTCCATCATCTTTAGTTTTAACAGTTCTATTTAGAACTGGACCGTAATTACATAATAATCCCTTACTAAAAAATTCTTTTTCAATCACATAATCATTTTCAATTGTTCCATGTATTCCAATAATATAATCATCATCATAAAATATTTTTTCCATTGCTTCACCAAATCTAGGAGGCAATTTTGCATCTATTATATTAATTATCATTGCGGCTTCTTTAGACTTAAAAACGCGACTTAATTCTTCATAATCATCCTTGTATTTTAGAAGCAAGTAGCATATTATTTCACTTTCTCTATCAGTAGATAATTTATAATATTTATCAGGTGATAATAGTGAATTTCTAATTTTTAATATTTCTTTACTTATTGAAGAAAATTTTCCATTAGATTCTATTTTTCTAGTTTGTTTATAAAAAGAGTCTAATAGAGCTAATAATTCTTCTTTACTTAATAAATTTTCCATATAAATCATATTCCATACATCTCACTATATTTATTTGTTACTTCTCTTGTAATTCTATATGTTACTAAACTAGCAAAATCAGTTTCAGGATTTGGACGTGATGAGTTAGGAGACGTTACTACTATAGATATTCGTGGATTATCGGCTGGAAGATAACCAACAAATGAACTTGTAATTGTTTCGGTATCAATTATTCCGTCATTATTTGTATCAATAAAGCTTTGAGAAGTACCAGTTTTTCCGGCAGCATTAAATTTTTTATCAATATATCCTACTCCATATCCTCCAGGAGAATGCATAACAGCATAGAAACCTTCTTTTACTCTATTTAAATATTCTTCTTTAACATCTATTGTATTTAAAATTTTCTTGTCAACTTTAAATAATAAATCCCCAACTTCTTCTTTATCTGTAGACTTATGAACTTCTTTTAATAAATGAGGAGCTATTCTACTACCACCATTGGCAATTGTTGAAACATATTGTGACAATTGAATTGGAGTATAAGTTTCATATTGTCCCATAACAAAGTCTAGTAAATTACCTGCTGCTTTATCTTTAGAAGTATAACCACTGCTTTCTACTGGTAAATCTATACCAGTTTTAATACCTAGTCCAAAGGCATGATACATATTTCGATAAGTATCAAAAGCATTTTGATTAAAATTAAGTTTCATATTTCTATAATATTCTTGTCCATTAACTCTAATGGCAGTTTTAAACTGATATACATTACTACTTTTAGCTAAAGCTGTAATATCATCTATATAACCTAAAGTTGCAAAAGAACATTTTTCAGGAGTACCTGCTACTTTAATACACTCATCAAGAAAGTGTTCTCCTATTTTAATTACCCCAGTATTATAGCCAACTAACATTGATGCTCCTTTAACTACAGATCCAGGAGTTATTGGCGATATTAACATACTAGTAATATTGTCAATTATTTTACCATTAACTATTCTTTTGGAAGCCATTGCGAGTATTTCACCATTATTAGGGTCTTGAATAATAACGCTTGAATAATCATAATACTCGGTATTAGGTTCACTCTTAGCTCTTAGTAATTGTTCCTCAATAATTTTTTCTACTTCTTTTTGTAAGTTAATATCAATTGATAAAACTATATCATTACCACGGCTTCCTTCAGACACAAGTTTCACCTCATGAGAATTAACTATTTCATAAACCGATTTTTCACCTCGTAAATAATTTTCATATTGTTTTTCTAAATAACTTAGGCCAACACGTTCATTTAAGGAATAACCTTTTTTTAAATAATAATCTTTCTCTTCAGCTGGAATTCCTTGACTTGTACTTGAGACTGTCCCAAGAATTGATTTTAAAGTATCTCCATAGGGATAAATTCTTTCCCAATCAACACGAGTATTAAATCCATCTAATCTCTCATTATTTTCGGAAATATAAGCAAATTCCTTATCAGTTGCATTACTTTTAATAGTCTTCTCTTCATAAGCATAGCCTCTATTCATTAAATAATATAAGTAAGCAGTTTTTAAATCAGTCTCATCAAACTTCTCTAGTTCTTCAAGAGTAATTCTTTCTATTTTTAATTCTTCAATATCTCTATTAGTAAGTTTTCTTTCTTTTACTTTTTCTCTTTCTTCGTTAGTAATCTTTTTATCACATATATCTTTATATTTGGCAAGAAAAAACTCCTTTTTAGCTCGTAAAGTAAGTCTACTTAAATCAAGTTCTATATGGGGAGCCACTTCATATGCTAATTTAATAACTTCTTCATTAGTTATACCTTTTTCTCGTTTATAGACAATTGTATTAATTGCTTTATTATCAACAATTATATTATAATTACGATCAAATATTCTTCCTCTAGGAGCACTATTTAATGTAACTTCATTAGAAGTTAAGGCTAATAAATTAGATTTATTTTTATCATAATCTAAAATCATTACAGAAAATAGCTTTATACTTAAAATACAAAACAAAACTACAATAACTATAATAAGTACAGTAAATCTTTTATTAATAACTTTATCTATATTAATATTTTTCTTATATTTATGTCTCATATTTTTCTCCTCTTTACTAATTAGTTTATCACATAATTAAAAACTTATTTCATATATTTTTTTAGAGGTGATATTATCTATAAAGAAATTGTAAGAAAATATATAAATATTTTATCTTGTGAAAATATAAGGAATTATGCTAAGTCACAAAATATAGTTTTAACCGATCAAGAAACTATAATAATTTATAATTTTATAAAAATATATTATAATGATCTTCTAGATAAAAAGACTGATGTTTTAGACTACTTAAGATTAAAATTAAATCCTAATCTTTATAATAAAATAGTTGAATTATATAACGAATATGCTTCTAAGTACTTATAAAAAACAGGAATTAGTCCTGTTTTATGATTTTATCAAGAAGATTTTCATCAAATTTTTTATTTCTAATCATTTCAATTTCATATTTATATGGTGGATATTTTTTTTCTACATATGGGGTTTCTAAAATTTTAGGTACTTGTTCTAGTCTTTCATTATAGATAATTTTAAGTAAAGTATCAAAACCAATCTTACCAAAGCCAATATTTTCATGACGATCTTTATGAGATCCATTTTCGTTTTTACTGTCATTTACGTGAATACAATGGATTTTATCGATGCCAATTATTTTATTAAAAGTATCTAGAAGCGAATCAAAATTACTTATATCATAGCCTGCATCACTTAGATGACAGGTATCTAGACAAACTCCAATATGAGTTTTATCTTCTACTAAATCAATAATTTCTTTTATTTCTTCTAACTTAGATCCTATTTCACTACCTTTACCAGCCATAGTTTCTAAAAGAATTGTTACATCAGTATTATCAAGAACCATATTAAGTCCTTTAGCAATATTAGTAATACCTTTTTCAATCCCAAGTCCTACATGACTTCCAGGATGAAGAACCATATATTTTATTCCAAGTTTACTGCAACGTTTTAATTCTTCTTTTAAGAAATTAACTGAGAATAAGAACTTGTCTTCGTCTGTATCATTAGCTAAATTTATAATATAAGGAGCGTGAACTATTACTTTGGAATAATCTATTTTTTTTTCTTTAATAATAGTTATAGCCTTTTCGGTAAGAGCATCATCAATTGGATATCTACCAGTATTTTGTGGTGCTCCTGTATAAAACATAAATGTATTTGATCCATATTCTAAAGCTTCAGTTAAACTTCCAAGTAATTGACTATCCTTTTGGAAACTAACATGACTACCAATAATTAACATATTATTACCTCCACGATAAGTATATCAAAAAAAACTAAACAAAAAAAGACCTAGAGTTTAATCTCTAAGTCTGTTACCTTATTATATATTAGCTTTCTACGCAAAGTGAACCAGTTCCACCAACTTCTGCTCCAGCTGCACCTTGAGTAACGATTTTAGGCATTGAATGACCAGCAGTTGTTAGCGCAGCTTTTGTCATGAAAACCATACCTCTTGTAATTTCATCTGATTCAATAGTTCCTTGATCAGCTACTGAATGAGTACCATCTGTTAGAGCTACATAGTACTTAGTAATACGTCTTGAATCTGCACCTGTACCACTAGTAGAAACATTAACTCTTACGTAACCAACTACATCACGATTACCCCAAGATGACTTACCACCAGTTTCTAATAATGTTGGCATGCTGGCAGCGTTTTTAGTATCAATATTGATGTAATAATCTCCATCATCTGTTGCTGAAGAAACAATAGTATCAGTACCGCCACTCTCATCAGAAACAGTACATTTTAATCCATCAGCAGTCCATAATGTTTTAGCTGAGTTTGCATATGACTTAGCAATGTCTACAAATGTATCCTTTCTTGAATTTTCAATAACTCTTGTTACTGAAGGAATCGCAACTAGCATTAAAATACCCATGATTACGATAACTGCAAGTAACTCAATCAATGTAAAACCTTTACTATTGATTTTTTTCATTTGTTTTTCACTCTCCTTCTATTTTTTACAATTCTATAATACAATATTAGATTTTTATTTGCAACAACAATTATAAAATTTGACATAATTTTATAATTATTTACATTTTATATATCGTTTTCTACTCAATAGCATAAATATGGGCAATACCGGTTTCACAATTAACTACTGAGGTATTTATTTTACCAAGAAATTCTGTTCCTTTTGCATTATTATCCGCAATAGTTTCGGCATCAGTTGCATATTCATAATTATATTGTGATAAATCAAATAAAATACTATTTGAAATATTATCAACTATATCAGTTGCTCCATCAGCATATAGTTTAGTAGATTCTACTAGGGGAATACCTCTTCCCTCAGTATCATCGGCAATTCTTTCGACTAATTGAACATAGTATTTGTATTCATTTCCAACCTTTTTAATTATGACATAAGATTGATTCTTCAAATACTCTCCGCCATTAGGTGGTTCTTCAAACTCAGAATTGTCTAGATACGCTAAATTCATAACTACGCATTGATTATTACTTGGTTTAACTATTCCAGAACTGCTACCTCTAAATTTATATTCAGCTGTTGTTGCGAGTTTTTTAGCATCTTCAACATAAGTTGCCGATCTATTCTTATATAAAATCCCTGTAACATTTGGAATGGCAATTGCCATAATAATGCCAAGAATAACAATTACCGCCAACAATTCAACAAGTGTAAAACCTTTCTCTTTTTTTCTCAACTCTTATCACCTACCTTAAAATTATTATAACAAATATTTATAATAATTAAATATTAATTGAGTATTTTTTTCATATTCTCAAGTTCTAACATAGTAGTATTTGTGTAAAGAGTATTGTCAAATAAATAATCATATCTAAATAGACTAAAACCTTGGTAATATTTTAAATTCCTAGACAAAATAATTTCTCGCATTATTATATTATTATTATCAAGCCATTCATTAATGCCACTTCTTGCATATTTATCAATTAAACCTACTTTATAAAAGGCTAGGGCTATGTATAAATCAATGTTCTCATTTTTAATTAGACCATTCCATTCATTAATAACATTTTTAAAAGCTTTAGATTCATTAAAAAAACCATAGTAGACCTGGGGCATTATAAAGTCAACATACTTATCACTACTAAGCCATTTTTTAACATCAGCATATATTTTATTATAATTATTTTCTATATTACCATCAGGGCTAATTCCAAATAAGACATTATGTGTTTTGCATGTTTCATGAACTCTACTAATCATTTTATTAATAATCATAAAATGATAATCTGAAAAACTTATTTGATCATTTTCTTCTAAATATTTTAAGTAATCAGAATAATCTAAATCTTGATTTGGATAGAAATAATCATCAAATAAAATACCATCTAATTTATAATTTTTAATTACTTCTTCTACTCCACTTACGATTAAATCTTCAACTTCTTTTTTAGATGGATTATAAAATATTCCATTACCAGTATCATATAAATAATCAGTGCCAATATATTTATAAGCTGGATTTTCTTTACTAATTGAAGCATTACTGTTACCTCTAACTCGATAAGGATTAATCCAACCAATTATGGCAATATTATTTTCTTTACAGACATCAATAAAATACTTTAATACATCATAGCCAGGATATTTTCCTTCAGAGCTAGAAACTGTACTACTCCAGGGAAATATATCAGACTTATAAATAGCATCAGAAAAGCTTCTAATTTGAACAATTATAGTGTTAAGACTTAGACTTTTAATATTATTAATCATTAATTTAATATTATTTTTACTAGTGTTAATATCTTTACCACTAATATATTTATTTAATTCTATATAACTAATGAATACAGCTCTTAATTCTTTTTTCTTTGAAGAAGGATTTTCTTTTG
>CALVRD010000029.1 GCA_944358435.1 uncultured Bacilli bacterium | reverse complement strand
TTTATAGAAAATATCATAAATATTCAAAAATTATTTCAAAAAATTTACGTATAAGAAATCCCTAGAAAAAAATCTAGTGGTTTGTCAACAGTCTGACTAATTATTAGAAATAATAATTAGTTTTTTTGAAATATTTTTCCTTCTATTAAAATAGTTAATTTCATAGATTATATTATGATAACTAGAATACTTATAATGTTAGTAGCATTCTTTTTTATGATAATAGGATTAACTTATATGATAATTTATATTAATTTATTTACTTTTGGATATACTATAAAAGAATACTTAATGTTCATAATATTAAAACCAGAATGTTATTTATTTTTTATTAGTTTTTTTATTGAACTACTATGTATTTTTACTTGGAAAGGAAAGAGAAAATGAATTATATATATGATATATTACTTAATTTTACTGATAGTGATAGATTAATAGAATTTTATGAGTGGTGTGAGGATGATTGTTTTGAGCATATAAAAAGAATACCTCTTTATCGTATTTCATCAAAACAGATGCAAGAAATATGTGAAAATAAAATAATAATTGAGAAGGACTTTTTAAATGAAATAAAGGGACAGACTATTTCTTATAAAAATAAAAAAGATATAAAGTATGGATTTCTTATATCAGATTTAAATAAAGCTTTAGCCTTAGAATTTAATAGTAAAGGAGTTATAATTAGTAAAAGTGGTTTATTATTAGATGAAGAAGAAGATATAATTGAAGATTCCTTTAATTTAGAAGAGAGGTCTTTAAAATATAAAATTATTGAACCTTATAAAATAGATTATTATTTAACTAGAGATGAAAATTTTAAGAGAAATTATTTATTAAAGGAATTTGATTATATTGATAAGTGTAGTGATTATGATAAATTAACTTATTTATATGAAGAAGTTTTTAGTAAAGATAATTTATCGTATAAAGAAAAATTGTCTCGTTTAACTAACGATATAAAGAATAATTATAATAATAAACATAATGAATTATATGAAATTGTTCGGTTAACATATATACAAAAATAGACTATTAAGTAGTTTAATAGTCTATTTTCATTGCTTTACGAACCTTTTCCATTTGTTCTTTGGCTCTTTCTTTAGCTTTGTTAGTTCCATCATCTAAAATTTTTTGAACTAATTCAGGTTGCTCTTCATAGTATTTTCTTTTTTCTCTAATGGGATTTAAAAATTCATTCAGTTTATCAATTAATTCTCTTTTACATTGGACACAGCCTCGAGTTCCATTTTTACATTCACTACAAACAGTCTTTATATTTTCTCCACTATTAACTAGTTTATGATAGTAGTAGACCATACAAACTTCTGGATTGGCTGGGTCATCTTTTTTAATTTTATTTGGATCGGTAATAGCTCCCATAACTTTTTTCTTAATTGTTTCTTCATCATCAACTAAGTATATGGCATTACCTAAACTTTTGCCCATTTTTTCATTACCATCAAGTCCCTTAATACGAGTTGATTCACTTAAAACTTGTTCAGGTTCTTTAAAAGTATCTCCGTAAATTGAATTAAATTTACGAACTATTTCTCGACATTGTTCTAATAGTGGTAATTGGTCATCGCCAACTGGTATAATTTCACCATCAAAGGCTGTGATATCAGCAGCTTGTGATACTGGGTAACCTAAAAATCCATAAGTAATACTTTCACCATTATTTCCAAATAATTCTTTTTTTTGAGCAATTTCATTTTTTACAGTTGGATTTCTTTGGAGTCTAGAAACAGTTACTAAATTAGAAAAGAAAACCGTTAGTTCAGCAATCTCTGGAATTTTAGATTGAATAAATAAGTTAACTTTTTCTGGATTAATTCCAATTGATAATAAATCTAGAGTAATCTCATAGACATTTTTTCTTACTTTATCGGGATTATCAAAATTATCAGTTAAGGCTTGGACATCGGCTATCTCTAAATAAAAATCATAATCATTTTGAAGTTTTACCCAGTTATGGGCTGCTCCAAAATAATGTCCTAGATGTAGATTACCAGTAGGACGAAGTCCAGTTAAAATAGTTTTAGTCATAAAAATCACTCCCTATCAGTATTTTAGCACAGAAAAATTGTAATTACAAAGAGCAAAGAATAAAATTAAATTTTTCTTTCATTTAAGGATAAAACTTTAATTGACTTAAAATGAAGGTTCATATTAAATAAGTCGAAAAAGGTTGTTAAAAAAAAGATTATAAGATATAATATTAGACGTTGGAGGGATATAAATGGCAAAAGAAAAAGAAACTAAAAAAGAAACAAATAAAAATATACATGAAGTTGTAGTAAAAATAGAAGGAAAAGAATGGACTGATGCAGTTGATAAGGTTTTTATTAAAAAGCAAAAGACTGCTAAAGTAGATGGTTTTAGACCAGGAAAAGTACCAAGAAGTATTTATGAAAAACATTTTGGTAAAGAATCATTATTCCTTGATGCTGCTGATTTAGTATTACAAACAGCATATGGTAAAGCTATGGAAGATTCAAAATTAGTTCCAGTTGTACAACCAAGTGTTGATTTAAAGAGTTTAAATGAGAATGGAGTAGAATTTGTATTTAAAATTATTACTAAACCAGAAGTTAAAATTAGTAAGTATAAAGGATTAAATATTAAGCCAGAAGAAGTTGTAGTAACTGATGAAGAAATTAATCATGAGCTTGGGCATTTACTAGAAAGATATAGTGAATTAGTGTCTAAAGAAGATGGATCTGTTGAAAATGGTGATGTTGCGATTATTGACTTTGAAGGTTTTAAAGATGGTGTAGCATTTGATGGTGGAAAAGGAGAAAACTATTCTTTAGAAATAGGCTCTAATACTTTTATACCAGGATTTGAAGAACAAGTTATTGGTATGAAAATAGGCGACGAGAAGGATTTAAATTTAACATTCCCAGAAGATTATGGAGTAAAAGATTTAGCTGGTGCTCCTGTAGTATTTAAAGTTAAAGTAAATGAAATAAAAACTAAGCATACAAGAGAATTAGATGAAGAATTTTTTGAAGATTTAGCTATGGATGGTGTAAATTCTGAAGAAACATTAAAGGCTGAAATTAAAGATTCTATTAAAGCTCAAAAAGAGGTAGATGCGGAAAATAATTATATTGATAAAATATTAGAAGAAATTTCAAAAAATGTTAAAGTAGATATTCCTGAAGAAATGATTGATGAAGAAGTTGAGAGACTATTAGGACGTTTTGAAGAACAAATTAAAATGCAAGGAATTTCACTAGATTTATATTATAAATTTACTAAATCAACAGAAGCTGATTTAAAAGCACAACTTGAAAAAGAAGCATATTCAAATGTTTTATATCGTTTAATGCTTGAAGAAATCATGAACTTAGAAAATATTGAAGTAAGTGAAGAAGAAGCAGAAAAAGAGGCAACTGAATTAGCAAAGAAATATCAAATGGAGAAAGATCAATTCTTAGCTCAATTTGGTGGTATTGATATTGTTCAATATGATTTAGAAATGCGTAAAACTATTGAACTATTAAAAGAATTAAATAAATAAATTAAATTAGTTTTATAAATTACCCAGTTGGTTTAATTACTAGCTGGGTTTTATTTTAAAAAATAAATATCTTGTATTAATGTTTAATAATATTCTAAATATAATTATATGTAATAATAGAAGTTGATTAATGTGGAAGAAAATGTAAGTAAAAAAAAATATTATTAATTTAATTTCTATGATAGCATTAATTATGAATGTTTTTGAATCTTTGTATTTGTGTCTAAATAATCATAATTTAACAAAATTAGGAACAGAAAAAAAAGATATTTTAGAAATAACTGAATTTGAAGTAGGAATTGCAGAAAATGCAAAAATTATGATTGAAAGCGATACAAATTTTCAAAAAGGAATATTTATATAAAGTTGGATTTAATACAAAAAATGGTAATTATAAATTGATATTATCTGAACCAATTACTGAATAATAAGAAGAGAGCAAGAAATAAATTTAGCTTGTTTTTTTTCTCAAAAAATTTTACTAGTTCTTTCTTGAAAAAAAAATAAATTCCTTTATAATAGTAAGATGTATTAAAAATTTGGAGGTGATTAGGCGGTGGATTATAAGAATTTATTAGTATTAATTATTAATGATATGGTCATCTTTCCAAATAATGAAGTACGTCTTGAATATGATAATACCTATGATCGACAAATAATTGATATAGTTGATAAAATAAATGATGGATATATGTTAATTGTTAATCCAATTGATGAAAATAGTGATATAGATATTACATCATTACCTAATTATGGGATACTTGGGAGAATAAAATTAAAAATAAATGTTCCTAATGGAAAAACAAGAGTTGTTATTGAAGGAATTGCTCGAGTAGAATTATCAAATTATGTTTCTGATGATAAATTATATCGAGCCAATTGTAAAGAAGTAGAGATAGAAGATATATCTGATGAGGAAAATTATATAAATGTTTTAATCAAAGCTTTAAATCGTTATATAGATAAAGTACCACATATGGGTAATGCGATAATGAGTCAATTATCACTTATTGATAATTTAAATGATTTATGTGATTTAATTGCTAGTTTTTTGACAATTGATTATAAACGTAAGAAGAAGTATATAACAATTGTTAATCCAATTGAACGTTGTAAAGCTTTAATTGAAGATATGAATGAAGATTTAAAATTTGTTGAATTAGAGCAAAAAATAGAATCAGAAGTAGAAAAAGAATTAAGTGAAGCTCAAAAAGAATATTTTTTACGTGAAAAGATTAAGGCTATGCAAAAAGAGTTGGGTGAGGTCAATAGTAAAGATGATGAAGTAATTAAACTTAAGAAGAAATGTTCTAAGTTAAAATGTAGTAGTAAAGTAAAAGAAAGAATTATTCATGAAATAGCTAGGTATGAAGCTATTAATAGTAATTCTCCAGAGCTTGGAATAATTAGAGATTATTTAGATTGGCTTATTAATCTTCCTTGGAATAATTATACTAAGGATAATGATGATTTAGTTAAAGTGAAAAGTATACTTGATAGTTCGCATTATGCTTTAGAAGATGTAAAGGAGCGAATTATAGAATATTTAGCGGTAAAACAAAATACTAATAGTTTACGTAGTCCAATTCTTTGTTTAGTTGGACCTCCTGGAGTAGGTAAAACATCTTTGGCAATTAGTATTGCGAAAAGCCTAAATCGTAAGGTTGCAAAAATAAGTGTTGGAGGAATTAATGACGAGGCAGAAATAATTGGTCATAGAAGAACCTATGTTGGGGCTAATCCTGGAAGAATTATTCAAGGGATTAGGAAAGCTGGAACTACCAATCCAGTCTTTATTATAGATGAAATTGATAAAATGACTAAAGATATTAAAGGAGATCCAGCTAGTAGTCTTCTTGAGGTATTAGATCCAGAACAAAATAGTAAGTTTTCTGATCATTATATTGAAGAAGAATTTGATTTATCTAAAGTTTTATTTATAGCAACGGCTAATTATATAGAACAGATTCCTTATGAATTAAAAGACCGTTTAGAAATAATAAACTTATCTAGTTATACAGAATATGAAAAATTAGATATTGCTAAATGTCATTTAATACCTAAAGAGTTAGAAGAACATGGTCTAACACCTTTACAAGTTCATATTGAAGATTCTGCTATTATGACAATTATTAGAAATTATACTAAAGAAGCAGGAGTCAGAGAACTAGAAAGAGTAATTGCTACTTTATTTAGAAAAATTGTTAAAAATATTTTATTGGAAAAAGATTGTAGTTTTTATAATATTGATGAAGGAAAGTTAGAAGAATTTTTAGGTAAAAAGAAATATTTATATCTAGAAAACAATAATCAGGATGAGATTGGTGTTGTTAATGGTATGGCTTATACAATTTTTGGAGGAGATATTCTTTCAATAGAAGCAACACTATATAAAGGAAAAGGTGAATTGATTTTGACTGGGTCATTAGGTGATGTTATGCAAGAGTCTTGCCGTATTGCTTTAAGTTATATAAAAGCTAATGTAGAAGAATTTAATATTGATCCAAAACTTTTGGAAGAAAATGATATACATATTCATATTCCAGAAGGGGCAGTAAATAAAGATGGACCATCAGCAGGGGTTACAATTACAACAGCACTAATTAGTTTATTAACAAATAAGAAAGTTAATAAAAATATTTCTATGACAGGAGAGATTACTCTTCAAGGACGGGTTTTAGCAATTGGTGGTTTAAAAGAAAAAGTTATTGGAGCACATCGGGCTAATGTTAAGAAGATTTTTATTCCTAAAGAAAATGAAAAAGATTTGGATGAGATACTTGATGATGTAAAAAAAGAAATAAAGTTTATTTTTGTCAATAATTATAAAGAAATATATAAAGAATTATTTAAGTAGGTATAAAATATGGAATATGATTTATGGGATAAAATTTATGTTATTTTTTTAAAAAATCAATTGATACTAAGTAGTAGCAAGGTGTTAGAAAATTTTTATACTGAGGGAGATAGATATAGACAATTTGTTTATGATTTAAATAATGCTTTAACATTAGAACCAGCTTTTTTCTTTACAAATCCGAAAATTTTAGAGAAAGCACAAGAAATTTTTTATCGCCATCGTTTTTCTGTTAAAGATCCCAAAGTTAATGGGGAAATAAATGAAATAATTGGCAAATTAAATGTATTGAATAATACTCCTGATTATGTAAAAAGAATTCAATTATATAATTATTTATCTTATCAAGAAGATAGTAGGCAAATAAAATTTTATCATGATGATCTTTTTCTAGAAAGTATGGCTAATGATGCTAACGTAATATTTAAACTAATAAGTGGTGATTTAAGTGGTGTAGATTCGACTTATTTTCTTGGAAGTACTAATTATTTGGTTAGTACGATTCCAGAATTTTATTTAGAAGATCTAAGGCGAATTGAATTAACTATGGCAAAGATTGATGAATTAGCTAGTCAAAAAGGTTTTTCTAAGATTGGAGAAAGAGCTTTTGCGAAAGATACTAGAAAGAATATTCAAAAGATAAAGGTTAAAGAAGAATAATTGTTCTTCTTTTTTCATACTATTATTTAGGAGGAATATATGAAAAAAACGATATCTTTTAAGAAAAATTTAGAATTTCCTACTATGATTGGAGAGGTTACTGCAATATCTCTTGATCATAATTTAAAATTTATTGATGAAAATAATATAACTGGTGATTTAAAAGTTACTGGTCGTTATAAAATGACTGAAGCATCACGATTAGAAGAAAATTTTGATTATCAATTACCAGTTGAAATTATTTTAACTGAAAAACTAGATCTTGAAACGGCAAAAGTTGATATTGAAGATTTTTATTATGAATTAGAAAATGATGATACAATGAATTGTTATATTGATGTTAAAGTTGAAGGAGTAGAAATAGTTGATACATTAGATGATGAAAATGATGATGTAAGAGAATTAGAAGAAGTAGATATTGTTAAACAAAAAGTAGTAGATGAGATAAAAGAAGATCGCTGTATTGAAGAAGAAGGGACAGAAGATAAAAAAGATTGTCCAACTTCACTGGCATTAGAACAATTTAGTAATAATGAAGTAGAAGTAGAAAAAAATATTACAAATATTTTAGATACTAGTAGAGAACAAGATGAGGAACAAAAACAAGAAATGGAGAATAATGAAATGACTAAGGTTGAAAAAGAAACACAAACAAATATAAATCAAGAAGTAGGGTCACTTTTTTCCTCTTTTAAAGATAGTGATGAAACATTTGCAACATACTCAGTTTATATTTTAAGACAAGAAGAAACAATACAAACAGTAATTGAAAAATATCATACTACTAAAGAAGAATTAGAAAAGTATAATGATTTAACTAATCTAACTATAGGTACTAAATTAATTATTCCAACTTTTAATGAATAAAGAATTAGAATTATTAGAAAGATATAATATACAACCTATAAAGATTAGTTATAATAATAAAACAAAGATTATAAGTACAACTGATGGTAAATATGCTTTAAAAGTAAAGAGTAGTCCTAATCAGTCTATTTATCAATACTTAGATAGTCATAATTTTAATAATTATCTTAGACAAATTAATGATCCTGAAGAAGTATATGAAATATATCCTTATATAACTGAAAAAAATATAGATAATGAAACTAAAGCAATTGACTTAATATATACATTAAGTCTTCTTCATAATAGGACAACTACTTATCAAGAAATAAATCTTGATAAAATTAAAGAATTATATGAAGAAACGGCTAATAAAATTAATTATCTTTTAGCTTATTATCATGATTTACAAGATTTTATAGAAAATAAAGTATATATGGCTCCAGCAGAATATCTTTTAATTAGAAATATTAATTTAATTTATATATCATTAAATAATTCAAGAGGATATATTGATAAATGGTATCAATTAAAATTAAAACAAAAAAAAGAACGTCATGTCTTTTTACATAATAATTTAGCCCTTGAACATTTTTTAGAAGGAGAAAATAATTATTTAATAAATTGGAAAAGAGCTCATCAAGGAAATGTTATATATGACTTTATTAATTTTTATCAAAATGAGTATCAAAATTTAGAAATGGAAACATTATTTGATTTATATCAGAGTAAATATCGATATACACAAGATGAAAAACTTCTTTTTTGTGCTTTAATTCAAATACCTTGGAAATTAAATTTTAAGGATTCTAATTATATTAATACTCTTAATGTTAAGTGTTTACTTGATTATTTGTCTAAAACAAATCATTTTGTATCAAAAGAGTATGAAAAATATCAAGAAACACAACAGGAAAAATTCGAGTAATAAAATTATTACATTAAGTCTAGTTGTGACAAAAAGTAAGAGTAGCATTTGATAGAATAATATTATAAAAACGACGATGATAAATGCAAGGTAAAGAATACTACTTCTTTTTTTTTGTTTACAACTATTACATTTACAAAAGAAAGGATGTTTTGTCTTCATCTTATCACCTATAGTAGTTTATGCTAAAACTGTTAAATTGTTACTTCCTATATAAGCAGAAAAACCTCTTATCATATTATCTTTATTTTCCAAAGTATTATCTAAATCAATGCGTTAGTTTAGGCTGTTGACACTTATTTTAAATTTGTTATAATATTTATGATATTTATTAATATCAAGGAGGTTATGCTATGAATAAAGATTTAAAAGGAAGTAAAACAGAGAAAAACTTACTTGCTGCTTTTGCTGGAGAAAGTCAAGCTAGAAATAAGTATGATTATTATGCTAGTAAAGCTAAAAAAGATGGTTATGAACAATTGGCTGCGATATTTAGTGAAACTGCTAATAACGAAAAAGAACACGCTAAATTATGGTTTAAAGAATTACATGGAGGAGAAGTTCCTACAACTACAGATAATTTAAAAGATGCTGCAGCTGGAGAAAATTATGAATGGACTGAAATGTATAAACAATTTGCTGAAGAAGCAAGAGAAGAAGGATTTACTCGTATAGCTTACTTATTTGAAAAAGTTGGAGAGATTGAAAAAGAACATGAAGAAAGATATCTAAGATTATTAAAGAATATTGAAGATGATCGTGTATTTAAAAAAGATGGTAATAAGATTTGGGTATGCCGTAACTGTGGATATGTTTATGAAGGAACAGAAGCTTTAGCAGTTTGTCCTGTATGTGCACATCCACAAAGCTTCATGGAAGTAAAAGCTGATAATTATATGTAGAAAAAGTATTCCTTAGGGAATATTTTTTTTGACTTTTATTTTTGAGAAAAATAATTAATGAGCATATTGCAGTAATTACTTATTTAAACTATAATTTTTATAGAAGATTGGGTGATATTTTTGAAGAATGTTGTATTAAAAGTAAAGAACTATTTTACTGATATGAGTAATAAAAGGAAAGTAATACTTGGAAGTATAGTTTTGCTATTAGCATTGACTATTTTTATAGGTAAATCTTTTGCTTTGCCTAAACCAGTTAGAAGTATCGAAATATTTTCTGAAAACACTTCTTTTACAAATAATGATCCAGGTGCTTGGAAAGTAACTAAGTCAGCTAAATGGATAGGTAAAGGTAAGGCTAGAATTACCTTTGATGTTGATAGTATAGTTGAAGTAGAAAAACAACTTTCTGATATTATTCTAGTACTAGATATATCTGGATCTATGAATGGAGAAAAACTAAATAGAGTAAAACAAGATACAACAGATTTAATTAATAGTTTACTTTCAAAGAAAGGTAATAAAGCAGCTCTTGTGACATTTAATACAACTTCTTCTATAATTTCAACTCTTACAGATAATAAAGATGAGCTTATCCAACAAGTAAATAATATACAGGCAATAGGTACAACTAATTATTATCAAGCCTTAGTAAATGTTGATACTATTCTTAAAAATTATACTAAAGAAGATAATAGAGATACTATAGTATTGTTTTTAACAGATGGTTATCCTAATGATGATACTCCTAATGAAGAAGTACAATATGTATATTTAAAAAGTCAGTATCCATTTCTAACTATTAATGGAGTTCAATATGAAATGGGAGATACAGTATTAGATCCAATAAAAAAAGTTAGTGATAATCAATTTATCGCTGATATGGAGTCTTTAAATAATGCTTTATTTGATGCTTCAGTTAGTCCTTTATTTTATGATGAATTTACTATAATAGATTATCTAAATAATGATTATTTTGAAATAGAAAGTATTGACAATATAAAAGCATCAATTGGTAAAGTAAATTTAACAGAAGAAGATAATACTCCTAAGATCACGTGGAACATGGGGAGCGGGTATTTAAGAACTGGTAGTTCTGAAAATCTAACAATAGATGTAACTTTAAAAGATGAATTTCTAAATCAAGGTGGAGTCTATCTAACTAATAAGAAGACAAATGTTAATTCAAAGCTTACAAATGATAATGAAAATATCGAAACAACAAATTCTCCAATATTAGGTGATAATTATGTAGTAATCTATGATGAAAATGCTCCAACAAGTTGTAGTATTACAAATGTTCCTGCTACAGTTCAACACTCTGTATTTGATACAGTTGGTATAAGTGATACAAAATTAAGTTGTGACGGTTATCAGTTTAAAGGTTGGAAAATTGCAACAAAAGATATAACTAAAGTTAATGATGATTACTTTATCATGCCAGAATCTGATATCACAATTAGAGCAGTTTGGTCTAAATTAGACGTAAATAAAAGTATGGTTGGAACAATTTCTAAAGTGCAAACTTTATATGAAGTAATGGCAGAAAGTAGTGTTCTAGATAATCAAAAGTCAGAGTTTGTTTCATCGGATACTGGAATAGATTTTGGTAAAGATCCATCAGATACAAATGGTAAAGGTGTTTATGAACTTTTTTCTACTAAAGATGATAAATATCCTGTTTATTATTATCGTGGTGAAGTTTATAATAACAATGTCAAATTTGCGAACTTCTGTTGGAAGATGGTCAGAACCACTTCAACAGGAGGAGTAAAACTTATTTATAATGGATTACCCGATGCGAATGGGGATTGTACCAATACAACTGGTGACGCAACTCAAATTGGAAAAAGTGCTTTTAATAGTGGCTCATTTTCACCAGCCGATGTTGGTTATATGTATGGTGACAGAATAACCTATAGTTCCGATGATGAAACTTGGTACAGTTTAAATGGAAAGAACAGTACTAAATATGATTTATTAGATTCCAGAGGTTCTATGACTAATACTAATTATTACTATTCAGATAGTATCTCTTATAATAGTGAAACTAATGCTTATACTTTGGATAATGCTACTCAAACACTTTGGAAAGGGAACTATAGTAACTTGGTTGGAAAATATACATGCTTTTCAACTGGCTATACGTGTACAACACCATATTATATAGGTGGAACGAGTAGTTCCTATGCATATTATCGTAGTACAGGGAAAGAAAAGATTGGTTTAGGAAAAACAGTTAATTATAATAATGGTACTTATACAATTACAGATTATATAGAAATAGATGCATCGGAGTACTTTAACAGTAAAAACGATTTGTATGCAGGATATTATTTTTGCCCTAACAATACTAATACTTGTAGTGAGATATATTATGTTGATTCTTCATTCAGCAGTTATGTTTCAAGAGTTTCTATGACAAATGGCGAAACGTATGATTCACTATATGAACAAGCTTCTAATATAAAATGGATTTATGGAAATGATGTAACATGGGATGGAACAAATTATAAATTAATAGATACTATTAAATCTTCACGAGCTAACTGGTCTACAGATAGAATTAACTTAGCTAAAAGATATCATTATACATGTTTATCAACTTCAGATAACTGTACATCAGTAAAATATATTGATTATTTTGGTGATTCAAGTACTATATATTATTTATCTTTAAATGGTGGGGATGATATTGAACAAGCCAAGAATAAGATGTTTGCAAATACAAATAGTTCTACAATAAAGAAATATATTGATAATTGGTATGCATCAAATATGATGAATTATACTGATTATCTTGAAAATACGGATTGGTGTAATGATCGAAGTTTCTATTCTGGTTCATTAAAAGGAAAAGATGAAGATGCCGGAACAGAAGATACATATTTTGGAGCCTATGGAAGAAATTTTAGTTCTTATAAGCCATCAGTTGTATGTCCAAATGAGAATGATAGATTAAGAGTAGGAAATGGTTTGACTTATCCAGTTGGTTTACTAACTGCAGATGAACTAACAATGTCAGGACACGGATGGGGTGGTTATAGTAATAAATCTTATTTATATACTAATCAAATTGTTTGGGCTGGTTCACCTCACAGCTTTAACGGCTACTTAGCCTACGAGTTTTACGTGTCATCTAGAGGGTTTTTGAGCAGCTACCGTGTGGACTACACTTACGGGGTTCGTCCTTCCATTTCTCTTGCCTCTGGAATTAGGACTAGTGGAGGAGATGGAACAGCAACTGATCCGTATACACTTGAAATAAACGATTAAAGTATTTCTATTGAAAATTTTAATGTAAAAGATAATAATGGTAGAGCTGTTGAGGGAAAAGAAGTTATTTTATTTTCAGTAGATGACAATTATATGGTTAGATTATTTAAAATGAATGGAATTTTTGTTAATGATAATAAATTCATAATGCTAGCAGAAAATGTTGTGATTAGCAATGTAGTATTATAAGAAATAAAAGAAATTGTTATTGAATCAGAACATAATCCATATCCTAATAGTCAAAATAATGTTGTTTACTTGGACAAAACATTTAATGGAACTACTTCACTTACTGTTACTTTAAATTATCAGACTGAAAGTGCTTCTTTTGATTGGATTTATTTGTATGATAGTAATGGAAATATTATTAATAATAAGAAGTATGGCGGTACTACTAGAAAAACAGAGACTATTACTGTACTAGGTAATTATTTAAAGATAGTCTTTAGAACTGACGGTAGTGGTAATAATTACTATGGATTTAAGGCTACTATTACATATTAAATATAATTATTAACTAAAAGCTATTTCTGTTTGAAGCTCAGTATCAAATATAGCGATAAATAATAATATAGTGCCAGCTATTAAGATAAGAGTTGAGGCTGTTAGACTGGCTTTATTAAAGAACTTTTTATTATATGGATCGGTTGGTTTTAAATTTATTACATCATTATAACTATTATTAAAAAAGTAAATATAGACGATGAAAGCTATTGAAAAAATAAGTATATTTAATTGTCTATATTTTTCTTTTGACTTTAAATCATCATGAATATAATATTTTTTTTCAACTGAATTACTATAAAAAGATAGGCCAATTATTATTAAATAGACTATCCAGATATATTCTTCTATATTTATTTTTTTTAGTATTTCAACTCGTTCATTCATATTAAAGTATATTCATTTAATATAATTAAATTATTTAATTTTGGCGTTTTATGGTATTATTAATAGATGAGGTGATAATATGCATAAAAAAGAACTTCTGGCACCAGTTGGATCAATGGAATGTTTAAGACAAGCTATTCATAATGGGGCTGATGCGGTTTATTTAGGTTGTAAAAACTTTGGTGCTAGAAAGTTTGCTCCTAATTTTACAAATGAAGAGATAATTGAAGCTATTAAGTTAAGTCATTTATATGGAGTTAAAATTTATGCAACAATGAATACTTTAATTAAAGATTCTGAAGTAGATGATTTTTTGAATCAAATAGAATTTCTTTATAAGAATGGAATTGATGCGGTAATTGTTCAAGATTTTGGAATGATTTGTTTACTTCGAGAAAAATATCCAAATCTAGAAATTCATGCTTCAACACAAGCTAATACTTCAGCTTTGGAAACTGCTAAAGTATTTTATGATTTAGGGGTTAAAAGAGTAGTATTTTCTAGGGAAATGAGTATTGATGAGATAGAAAGTATTGATGTTCCAATTGAAAAAGAAATATTTGTTCATGGAGCATTATGTATCTGCTACTCTGGTTGTTGTTTAATGAGTAGTATGATTGGTGGTAGAAGTGGAAATAGAGGAGAATGTGCTGGAAGTTGTCGTTTACCTTATACATTGACATATAATGATGATATTTTGGTCGAGAATAAATATTTATTAAGTACTAGGGAATTAAATACTGCTTCTTATTTTAAAAGAATTCTTGATAGTGATGTAGTTAGTTATAAAATAGAAGGACGTATGAAAAGCCCTGAATATGTAGGATTTATTACTAATTATTATCGTAATTTAATTGATAATGATGGTAATATAGATATAGATCAGTATAATAATAAGTTAAAGACTATTTTTAATCGAGAATTTACTAAAGGACATTTATTTAATTGTACTAGGGAAGAATTAATGAATGTTAAGAGTCCAAATCATGTAGGACTTGAAATTGGTAAAGTAATAGGTATAACTAAGAATAAAATTAAAATTAAACTTACATATCCTCTTAATCAGCAGGATGGAATACGTTTTTTAAAATCACAAACTGGATTTATTGTAAACTATATTTATGATGAAAAAGGCAAAATGATTTCTTCCGCAACTGATATTTGCTATGTTGATAATAAAGTTGATTTAAAGATAAATGATATCGTTACAAAGACACAAGATTATAAGTTGATGAATGAATTAAAAAACTATTCTTTAAAAAAAGTACCAATAACTGTTAAAGCTAAGTGTTTATTAGGTAGTCCTTTAGAAATAGAAGTATTTGATGGAGAAAATAGTACTAAAGTAATAGGTAATATTGTGGAAGAGTCAATTAATGCTCCTATTAGTAAAGAAAGAATAGAAGAACAACTTGTAAAGTTAGGAGATACTCCATTTACTTGTCAAAATATTTCTATTGAGTGTGATAATAATATTTTTATTTCTATAAAATATTTAAACGAATTACGGAGACAAGCAATTTTAAAATTAGTTGAAATTAGAGAAAATAAAAAAGTACCTGTTATTATTAATGAGGTGGAATTTAAAATTTCTAATAAAGAAAATAATTCTTTAAGATCAGCGTCAGTTTATAGGAAAGATCAACTCGAAGCTTGTCTTAAATTAGACTTTGATCGAATATATGTTGTTGATAAAAAATTATATGAAGAGTATAAACATTTAAATAATATTTATTATAAAGTACCAAGATGTATGAGAAATATAACTACTAATTTAGGTGAAAAAAATATTTGTTCGGACTATTTTAATTTTAAAGAATATAATGTAGTTGGTGACTATGGATTAAATGTTTATAATATCTATACCTTATATTATTTAAATAAAATGGGATTATCACTTACTAATCTTTCTGTTGAGTTAAGTGAAGTTGACATAAATAATTTAATTAATAATTATAAGCAACTATTTAAATCTTATCCAAATTGTGAAATATTAGTTTATGGTTTAGTAGAGAATATGATTATTAAAGATAATATTTTAAATCTAAAAGAAAATGATTATAACTATAATTTGATTGACGCTAGGAAACGTAAATTTCCAATATATTTTGATGGGGTAAATACACACATTTTAAATTATCAAAATAGGAAAATAAACCCTTTAAATATAGATGAAAGAGCTGCTATTAGATTTGATTTTTATGATGAAGATGCATCTCAAATTAAACAAATTGTAAATTCATACTTCAAATAATTGTATAATTGTAAATGATGTGAGACAAAATTTGTGAAAAAAATAAAAGCAATATGATATAGT
>CALVRD010000028.1 GCA_944358435.1 uncultured Bacilli bacterium | reverse complement strand
GAAGTCCTTGTTATTTTATTAACTGAATTACATGATTATTGTTTTTTATCAAATGTTGTTGAAGAGTTTCCTAGTATAGTAAAAGAAATTATGGCAGGAATAATAGAGAATATAATGCCATGTATTTCTGGATATGACCGGATGATGGAAGAAGAGAAATATGCAAAGTAATTTTTTGAAACTGTTGCTAAAGAAAACAGTATGTTATTAGGTAAATATATGAGAGAGTCTCTCAATTGCTTTGATAAATGCGTAAATCTTTATTTAGATGATCCTATTGAACTAGATTGGCCAACTGATTATATAGATAGGGTAGAAATTAATGCTCATTTTTTTGACAAATCTTTTAGACAAGGCCGTGATAATTGTTGTATCTTGATAATTAAACTAATTTCTTCGAGTGATTTGTATGTGAACATGGTAAGATATATGAGAGATCCTCATGGATTTTCTTTTGAATTAATGAAAACTTCAGCTGATGGAGTACATGTGTTTACTTCTCATTATTTTAAAGATTTAATTTTTTGCACATTTGATAGTGGTGAACATATTTATATAGATTATGTTGGTACAAATTGTTCAAGCGTTTCAACGATAAATTATAATATAGCAAATGGAACAGTTAAAACTTCTGAGAGTAGTAAGGTAGATCCTATAACTTTAGAGCAAAAAGCATCTATTATTAAAGAACTTTATTATCTAGCACGACTTGTATCAAAAATTACTACTAATAATATGAAAAAAGTAGAGTTTGTCGAAAATAGAAATAATAATTAGAAGTATTCTATTAATAATTTTTTAAATGAGAAAACTATGTTAGCAAATGCTAGTTATTTAGTGTAATGAAATTATCAGAAATATTTATTGTTTAAAAGAAGATTCAAGGTAGAATTTTTTTTTATTTTTTCATAAAATCCATAGGATAAGCTTTAGGTATTGCTAATAATAAAGTAGGACATAGTCCAAGAAATAAAAATTTTATATTTGACAGTATTATCTAGCTTTTAATTAAGTCTTTATGAATAATAAGATTTATATGCTTCAGGAAGTTTTAGGTTTAAAAATTAAAAATATTTTATTTATTAATTTAGAAAGGATTACTACAAATATTAAAAAACATATTGATCTATTTTTAAAAACTGATTTTGGGTATATCTAAGTGGAAGTTAATTTTAATGGAAGTATTAAATAATTGTATTTAAGAAATATGACATATATTTGTGATACATATTCGCATTATGTTTATAGAGGTGAAAAATATAATTAAGAGAAATATTTTATTTAAATAAATTTTAATTATAATCTATTAGATGAAGAACTTATGGCAATTTATTATGTGATGACAAAAATATATTAAAAAAATTATTGGTAAATATTTAGAAAGAATATTACATTAATATTTTTTGTATAATGGTCTTTGTTTATTTGATAAAATAGGTAAAATATGATATAATACAATCACTAAATGGGGTGGTAGTATGAAGAAAATAATAATTTTAATACTTGTAATAGTATTATTTTTGATGACTGGTTGTAGTAATAAAGAAAAGGTAAGTAATAGTAAGAATATTATTTATAATAATAATAAAAATGAGTCTTTTTATACGATAGATTCAGTAGATAATAATGCTTTGGAAGAAGTAAATAATTTATCATCTATAAATATAGGGGAAGAAATTAATAGCTCTGATTCTGAAATAATTAACTATGTTTCTAATTTAGATAGAGAAATTAGTACTTTGACAAGTTATAATAATTTAAACAAAAGTGCAAAGAATAAATTAAAACAATCATTTATTACATTGACGGATTTTATTTTTTATAGTGGTACTATTGGAGGGATTACTTTTGATGAATTATCACTTTCAACTAAAGAGAAAGTTTTAGATATTTATAGTTCTATTGATTTAAAGATAGAGTCTGTTTGGCCTAATTATAAGGAGAAGATTAAGACAACTTCTAAAAATGTTTATACTAATATTTTAGAAAAGACAAGTGAATTAAAGAAAAATATTCAGGAGAAATATAAAGAGGCTGTAGGAGAAGAAGTTTATGATAATTCTGTTCAGATAATTGATGAAGATATTGAAAGATTAAAAGAAGGAACTAAGCCGACAATTGACTTTGTTAAAGAAAAAAGTAAGAATGCTTATAATAGTATTAAAGAAAAGGCAAATAATTGGTATCAGAATTTTAAAGAAAGTAGTGAGTAATATGCGTAGTGTTGGTATTTTAACTTTGGGATGTAAAGTAAATACTTATGAGAGTGAATATGTAACTGATTTATTGAAAGAAAATGGTTATGAAATAAAAAGTTTTGATGAAATATGTGATATTTATATAATTAATACTTGTACAGTTACTAATACAAGTGATATTAAATCACGTAAGATGATTCGTAATGCAATTAAAAGAAATCCAGATGCTTGTGTAGTAGCGATGGGGTGTTTTATTGAAGCAAATAAGGGTTTTGATATAGAGGGCTTAGATATTGTTATTGGAAATAAGGATAAGTCGAAAATATTATCATTATTAGATGAATATTTTACTAAAAAAGAGACAATTAGACGTCTTTATAGAGAAGAAAAAGATACATTTGAGGATATGTATATTACTAATTTTCCCGGTAGAACTCGAGCTTTTGTTAAAATACAGGATGGTTGTGAGAATTTTTGTAGTTATTGTATAATTCCTTATGTTCGGGGTAAGTGCCGTAGTAAAGATAAAGATAAAGTTATATTAGAAATTAAAGAATTAGTTCAAAATGGGTATCAAGAAGTTGTTTTAACGGGTATTCATACGGGTAATTATGGTGTTGATTTAGATACTAATTTCGCTTCTTTATTACAAGAATTAGTTAAAATTGAAGGCTTGAAAAGATTACGTATTTCTTCAATTGAAATAACTGAGTTAACTGATGAAGTACTTAGTGTGATTAAAAATAGTAATATTATAGTTGATCATTTACATATTCCTTTACAAGCTGGAAGTAATGAAGTTCTTAAATTAATGAATAGAAAATATGATTTAGATAAATTTTTTGAGATAATTGCAAAAATAAGAAAAATTCGTCCTAATATATCAATTACAACTGATGTAATAGTTGGTTTTCCTGGAGAAACTGAAGAGATGTTTTTAGAGACAATTAATACTTGTCGAAAGTTAGAGCTTACTAAAATACATGTTTTCCCATATAGTGAACGTCAAGGAACTAAGGCAATAGAATTACCTAATCATCTTTTACCAGCAGAAAAGAAAAGTCGAGCTAGAAGATTATTAGAAGTTTCTAAAGAGTTAGAATTTATTTATGCTAATAAATATCTTGGATTTAAAGTAGAAGTTTTAATAGAAGAAAATAAAGATGGATATAGCCTAGGACATACAAGTAATTATCTTCATGTTAAGATTAAAAAAGATATTAAACCTAATACTTTTGTTAATGTAACTATTTATAAAATTGATTATCCATATTGTTTAGCAGAATAGTGTTTGCTAGAATATAGAAGAATAGGTGATGATTATGGCAACATATATTAAGGGAAATTATCGTAAAAGTATATATCAAAATGCCCAAGGTTATAATATTGGGCTTTTTAAAGTAGTTGATACTAATGATGAAAAATTAGCTGATTATATTGGAAGGACTATTACTTTTACTGGTTATTTTCATGAACTTAATGATATTGATACCTATCTTTTTTATGGAAAAATAGTGGAACATCAAAAATATGGGGAACAGTTTCAAGTAGAAAACTATGAAAGAACTATTCCCGAAGAAAAAGATGCGATTGTAGAATTTTTAACTAGTGGTCTTTTCAAAGGAATAGGAGAAAAGAAAGCTAAGACGATTGTCAACGTTTTAGGAAATGACACTTTAAAAATTATTTTGGAAAATCCCGATAATTTAATTTTGATACCAGGAATAACTAAAGCTAATATTAGGGTTCTTCATGATAAATTAAAAGAATATGAAGCAAGTTATGAGACTATACTTTACTTAGGAGAACTTGGATTTTCAACTAAGGATTGTATGCTTATATATAAGTTTTATAAAGAGAAAACAAAAGATATAATTGAAGAAAATATTTATAGACTAATAAAAGATATAAATACATTAACATTTAAAAAAATAGATTTAATAGCATTAAAAAAAGGTATTTTAAAAAATGATCCAATCAGAATAGAAGCGACTATTTTATATGTTATGAGTGAATTAAGTAATATTTATGGACATAGTTATTATTTATATGACGAGATAAAGAATCTTTTACCTAGAGCATTACAGGTTCAAATAGGTGAAGAAGAGTTAATTGAGGCATTAAATAAATTAGAGAAAAATCTTGATATTATTGTTAAAGATGAAAAATATTATTTAAAAGAAATGTATGATGCAGAAGTTTTGATTGTTAAACGGTTCCGACTTTTAGAGAGAAATTCGATAACTACTTCTAATTCTTTAGAAGATAAAATTTCAGATATTGAATCTTTTTATAATATAAAGTTTAATGAGCAGCAACATTTAGCTATAAAAGAGAGTTATGAAAAAGATTTTCTAATTATTACTGGTGGTCCGGGAACTGGAAAGACAACTATTATGAAGGGTATAACTGAATTATATCGGCAAATGAATAAATTAAGTTATGAACGTCTTCAAGAAAATATTGCGCTTCTTGCTCCAACTGGAAGGGCTGCTAAGAGGATGACGGAAGCGACAGGATTAAGAGCTTCTACTATTCATCGCTTTTTAAAGTGGCAAAAAGAAACTAATAAGTTTCAAGTAAATGAGTATAATAAAAGTAAAGTTGAATTTATTATTATTGATGAAGCTAGTATGATTGATACTTATTTAATGGCTAGTCTTTTGAAGGGAATATCTGTTAATTGTAAAATAATATTAGTAGGAGATGATCATCAATTACCGTCAGTTGGACCAGGTCAAATAATTCATGATCTTATTAGTAGTGAAAAATTATCAGTTGTTAAATTAACAGAATTATATCGGCAAGGAAAAGATTCTCATATTATTAGCTTAGCTTATGATATTAGAAATGGTAAAATTAATGAAGATATTTTTAATATTGCCCCAGACTTAACTTTTATTAATTGCAATTTTCAACAAGTAATACCAAATATTTCAGAAATAGCTACAACTTATAAAGATCTTTCCTATAAAGATTTTCAAATACTTGCTCCGATGTATAAAACACTTGCGGGAATTGATGAGATAAATAAGGATGTTCAGGCTATTTTTAATCCGAAGACAAAAGTTAAACAAGAACTTTTAGTTGGAGAAGTAATTTTTAGAGAAGGCGATAAAGTAATTCAATTAACTAATATGCCTGATGAAAATGTCTATAATGGTGATATTGGAATAATTGATAGAATTACAACTAGTCCTAAAAAAGAAATTACAATTAATTATGATGGAAATATTGTCAAATATGCACCATCGACATTTAATAATTTTAGATTGGCTTATGCTATATCAATTCATAAAGCTCAGGGTAGTGAATTTGACGTAGTTATTATTCCAATAGTTAAAAACTATAATAAAATGCTTTATCGTAAATTAATTTATACGGCTGTAACTCGGAGTAAGAAAAAATTATATTTAATTGGGGAATTAGAGGCTTTAAGAGTTGCAACACTAAATGATTTAGCTGATGTTAGAAGAACAACTATTAAAGATTTTTTAGTTAATGGTATAAAATAGGAAATAATTATCATACTAAAACTGAGGTGATAATTATGGGAAAGAAAGGCATGACTATGGCAGCTTTAGTTGGAGGTATGGCAGCTGTTGGATATTACTATCTAAAGAAAAATCCTTCTGCTATGCGAGAAATGCGTAAAATGACTAAAGAGTTAGCTAAGAAAACATATGAAAAATTAGATAGTCAGATTTAGAAATTTTTAATATTTAAGCATTGACAAATAGGCATTTACTTATTTGTCTTTTTTAATGGTTATTTAAAAAAGTATATGTATATTTATGTATTGTGATACTATAACTCAAAAAAATTCATAAATTTATTGATTTTTTTGTGGTTATGGATTTAATATAAATTGTAAAATATGAAATGTTAAAATAGATAGCTCTAACTACTTTATGATGTTAGATAGCTAGGAAAATTATTCTTGAAAAAAAGTTAAATTTATGATAAAATAACCAACTAAAGAAAAGGGGATGTATTCTTATATGGATTATATTGAATTTAAAGATGAAGTTATTGATGAAGATACACGGTCATCTAAATCATTGTCAGAGTTTTTTTCAAGCCTTTTTGGTTTTTCTTATTTAAATGAAGTTATCTATGATAAAATTGTTGATCGTGTTGAAGAATATTTTATTAGAAAAATACATCAATTAGGAAGAGAAGCCGTTTTAAAGGAAGAAGAAAATGAACATGATCGAGTAATTGGTAGAATGACTTCTTCTTTTAGAAGGGAAATTGATGATTGCTTTTCTAAAGAAAAGATTAGTTTGCCAGAAAGTGCTAAAAGAAATATTGATGATTTCTTATATTTAGTTAATGCTAATTATTTTGATGATATACAAGATAGAGACCCTGATACTAGAAGAGAATTTTTAATTGAACAACTTTTATACTTAATTGCTATTCACATTAAGGAGCAGGATAAGATTAGATTTAATGAGGTAGATGCTTCAGAAGTATTAGAAACATGCCTTTTTATACCTGATGATATAAAAGAAGCTATTATAGCTGAATTTGAAAATTCTAAAGTTGGATCGGGATTTAATAGTCATTATGCAATAATTAGAAATGATATTAGTGGTGGCCGAATCGAATATTTAGCGGCAAAATGTGAGGATATAGAATATGCACGACCTGGTTTTGATATTGATAACCCTAAAGATTTTGCTAATTTAATTAATGAAATTGCTAATTGTGAATATTTTGGTGCCTTAGGGGTAAAGGATCCTAAAGAGTTAACTTGGGATGTTTCGTTTTTACAACGTATATCAAAAATTATAGCGACTAATTATCGTGATGAATTACTTTCCTTTGATGAGAACTTTTCAAATTATGATTTTGTTTATTCATTTATTACATCGTCTACTTCTTATGCTGTTTTAAATAATTTAAGTTCAGTTGACAGTATAGCGATGATTAATACTTTTAAAGATTGGGAATATATTTTGTTTGATGTAAGAGTAGAAATACTTAGTGATATTTTTGAAAGTGAAAATATTGATCCGAGACTTAATCCTTTTAGAACTATAGAACAAGAACGCCCATATCAAAAAAAGATAATTCCTTTTAAACCGGTAACGGAAAATCAATAATAAATACACTTGGAGAGATAAAATATGAAAAAAGATTCAGAAAATAGTGATAAGTTAGATAACTTTAATAATGTTGTTAATTGGGCAAGTCTTTTATGCTTTTCATTTTGTTTAAATAGTCTTTTAGTTGATTGCATAGATTACTTTGCTAAAATAAGTAATAGGGAAAATTTAGCTTTAGTTACGGCTGGTACTGTTATTACCGTTCCGACTGTAAATTTTGGAATGAAAGTTATATTGAAAATACGTGAAGAAAAGTTTCTTCGTGATCAACATTATTTTTGTCAAACAAATCTTATGGTGATGGAAGAAGAGGAAGGATCTCATAAAATTACTCGAATGACTCCATCTTTTGTTAATGAAATTACAGAAATATTTAGAGAAAACGATCTTGAACTTTCATATGATGATATTTTTAACATTAATCAGTTTGTTTATTTAATTAATGCTAATTACTATGAACGTTTGAAAGATTTGATTCCTGGCAATAGTCGTAAAGAAAAAATAGATACTATTATTAATCAAATTAGTTATTTTTTGAGTGAGGTTGATAATAAAAAATTTGATGACAAGATGGCTATGGTTGCCTTAAATTATTGCTTTTTTATTCCTCAAGATATTCGTCATGAAATTGGACAGGAATTTAAAAAGTCCAAAGTAAAATCTCTTAATAAGGTAATTTATAAGATTGTCCGTGGAGACGTTAAACCAGATATTCCTAGTTATCGGAATGAAAGAGAAAAAGCATTTAGTGAAGAGCCAACTCCTTTTGATTTTAATGATTCTTCATGGTATTTAAATACGATAGTTTCTTATGCTTTTAATCCTAAGTATCGAGAAAAAGGATATGGAGATCCAAGAGATTTAGAATGGGATATAACTAGTTTAAAAAAAGTTTTAAATATAATTGCTTCTCATAGAAATGAATTAATGAAGGAAAAAAGTAATTATAGTGATATAGAATTAGCAGAGTCATTTGTTTTTAATGCGATGGTTTATGCTAGTACTAATGGACATCAGAAAGTTGGAATAGAAGAATATGTAAGAACTTTTAAGAATTGGGATTACTTACCTTTTTTCTTAAAATTAAAAGTAATTGATGAGGTACTTGATGATAATAATCTTGATTATAGTTATAATCCATTTGATTTAAAAAAGCCTCGACCAGTAAAAACATTTCAAAAAATTATTCCTTTTAGTCATAAAATTTAAGTTGAATAACATCAACTTTTTTTTAAAAGTGTTGATATATAATAAAATATGTCAAATTTGTAAACTTTCAATTGAAATAAAAATACATTTTCGTTATAATAACTTATAGTTAAATATTGGGAGTGATAACAATGGCATTAAAGTATGATGAGTCATCTATTAAAGTACTTGAAGGATTAGAGGCAGTAAGAAAAAGACCAGGTATGTATATTGGTTCAACTGATAAAAGAGGTCTTCATCATCTTGTATGGGAAATTGTTGATAACTCAATTGATGAAGCTATTAATGGTTTTGGTGATTACATAAAAGTAACTATTCATAAAGATAAATCAGTTAGTGTTGAGGATCATGGACGTGGATTACCTACAGGAATGCATGCAACTGGTAAAACAACTCCGGAAGTAATTTATACGGTATTACATGCTGGAGGAAAGTTTGAAAGTGATGGTTATAAAGTATCTGGGGGATTACACGGAGTAGGTTCGAGTGTTGTTAATGCATTATCAAAATGGTTAGAAGTAACAATTAAAAGAGATAAAAAAGAATATTATATTCGTTTTGAAGATGGGGGACATACAACTGTTCCTCTTAAAGAGATTGGAACTACAAATAAGACTGGTACAACTGTTAGATTTTTACCAGATGATGAGATATTTACAAGTACTAATTTTTCTTATACAACAATATGTGAAAGAATGCAGGAAAGTGCTTTTCTATTAAAAGGTATTACAATAGAGGTTGTTGATGAAGAAGATGAGAGAAGTGCTAAATTTCATTATGAACGGGGAATTGAGGAGTTTGTTGAGGAGTTAAATAAAGGCAAGACTGTAATTAATAAAGTATTATCAATTGGTGGTACTAGAGAGAAAATTGAAGTAGAAATTGCTATGCAATATACAGACTCTTATAATGAAAATATTGTTAGCTTTGTTAATAATGTTAAAACTATTGATGGTGGTTCTCACGAAGTTGGGTTTAAGACTGGACTTACTAAGGTTTTTAATGATTATGCTAAGAGTAATAATTTTGTTAAGGGAAAAGATAAGGCTTTTGAGGGTAGTGATGTAAGAGAAGGGTTGACTGCTGTTATTAGTTTAAAAATACCAGAGGGAATCTTACAATTTGAAGGTCAAACTAAGGGAAAACTTGGAACTCCTCAGGCTAGGGTTGCAGTAGAGGCAATTGTAACTGATCAGATTAGAACGTATTTGGAAGAAAATAAAGCTATTGCAACGGAGATTGTTAACAAGAGTTTAAGAAGCAAACTTGCCCGTGAAGCGGCTAGAAAAGCTCGAGAAGAAGCACGTAAAGGTACTAAAAAAAATACTAAAGAACGTTCTTTATCGGGGAAATTAGCTCCAGCTCAAAGTAAAGATAAAACTAAAAAAGAATTATTCTTAGTCGAAGGAGATTCTGCTGGTGGATCAGCAAAACAGGGAAGGGATAGACGCTATCAAGCTATTCTTCCTTTACGTGGAAAAGTTTTAAATACAGAGAAGACTAGAGAAGATGAAATATTAAAAAATGAAGAAATTAATACGATGATATATACAATTGGGGCTGGATATGGTTCTAATTTTGATATTAAAGACTGTGAATATTCAAAAGTAATTATCATGTCCGATGCTGACGAAGATGGTGGACACATTCAGTGTTTATTATTAACTTTCTTCTATCGATATATGAAGCCTCTTATTGAAGATGGAAGATTGTTTGTAGCATTACCACCACTATTTAAAATTCAAACTGGCAAGACAATTGAATATGCTTATACAGTTGATGAGATGAAAGAAAAGTCTAAAGGTAAACGTTGCGATATTCAACGTTACAAAGGACTTGGTGAAATGAATGCGGATCAGCTTTGTGAAACAACTATGAAACCAGGTAGTCGTACTTTAATTAGAGTAAATATTGAAGATGCACAACTTGCGGAAAAAAGAGTTTCAATTCTTATGGGGGATGATGTTCCACCTAGAAAAGAATGGATTGATGAGAATGTTGAATTTACATTAGAGGATGATTTTAAGATATAATTTATAATTCTAATACAGATAGAAAGTAGTGATAGAATGTCAAATAAAAAAAGTGAGACACAAGAAGTAATAGAGAAAATATTTGATTATACGTTAGAAGATATTATGGGTGAGAGATTTGGAAGCTACTCTAAATATATCATTCAAGACCGAGCTATTCCTGATGCCAGAGATGGATTAAAGCCAGTTCAACGTCGTATTTTATATTCGATGCATAAAGAAAAAAATACGTATGATAAGGGATATCGTAAGAGTGCTAAAACTGTTGGAGACGTTATAGGTAATTACCATCCTCATGGAGATAGTTCAATTTATGATGCGATGGTTAGAATGAGTCAACCTTGGAAAACTAGATTACCTTATATTGACATGCATGGTAATAATGGTTCAATAGATGGTGATTCTCCAGCTGCTTATCGTTATACCGAAGCCCGTCTTTCTAAAATAAGTAATGAAATGCTTCGGGATATTGATAAAAATACTGTTGAATTTGCTCCAAACTTTGATGATACTACGGTTGAACCTACTGTTTTGCCGGCTAGATTTCCAGCTTTATTAGTGTATGGAGCTCAAGGCATATCAGCCGGTTATGCGACTAATATTCCACCGCATAATTTAAATGAAGTAATTGAAGCTACTATTTATCGTATTGATCATCCTAATTCTTCATTAGAAGAGTTAATGAAATTTGTAAAAGGGCCTGACTTTCCAACAGGAGCAATAGTTGAAGGATTAGAAGGTATAAAAGATGCTTATCGTACGGGGCGAGGTAAAATTAATGTTAAAAGTAAATATGCTTTTGAAGAAGATAAAAATAAAATATCTTTAGTAATTACTGAAATTCCCTTTGAAGTAAATAAGGCACTTTTAGTTAAAAAGATTGATGATATTAGAATTGATCGTAAAATCGAGGGAATTATTGAAGTGCGTGATGAGTCAGCTGCTGATGTAAGAATAGTAGTTGATATTAAGAAAACAGCTAATAAAGAGTTAATTATTAACTATTTACTTAAAAATACTGATTTACAAATAAGTTATAATTTCAATATGGTTTCTATTGTTAATAGAAGACCTAAGCTGCTTGGGCTAGAAGGGGCATTAGATGCATTTATTAATCATCAAAAAGATGTTGTTAGAAGAAGAACCGAATTTGATTTATCTCATGCTAAAGCTAGATATCATATTGTTGAGGGTTTAATTAAATGTATTTCAATCCTTGATGAAGTTATTAAAACAATTAGAGCTTCTAAAAACAAACAAGATGCTAAAGAAAATTTAGTTAAAGAATATGGTTTTACGGAAGAACAAGCTGAAGCAATTGTTATTTTACAATTATATCGTTTGACTAATACTGATGTTATTGCTTTAGAAAATGAAAAAGCTTCATTAGAGAAGATAATTAGTGGATTAACAGCTATTTTAGGAAGCGAAGATGTTTTGAAATCAGTTATGAAAAAAGACTTGCGTGATGTTAAGAATGATTATCCAACTCCACGTATTACGGAAATTAAAGACGAAATAACAGAGATTAAAATTGATACAACGGCAATGATTCCAAAAGAAGATACTGTTGTTCTTGTAACTAAAGACGGTTATATTAAGAGAACATCTTTCCGTAGTTATACAGCATCAAATCCAGAAGATATAACTATTAAAGAAAACGACTATATTTTAGGAATTTATGAGATGAATACTGTTGATACAATTCTTCTTTTCACTTCCGCTGGTAATTATTTACATGTTCCAGTTCATATAATTCCAGATTTAAAGTGGAAAGATATGCCTAAGCATGTTAGTAATATAATAGAAATGTCTCCAGATGAGTCAATTATTGCAGCTATTCCAGCATATGGTTTTGAATCAGATAAAAATATTATTATAGCAACACGTGATGGTATGATTAAACGTTCTAAATTAAAAGAATTTAAATTACAACGTTATTCGAAAGCAACAAGTTGTATTAAATTAAAAGATAATGATTATTTAGTAGCAGCAATAGAAGAAAATGGAGATTACCTTTTCTTAGTAACTGACTCTGGTTATGGATTAATTTTTAAAACAGACGAAGTGCCAGTTGTTGGAGTTAAAGCAGCTGGTGTTAAGGGAATAAAATTAAAAGATGATAATTTAGTTACAGTATGTAACTATAATCCAATAACTGATGAATATCTTTCTATCATAACTGATAAAGGAACTGGTAAAAGAATTCGTTTAAATGAATTTGAAATTTCATCTAGAACAAGACGAGGATTACAAGTAATTAGAGAAGTAAAAACTAATCCTTATCATATTATAAAAGCTTTTATAACTGATTCTAAAAATTACATTGGTATTAAGAGTAGTGATATTGATATTGTTAAATTAACAGAATTATCTATTAGCGATCGTCATTCAATAGGTAATCAACTTACTAAACAAAATTTATTAGATGCATTTATTGTTGCAACTTTGGTTCGTAATAATAAAGAACAAGTAACACTTAATAGTGCAATAGAAGTAGAAGAAACTGAAAATAGTGAATCAATGATAGAAAAAGTCCCAAAGAAAGAAAAAATATCTTTAAAGGAAATAGATGATCGTCTAATGACTATTGATGATTTTTTGAAGTAAATGGAAGATTATAAGGAAAAAATAGATTATAACTTTATAAATACTTATTTTTCTTGGATTGATCGAGAAATTTATGGGACTACCTTTGGTTCTAATCTTAATCTTGTCATGAGTCTTTTAGATAATACTAAACATATTATTGATGACTCGGGCCTTGTTGATAATATTGATCTAAGTAAGAGTGAAGAATTTGATATTTATTTAAGTTTAACTGATAGTCTTGAAATTGTCTCTTCTTATATAGATGAGAAGATGCCACAATATAGGGAACAATTTGAAACATTTATGCAAAATGGAGTTTTTGATATAAAATCTTATGATGGAAAAAATTGTTATAATGCTGAAAATGATGCTGGACGACGTAATAATCATAATTATATCAATATATCTCTTACGCATAATTACCATGATCCAGAAACAATTATTCACGAATTTTTTCATGCTTTAAATGAACAAGAAACAATGAGTTATGCGAGAGAATATTTAACAGAGGGAATTTCAATTTTTTTTGAAAATTCAATTTTAGACTATATGTTAGAAAAAGGTTATGATTCAGATGAAATAGCTAAAGTTAAATTAGATAGAATTAAATCATCTTATGTTGATTGTCTATCTTTAAGTGATAAAATTATTTTTATAGATACTTATATGAAGTTTGGTTGTATAGATCGTGATTCTTGGAGTCTTAGAAAATACTTTAAATTTAGTTATGGATATGATGATGAAAATGAATTTTATAAAACACTTTATTTAGATGAAGAACAATTTAAAAGTACTGAGAGTTTGTATGATCCGGTTCGCGATTTTTCTTACATAATTGGAACAGTGCTAGCATATTGGGGAATGGAAAATTCTTTAGATGAAAGATTTATTCAATTAAATCAAAATATCAACAATCTTAATACTTTTGCAGCTCTTAATTCTTTAGGAATAGATGATACTGTTAAATCTTTAGATGGCCTATTTGAAGGTTTTAAAAACTATTTAGGAAAAATTAAAAGTAAATTTAAAGAGAGGTAATTTGCATAAACTTAGATGCATAATACTTCTTTTTTTTCTTTTAAAACATAAAATTATAATGGTGATAGTATGTCGAAAGAAACATTTAAAATATTTGCTAGAAGTCATCCAGAACTGGCTACTAAAGTAATAAATAATACAACATCTTGGCAAAAACTATATGAATTATATGAAATATATGGTGAAGATAATAAGATTTGGAATGACTATTTTACTGATTCTATTTCAAGAGTAGATTCAAATTCATCCCTTAATGCATTTCAAGATTTAGTAGGAATGATTAAGAATATTGACTTAGATTCTGTTCAAAAGGGAGTAACTAATCTGCAAAAAACAATAGGATTACTTCAAGATATCGGATTAGGCTCAACAGCTCAACCAAAAGAAGTTTATGAACCACGACCACTATATCGCTATTTTGAGGACTAATATGGATTTATATACAATAAATTATATAAAAAATAATCCAATTATATATAATTATTTACGAGAAGATCCAAGTTGGTATAAACAATTAAATCGTAATGGAGAGACATTAAAAATTATTCAAGAATTAGCTAAGAAACGATATAAATTAACAGCTGAAGATAAAGTCGAAAAAATATATCGAGGAATAAATTTAATAAATAATTTTATAGATGTATTAAAATAAAATATATGATAAAATTAATTTATGGAAGAATTATTAGAAAAGATTAATTATTTAAAAAAGGAATTAGATAATACTGAACAAGTAAAAAAAATTAGAAGATTAAATTCTTTGATTAGAGAAGATAATGAATTACTTAAAAAAATAGAATTATATAAAGAAACTAGAAAGGAATCATTAAAAAAAGAAATTTTTGATATTTCATTATATCAAGAATATAAAAAAGCGGAAACAGAATTAAATATTTTAATTTTAGAAATAAATTCAAAGTTAAAAAAGATTAGTAGTAAGGATAAGTGTAATATATGAAGGTAATTAGTGGCATTTATAAAGGACGTAATATTTTAGGATATGATATAGATGGAACAAGACCAACAATGGAGAGGGTAAAAGAAAGTGTTTTTGCGATGATACAAAATTATTTACCTGATAGTATAGTATTAGATTTATTTTCTGGTAGTGGTAATCTAGCGATAGAAGCTTTAAGTCAAGGAGCTAGAGAGGCCTATGCGATTGATAGTAACTTTGTGGCTTATAAGACTATTAATAAAAATATTTCTGATATAGGTATAAAAAATTGTCATTCTATAAAGTCTGATTATAAAGAGGGTATCGCTAATCTAGCTGAACAAAATATTAAATTTGATATTGTTTTTTTAGATCCACCATATGATACTGATTATATTAAAAATAGTATTGATTATATTGAAAAGTATGATTTAATTAATGAGTTTGGATTAATTGTATGTGAATCTGATAAATTAGAGAGAATTATTTATCCAAAAACTTATGAAGTTTTAAAAGAAAAAAAATATGGTGATAAATGGGTAGTTATCTTAAAAAAAATATGTTAAAATATTTTATGTAATATAAGATAGCTGGTGTTGATAATATGAAAAGATTAAGTAACCGGGGATTTGCGATATCGACAATCCTTTATTCATTATTAATAATGGTATTTTTAATTGTAGCTTTAATGATGGGAATTATGGCTTCTAATAGACATAATACTAAAGATTTGGTATCTACTATTGAGCAAGAACTTAATCGATATAGTTTGACAACGACTGAATTTTTGGCTTCAAGTGGTGATGTTTCACAGGCTCAAGAATATATAGTTCCTTATGGTAAAGCTGGATGGTATAAAGTTGAATTATGGGGTGCTTCTGGTGCTGATAGTAGTAAAAAAGGTGGTGCAGGAAGCTATACTTCGGGGATTATTTACTTAGAGGAAAATGCTTGCCTTTATTTTTATATTGGTCGTAGTGGATCTGATGTAACAGGTGGCGCTAATGGTGGCGGTAATGGTGATGGAACTGGTTTAGGCGGAGGAGGAGCTAGCGATGTTAGATTAGTCTCTGGTGCCTGGAATGATGCTACTTCTTTAGCCTCAAGAATTATGGTTGCTGCTGGTGGATCTGGCGGAACTACTGCTAATTCTGGACAAAATGGTGGAACTTTAGAGGCCTATCGTACTGCTGATACAACTTTTGGGCAAGGTGCAAGTCAAACCACTGGTGGAACTGGTGGATCTGGTGCTGGTGATGGAAAACTTGGAATTGGTGGCAATGGTGTAAGCAATGGTTCTGGCGGCGGTGGTGGCTACTACGGTGGAGGTGGTGGTTCTAATGCTTCAGGCGGAGGCGGCTCTTCCTTTATTTCTGGTTATGCTGGGTCGAATGCTAGTGATGCTTTAAGTCATTATTTTATTGCTGGGATGATGTCAGAAAACGCTAATATTGGAAATGGAAAAGCTAGAATTGAATTGATATCTCCAGGCGATAAGGATAATCCTCCGGTTAAAAAAAATACTAAATTAAATAATGTTAGATATATAAGAGATTGCGTATCTGGAATTGGAACGTCTACTGCTCCGCAATGGGCAGAAATACAGGCTATATCAAATGGTAAAAATATTGCTTTTGCTGCGGGTGATAGCATTCGAGATGGAAGTCTTACTGCTGTAACATCTAAGGGAGCTTATGGATCAGAACAATGCCAAATAATTGATTTAGGTTCTAAAAAATCTTTAGATGAGATTGGAGTTTTTCATGTTTTATCTGACATAATTGATGTTAAAGAGAGAATCTTACAAGGACATACACTTAGTGTTAGTTCTAATGGATCGAATTATGTTCCATTGATTCATTATCCAGGAGAGTCAAATAGTAGTAGCCCAATAGGGCCTTCTGGGATACATGTTTCAGCATGGAATCCAGATGTGACTGAACAGCTACCAGATGGAACTTATTATATATTTTCAGCACTTGCCCCAAACACTAGCTTATTAACAGCTTTAAATAGTTATGAGGATGATAATGAGGCAGCTTCTAAATTTAATCGTTTAGTTGCACTTTCAACAATAACCGATTCAAATCTTCAGAAGTGGGCAATTACAAAAGTGGGTTCATATTATAAAGTAGTTGAAAGGGAATCAAATCAAGCTATGCAAATAGTTGATAATCAGGGACAAAGTGGTTCTAATATTAATACTTCGAGTTCTTATGATGACTTGTATCAGTGGGCACATTGGGAAATTATTCCTTTGGGAGATGGAACATATCGCTTTAAGCCAAGAGTTCAACCGCCAGCTCATATTTCGGCTCAGCCAACATATCTTTCAACGAGCAGTAATGCTTTTGGTATTAATAACGGAAGTATAATTTTAAGTTCATATGCAGCTAATTATGCACAAAGATTTTATATTGTAAGTGCTCAATAATAAAGTAGTCATTGA
>CALVRD010000027.1 GCA_944358435.1 uncultured Bacilli bacterium | reverse complement strand
GAAAAAAACAAGAAATAGCTGAATTTATAAGTCGTTTAAAAGAAACAAGAATAACTCCTAAAGAAGCAGTTAATGACTATCTAAAAAAAATCGGAACAACTCCATTAAAAGATGGCATATCTTTATACGATTTTCTAAAAAGACCAGAAGTAACTCTAGAACACATCAGTCATTTTATTGACTTACCAAAAGATAAAGATGTTCAAGAACAAGTAGAAATTAATATTAAATATGAAGGATACATAAAAAAAGCCTTAAAAGAAGCAGAAAAAATGCTTTCTTTAGAAGAAAAAGTTATTCCACAAGATATTGACTATAGTAAAATTCCTAATTTAGCAAGTGAAGCTAGACAAAAATTATCTGAGATAAATCCAACAACCATAGGTCAAGCATCAAGAATAAGTGGTGTAAATCCTGCCGATATATCAATATTAATGGTTTATATAAGAAGGAATAAATATGAATAAAGAAGAATTTACAAAAGAATTAATTAAATTAGGAATTGATTTAACAGAAGAACAAGAAACAAAATTAGAAAAGTTCTATAATTTATTAATAGAATGGAATGCAAAAATAAATCTAACTAGAATTACTATTAAAGAAGATGTCTACTTAAAACATTTTTATGATAGTCTAACAATTACTAAAGTAGTTGATTTAACAAAAATAGAAACATTATGTGATGTAGGAACCGGAGCTGGTTTTCCAGGAATAGTTTTAAAAATAGTTTATCCTAATCTAAAAATAACTCTAGTTGACTCACTATTGAAAAGAGTAAATTACTTAAATAGTATAATCAAAGAATTAGAACTAAAAGATATTATAGCAATTCACTCACGTGGTGAAGATTTAAAAAGAGAATTTGATGTTGTTACTGCAAGAGCAGTTGCTAATATCGAAAAATTATTAACCTATACAATGCATCTTGTTAATGGAAATGGCATATTTATTGCTATGAAAGGAAATATAGAAGAAGAATTAAGTAATTCTGTAATAAAAAAAATAAATAAAAAATATCACATCGAAAAGATCGAAAAATTTCTTCTACCAAAAGAAAATAGCAATCGTAGTTTAATAGTCATAAGACATTAAAACACAACAATAGACAATAAATTAAACATTAAAATGAATGACATAATAACTTATTTAATAGTCATTTTAAAAGAATTAATGAATAATTTATAATGTAAACTCTGTATACTTCATACAGCATATTTGTCATGCTTTGGCAAAAAATATTGAAAGACAAAAAAAAATATTATATAATATAATAGAGAAAGAATAAAGCGAGGGGAAGACAATGAATAATGAAACAAAAGATGAAGTAGTACAGCTATATTTAGATGATATAATTCCTAACCGTTTTCAACCACGTGAAGTGTTTGATGAAAAAGCCTTAAAAGAATTAGCCGTATCAATAAAAGAACACGGTGTAATTCAGCCAATTATTGTTAGAAGTGTCAATGGTAAATATGAAATTATTGCTGGTGAGAGAAGATATAAAGCATCAGCTTTAGCTGGTCTAACAAAAATTCCTGCTATTATCAGAGATTTAGATGATAAAGAAAGTTCAAAAGTTGCTTTATTAGAAAATCTTCAACGAAAAAATTTAAATCCAATAGAAGAAGCCAGAACATATCAAAAGATTCTTGAGATAGATCAAATGACTCAAGAAGAATTAGCTAAAACTATGGGTAAAAGTCAATCGGCTGTTGCTAATAAATTAAGATTATTATCTTTACCTGATGAAGTTCAAGACGCTTTATTAAAAGAACAAGTATCCGAACGTCATGCTCGGGCATTATTAAACGTTCCTGATAGTAAAAAACAAAGTGAATTATTAAAAAAGATAATTAATAGTAAAATGACAGTTAGAGCCTTAGAAGATGAAATAAATAAATTATATCCAAAAAATGACAATAATTCAGAAGAAGAGCCTGAAGGAAATCAATATGTACAGATTCCATCGATATCTTCAACAGTTAATTCAACGCCTTTAATGCCAACAACTGAGATGCCACAAGAAAACTCAGATTATGGAAAAGTAACAATTGCACCACCTATTGGAGGAAAAATACCAAACATGGAAAATATAGACAATATTGTTAATTATGGTGAAATAGATAAAGACAAATTAGAACAACAAAATAATAGCAATACAAGAACTGACTATTATACAACTACATCTGTATCACCAGTTGATGTCCAGACAATTCAAGCTAACGCCTTTGATATTGGACCGTCAAGAACAGAAACAGTAGCAGATTTAGACAACCTTCTAAATATTAATAATCAGATAAGACCAAATAATTATTTAGCAAGTCAACAAAAAGAAGAAAAGTATGCGACAAAATCTGAATTTTCTAGTAATAATGATAGTATGTTTCAAAATAGAGAAACAGAAGAATATTTTAAAGTACCTGATTTAAAGGATACAGAATTACCACAAATTAAAATTCCTGTAGAAAATTCTTCAATCACAACTTCCACAGCAACAAGTGAAAATGGAGTACTAAGTATTCAAAACACATCTTCGCCAGTAATTGATTCAACATTAGCTATAAATAAATTAAAAGAACTTGTTCGAGAATTAGAAAGTCAAGGAATAAAAATTGCCATAGATGAAATGGATTTTGGTAAAACATATCAAGCTATTATTAAGATCGATAAGTAGACAAAAATCTAAAAGTAGACAAAAATCTACTTTTTTTGTGAAAAACATTTAAAAAAAAAACTATTCTTTGATACAATGAATAGGTAAAATGAAAATGGGTGATTACATGGGAAAGGTTATATCATTAGTAAATCAAAAAGGTGGAGTAGGTAAAACCACTACAAGTATCAATCTTTCTGCATCACTAGCAGTATTAGGGAAACAAGTTTTATTAATAGATTTAGATCCTCAAGGCAATACAACTACTGGTGTAGGAATTAATAAAGGTGACATTGAAAAAAGTATTTATGATGTTTTAATAGGTGAATGTAATGTCACTGAAGCAATGATTAAAACAAAGTACAAAAATTTATATGTTTTGCCAGCAACAATAAATTTAGCAGGTCTAGATATTGAATTAGTTGAAAAAAGCAAACATGAAACTGGTTTTGCTAAAGGTGAACAATTGAAAATACGTCTTCAAGACATTAAAGATAGCTTTGATTATATTATAATTGATTGTCCACCATCATTAGGAGTAATAACAACAAATGCCTTAACAGCATCTAATTCTGTAATTATTCCAGTACAATGTGAATTCTTTGCATTAGAGGGAATTACTCAATTGTTAAAGACTATTATGTTAGCACAAAAAACTCTAAATCCAACTCTTGATATTGAAGGAGTATTATTAACAATGCTTGATTCAAGAACAAATCTAGGATTTGAAGTAGTTGAGGATATTAGAAAATTCTTCAAAGAAAAGGTATACAATACAATTATTCCAAGATTAGTTAGACTTACAGAAGCGCCATCACACGGAGAGCCAATTATAGCTTATGATCCAAAAAGTAGAGGATCAGAAGCCTATATAAATTTAGCAAAGGAAGTGATTGCAAGAAATGGAAACAAATAATACTAAAAGACGTGCTTTAGGTAGAGGATTAGAAGAATTATTTTTTAATGAACCTATAGATTATAGTAAAGTAGAAGAAAAAATACTTGATGAAACTCCAAAAGAAAAAATAATAATGGTTAAAGTTGATGAACTACGTAGCAATCCTTATCAGCCTAGAAAGGTATTTGATGAAGAAGCTTTAAAAGAATTATCAGTATCAATAAAAGAACATGGAGTTTTCCAACCAATTATTATTAAAGAAAGTATTAAAGGCTATGAAATAATAGCTGGAGAAAGACGTGTAAAAGCTACTAAACTAGCTGGATTACAAGAAATACCAGCAATCGTAAGGAACTTTACAGATACAGAAATGATGGAAATTGCCTTGCTAGAAAACTTACAAAGAGAAAATTTAAATGCTATTGAAGAAGCAACTGCATATAAAAAACTTCTAGATACTTTAAATATTACGCAAGAAGAGTTATCAAAAAGATTGGGTAAGAGTAGAAGTCATATTACCAATATACTTGGTCTATTAAATTTACCAGAAGAAATTCAAAAAAATCTTGAAAAAAAAGAAATCAGTATGGGACATGCTCGTATAATTAGTAAACTAGAAAATAAAGAACAACAGATTAATTTAGCTAAAAAAGTCCTAGAAGATGAATTAAGTGTTCGTCAACTAGAAGATCTAACAAAATCAAATGAAAAATTTGTAAGAACACATATTATTAATAAAAAAAACAAACCATCATCATCTGAATATGATTATATTCAAGAAGAATTATGTGAAAAACTAGGAACAAAAGTAAGAATAACAAGCAACAAAATTGAAATAAGCTTTGTTAATGGTAATGATTTAAATAGATTACTAGAAATTATGAATTTACAATAATTAAAAATATAGCCATTACAATATATTAAAAAGTCGCAACAAGTAGAGGTGAATAATGGAAAATAAAAATTTAGAATATACTTTAGGAACTAAAGTAATAATGAAAAAACCCCACCCATGTGGAACTAATAAATGGGAGATAACAAGGTTAGGGGCAGATATTAAAATTAAATGCATAAATTGTGGAAGAGTAGTACTAATTCCGAGAATAGAATTTAATAGAAAAGTAAAAAAAATAATTACGGAGGAGGATGAAATATGTTAGAAAAGAAAAAATTAAAACTTAAAAAATTTAATTTTAATCCAACAACAACAATTCTTCTTATGACATTAGCTGTCATTATACTAAGTGCTATTCTTTCCATGTTTGAAATGCAAGCAACTTATAATGTAGTTAACTCAAATACAATTGAACTTGAACCAACTTTAGTAGCAGTAGAAAATCTACTAAGCTTTGATGGTATGAAATTTATTATAAGTAATGCAACCAAAAACTTTATTAGTTTTGCTCCGTTAGGAATGTTATTAATTGCTTTAATTGGAATATCCATTGCTGAAAAGACAGGTTTTATTGAAACTTTTTCTAAAAAAGTACTACGAAAAATACCAAAAGAATTGTTAACTTTCATAATAATTTTTATCGCAACATGTTCATCATTAATAAATGAAATTGGTTATGCAATTCTTATACCGTTAGTTGCCTTAATATATTTTATTAACGAACGTAATCCAATATTAGGTATTATTACTGCCTTTTGTGGAGTATCGTTCGGATATGGTGTATCAATATTTATTGGTACAATGGAAGTATCATTATTAGAATATACAAAGACTGCTGCAAAACTAATACATGAAAATGCACATATTCCCTTAAGTTCAAATTTAATATTTATCATAGCGGCAACTGTAATCTTATCAATAGTTGGTACAATTATAATTGAAAAAATAATTGCTCCTAAAATTGGTAAATATAAAAAAGAAGATGAAAATGCCAAAACAGAACAATATAAAATAGTAGATATTGAAATTGATGAACAAGCTAAGATTGAACAAGAGAAAAAAGAAAACAATGGTTTAAAATATGCCATAATTACTGCAATAATAGTAATTTTAATATTTATTTACTCAATAATTCCAAATTTACCATATTCGGGAATGCTATTAGATATGACAAAAAAGACATATTTAAATCAATTATTTGGAGAAAATTCATATTTTCAAGATAGTTTTACGTATCTTATGTCATTACTATTATTATTAACAGGAATTGCATATGGATTTGGTGCTAATTCAATTAAAAGTGATCATAAATTAATAACCAATGCAGGAGAAAGCTTTTCAAATCTAGGAAGCGTCTTCATGTTAATGTTTGTATCATCTCAATTTATTGCAATCTTTAAGAGAAGTAATATTGGTACTGTAATAACGGCTTGGCTAGCAAATTTATTAGGAATGATAGAATTCACTGGAATTCCTCTAATTATTGTAACAATGATTTTTATTGGACTTGCTAACTTTGTTTTAACAGGAACTAGCTCTAAATGGCTAATATTTGCTCCGGTAGTAGTTCCAATGTTTATGCAATCAAATATATCGCCAGAATTTGCACAAATTATTATGCGAGCAGGAGATTCCCTAACAACAGGATATACGCCATTACTTGCTAATTTTGCCATTTACTTAGGATATTTAAATGTATATAATCTAAATAAAAATAAACCTTATACAATAAGAAAAGCCCTAAGCTTTGTAACACCGTATTTCTTAATAATATCCATAACATGGATCCTACTAGTAATAGGATGGTATATCACAGGCTTACCAATAGGACCAGGAGTATATCCAACAATTTAACACCATAATGGTGTTTTTTTTCTTTAAGATATTTGTAAGTTAATTATTAAACACCCTATAACCTCATCATTTACTATTTATTAACATACGTGATATAATATAAAAGAAATGAGGGAATAATATGAGTTTAACAGCAGGTATAGTAGGACTACCTAATGTAGGTAAATCTACTTTATTTAATGCAATTACAAATCAAAAAATTTTAGCAGAAAATTATCCATTTGCTACAATTGAACCAAATGTTGGGGTAGTAACAGTTCCAGATAAAAGAATGGACAAATTAAAAGAAATGTATGAACCTAATCGTTTTATTTCAACTGCCTACGAATTTACTGACATTGCCGGGTTAGTAAAAGGTGCATCTCAAGGTGAAGGATTAGGAAATAAATTCTTATCCCACATTAGAGAAGTTGATGCAATAGTTGAAGTAGTAAGATGCTTTGACGACGGGAAAATAATTCACGTAGAAGGAACCATTGATCCAATTAGAGATATTGAAACAATAAATTTAGAATTAGCAATTGCTGATCTAGATATTATCAATAATCGTCTAGAAAGAGTAGCAAAAAAAGCTAGAACTACTAAAAATAAAGATGACTTACTAGAAGTGGAAATTCTAGAAAGATCAAAAAAAGCCTTAGAAGAAAATACCCCATTACGTCAATTAAATTTTACTGATGAAGAAAAGAAAATTATTAAATCTTATAGCTTTCTAACCCTAAAACCAATTATATATTTAGCAAACATTAAAGAAAGTGAACTAGGAAATCCAGATAATGAATATGTTCAAAAAGTAAAAGACTATGCGTCAAAAGAAAATGCTCGTGTAGTAAGCTTATGTGCTAAAGTAGAAGAAGAGTTGAGTGAATTAACTCCAGAAGAAAAAAATGAAATGTTAGAAGGATTAGGATTAGATGGTTCCGGATTAGATAAACTAATAACTGCAACTTATGATATCTTAGGTTTAGCAACATATTTTACAGTTGGAAAAGATGAAGTAAGAGCTTGGACTTTTAGAAAAGGAATGAACGCTAAAGAATGTGCAGGAATAATTCATACTGACTTTGAAAAAGGATTTATTAGAGCTGAAGTTATTTCATATGATGACTTAATTGAATGTGGTAGCGAACTTAAAGTAAAAGAAGCTGGAAAAGCCCGTTTAGAAGGAAAAGAATACTTAATGCAAGATGGAGACATTTGTCATTTTAGATTTAATGTCTAAATTAACTCTATAATCAACAAAAACAATAAAAGTTATAGTAAATAGTAGACAAAAAAAAATACATTTGCTATAATACAACCGAGTATTTCAAATACTCCTTGCTGTATTTACAGCCGAATAGTCCAAAAGGAGGTGCAAAAATGAATAAGTATGAAATTATGTTTATCGTAAGACCTGATATGGAAGAGGCAGAAATTAAAAAGACTGCTGAAGAAATGAAAAAGGTTTTAACTGATAAAGGTGCAAAAACTTTAGAAGAAAAACCAATAGGTCAAAGAGAACTAGCTTATGAAATTAACAAATTCAAAACAGGATACTACTATCTATATGTAGTTGAAGCTTCTGTAGAAGCTGTTAAAGAATTTGACCGTGTTGCTAGAATTAATGAAAGTTTACTTCGTCATCTAGTTGTAAAAGTAGAAGACTAAGAGAAAGAGGTATATTATGAATAAAGTATTTTTAATAGGAAGACTTACAAGAGATCCTGAATTAAGATATACTGGTAATAATACTCCTGTAGCAACGTTTTCACTAGCTGTTAACAGAAATTTTACTAATCAATCCGGTGAAAGGGAAGCTGACTTCATCAATATTGTTGTATGGAGAAAGCAAGCTGAGAATGTTAAAAATTATTTAACTCAAGGTAGCCAAGTAGCAATTGATGGTAGACTTCAAACAAGAAGCTATGATGATACTAATGGTCAAAAAAGATATGTCACAGAAGTTATTGCTGATAATGTAGAATTCATGGGTTCAAAATCTTCCTCAACTAATTCTAATAATGCAGGTAATACTGGTTATTCAAAAGCAAGTGAACCTGCACCATATGATTTTGGTAATATACCAGAGCCAAAAGGAGCAAATGTTGAAAGTAATCCATTTGCTGATTTTGGTGCAAGTATTGAAATTAGTGATGATGAATTACCATTCTAAAAAAGGAGGAACGACGATGGCAGAATTTAATCATAGAAAGAAAAAAGTTTGTATGATGTGTGCTGGAAAGACTGTTGATTACAAAGATCCAGAAACATTAAGAAGATATACGAATGAAAAAGGTAAAATTGTACCAAGACGTGTAACAGGAAACTGTGCACTTCATCAAAGATATATTGCAAAGCAAGTAAAAAGAGCTCGTGCAATAGCATTAATGCCTTATTCAAAATAAAAGTGTACCAAAATGGTATACTTTTTCTTTTTCATAATTTGCAAATTACTAATATTTAAAAATTATAGAAGTTTCTATCATATTTTATTTATTTAAAAAAGTTAAAAAATAATAATTATGTTATATAGAGCAACAAAATAATTAAATCGTACTATTAGACAAATATTTAAAATTATTATATAATAAAGTTGATGTATGTGAGGAGGTCAAAATGAGAATTATTAATCAAAGAAAAGACCTAAATAGAGCTATTAGAAAGAGTGATACTATTTTTTTAATGGCACATAAAGACCTTGATCTAGATGCTCTAGGTAGTTGTATTGGTTTAAATACAATTATTACTAATAAAAAGAAAAATTGTTATATAATAATTGATGATAAAAAACATGAATTAGGTGTTGAAAAAGTACTTAGGGAATTAGAAGGTTGCATAACTATAATAAAAAGTTCTGATGTTGAAAAGTATCTAAATTCAAGAGAAAGAAAGAATCTTCTTATTATTTTAGATACCAATAAAACTGATTTAGTTCAATCAAAAGAAGTATTAAAGAAAATTAACAATAAAATTGTAATCGATCATCATGAAACAAGTAAAGGAACAATTAAAGATGCAACTTTAATTATTGATAATGAAGTATCTAGTACTTGTGAAATGATTACCGAATTAATCGAGTTTTATGATACAGAAATTGAACCATATTATGCGACTATATTATTATCAGGAATTGTTTTAGATACCAACAACTTTACTTTAAAAACAGATGCCGAAACATTTTATGCTGCTTATTTTTTAACTAGTCTTGGCGCTAGTGCCAAAAAAGTTCAATACTTACTTAAACAAGACATAATGGAGTATACTGAAAGGCAAAAATTATTAGCTGAAATTGAAACAATTAATGGTAGAGTTGCTTTTACAAAGGCAACACCATATACAATTTATCGAAGAGAAGACCTAGCAAGAGTAGCCGATACTTTACTTTTTTTCAATAATATTGAAGCATCTTTTGTTATTGGAAAAATAGGTAAGGATACAGTTGGAATTAGTGCAAGAAGTCTAGGAAATTATGATATAAATACAATTTTAACTAAGCTTGGTGGAGGTGGCGATACCTACAATGGTGCTGCAAGATTTGAAAAAACCACTATTAGTAAAGTTGAGCAAAAATTAAAACAAGAAATTAGTAATCAGGAGGAAAAATAACATGGAAGTAATTTTTATAAAAGATTTAAAAAATCAAGGCAAAAAAGGTCAAATAAAAGAAGTAAAGGATGGCTATGCTCAAAACTTTCTTATTAAGAATGGCTATGCTGTAGTAAAAACAAAAGAAAACCTTGCAAAGCTAAAAGCTGAACAAGCAAAAAAAGCCGCAACTGATCAAGAACATAAAGCTGATGCCGAAAAATTAAAAAAAGAACTAGATAAAGTAGTTTTAGAATTCAAAGTAAAAACAGGCGAAGGTGATAAAGTATTTGGAAGTATAAGTGTTAAACAAATACGAGAAGAATTAGAAAAGAAAAATATTAAAGTAGAAAAAAGCCAAATTGAAATTAACAATTCAATCGCTACTCTTGGTTTCCACAACGTAAATATTAATTTATACCAAGATGTCGTAGCAACTATCAAAGTTCACTTAGTAAAATAGAGGTGATATAATGGCAACTAGAGTAATGCCTAACAATTTAGAAGCCGAAGAATCAGTTTTAGGAGCTTGCTTTCTTTCAAAATATGCACTCCAAAAAGCTATTGAAAGCTTATTACCAGAATCATTTTATAGCGACAAAAATGCTAAAATTTTTTCAGCAATGGCTGCTTTATCTGAAGAAAAGACTCCAATTGATATAACAACCGTAACTGGATATTTAAATAAAAAGAATGAATTAACAGAAGTTGGAGGAGTAGAATATTTAACAGAAATATTAAACTTTGTTCCAACAGCCAGTAACATAGATTATTATATTCAAAGTGTAGAAGAAACATCTATATTACGTAAGTTGATTGATACTGCAACAGAAATTGTATCAGAAGGATATAGAACAGATGAAACAGTAAATGAAATACTAGACAATTCTGAAAAGAAAATTTTAAATATCGTTAAAAATCGTAAATCAAGTGAATTTCGTACAATTAAAGATGTTCTAGCTAAAACTCAATCCGACTTGGAAAGATTGTCAGAAAATAAGGGGGAAATAACTGGTTTAGCAACAGGCTGGTATGATTTTGATAAATTAACAACAGGATTACATCCCAATGAATTCATAATTATTGCTGCTAGACCAGCAATGGGAAAAACTGCTTTTGCCTTGAACTTAGCAACGCATGTTGCCATGGAGCAAGATAAAAGTGTAGCTGTTTTTAACTTAGAAATGAGTGCCGAGCAATTAGCAATTCGTATTTTATCTTCCCTTGGACAACTAGAGGGATTTAAATTGCGTACTGGTAATTTAATGAACAATGACTGGAAGAGAATTAATGAAGCATCGTCTCAGCTAGCTAACACTAACCTTGTAATTGATGACACACCAGGAATTACTATTGGTGAAATTAGAGCTAAATGTCGTCGACTAGCTAGTAGTGAAAAAGGACTAAGTTTAATTGTAATTGATTATTTACAGCTAATTTCCGGTGGAAAAAACTATGGAGCTAATCGTCAACAAGAGGTTTCTGATATTTCAAGAAGCTTAAAGACCTTAGCAATGGAACTAAATGTTCCAGTAATTGCCTTATCACAGTTATCACGTAGTGTTGAAGCACGTGAAGATAAAAGACCATTAATGAGTGACTTAAGAGAATCAGGCTCTATTGAACAAGATGCTGATATTGTAGCATTCTTATATCGTGATGACTACTATAATAAAGAGGCAAGAACAGAAGACAATAATAGTATTAGTGAGTTAATCATTGGTAAACATCGTAATGGACCTACCGCAACAGTTGAATTATTATTTAAAAAGAATACATCAACATTCTTAAATTTAAAAAAGGGTACAATGGAGGGGAAAAATGAGTAATCGTCAACTAAAAGTATTTATGTGCTTTATTTTAATTTTATCTTTTTTTTCAACAGCAGGCTTTTCTATTAGAAAATTTACTCCACATACAGTTTATAGAGTTTATTTAAAAGGAAAATCTTTAGGATTAATAAAATCAAAAGATCAACTAGAAGAATATATTGATAAGAAACAAGCTGAAATAAAAGAAAAATATGGCGTTAAAAAAGTATATATTCCATCAGATCTAGATATTGTTAAAGAAACAACTTATAACAATAATTTAACATCAGTTGAGAAAATATATAATACCATTAAAGATATATCACCATTCACAATTGATGGATATGCGATTACAATTAAAGGTATTGATACTAAAAATGAAGAAGGAAAAACAATTAAAGGAAAAAGCCAAATTGTTTATGTTTTAGATAAAGAAATTTTTACAGAAGCTGTTAATAATACAGCCAAATCATTTATTTCACCAGAAGAGTATAAATCTTTTGCTGAACAATCACAAAAAGAAATTACTGATACTGGTAAAATAATTGAAAAAATTTATATTCAAAATACCATTACAATAAAAAAAGCTAAAATTTCTGTAAATGAAACAATCTATCAGACTACAGCCGATTTAAGTAAATATCTTTTGTTTGGAACCACTGAAGATCAAAAAACTTATACTGTAAAAGATGGAGATACTATTAAGTCTATTGCATTTAAAAATAAAATATCAAATGAAGAGTTTTTAATTGCTAATCCTGATATAGTCGACGAAAATAGTCTTCTATATCCTGGACAAGTTGTTACTATTGGAATATTAAAACCACAATTTAATGTCGTTGAAGAATATCACGTTGTATTTAAGAGTGAATCACACTATTCAACTGAAACTAGATATGATAATAATAAATACGTTGGTTATACTAATCTTGTTCAAAAAGGTGCAAATGGAGTAGACAGAATTACTCAAAAAGTTCAAAAAGTTAATGGTGAAATTGTTAATTCTGTACCTGTAAGTACGGAAACAATCATTCCAGCTGTTACGGAAATTATTATAAAAGGTGGTAAAAAGAGCAGCTATAATGGTTACGGAACTGCTATTCCAACTAAAGGAGAATGGGGCTGGCCAGCAACTTGTGGAAGTATTTCAAGCCCATTTGGTTATCGTTGGGGAACATTACACGATGGTACCGATATTGCCGGTTGTGGTTATGGTTCAAATATTTTTGCAGTTCAAGACGGAGTTGTAGTTGAATCTAGAAAGAAACCAGGATATTATCCAGGTGGTTATGGTGACAATGGTGAATATATTGTTATCAATCATAATAATGGCTATTATACACTTTATGCCCATTTATGTCCTGGTTGTCGTTCTGTTAAAGTTGGCGATGTAGTTTCTAAAGGACAAGTTATTGGCGGAATGGGTAATACTGGAGCAGCAACAGGAGTTCACGTACATTATGGTCTATGGCGAGGATATCCTTATCGAGGAGGAGTAGCGTTAAACGCTATGAACTACTATTAATGAAAGTAAAAACAATTGCTAGTGGCTCAAAAGGAAATTGTGCCATAGTATTATGTGATGCTACGAATATTATCATTGATATGGGAATTCCCTACTTAACTTTAAAAAAAAGTTTAGAGGAAAATTCCCTTTCTTTTGATGATTTTTCTGGAATATTAATTACCCATTGCCATAAAGACCATATTAGCGGTTTATCATCACTAATAAAAAAGACAAAGTTAAATGTCTATATACCAGAAAAAATGTATGATAGTTTAAAGGAATATTTACCATTGGAAAAATGTATTTTTATTGAAGATACATTTAATATAAAAAATCTAAACGTTGAATTAATTCATACTTCCCATGATGCTCCAAGTTCAGTTGGATTTATCTTTAATTACAAAGGAAAAAGTTTAGTTTATGTAACTGACACAGGCTATATTAACCGGAAGTATCTAGCTAAAATGGTAGCAAAGGATGCCTATGTAATTGAGAGTAATCATGATGAAATAATGCTATTAGATGGACCATATCCAAGATTTTTAAAAGAAAGAGTAATAAGCGACCAAGGACATTTATCAAATTCAACAACAGCTAAATATTTAAAGAAAATAGTTAGAGACAATACTAAAAATATAATTTTGGCCCATCTAAGTGAAACTAATAATACAGAAAAATTAGCTATAGAAACCACAAAAAAAGAATTGGAAGGAAGAAATATTACTATTATGGCCGCAAGGCAACATGAAGAAAGCCCTTTTATTGAGGTATAAGAGGTATATATGATAAAAATAATTTGTGTAGGAAATATAAAAGAAAAGTATTTAAAAGAGGCTATAGAAGAATATAGTAAGAGAATAAAAAAATACACACAACTTGAAATAATAGAAGTAAAAGACGAAGGATTAGTAGAAGAATCTAAAGCAATTTTACTTGAAGGAGTTAAGATTAGTAAATATCTAAGCCCTAAAGATTATTTAATTACACTAGAAATTGATGGAAAAGAAATGACTTCAGTTGAACTTTCTAAAAAAATAAATCAAATTCAAATTGAAAATAGTAACATTACCTTTGTAATTGGAGGAAGTTATGGCCTAAGTGAAGAAATTAAACAGCAAGCAAAATTACACTTGTCTTTTTCTAAGTTAACTTTTCCTCATCAATTATTTAGAGTAATGCTCTTAGAGCAAATATATCGTTGCTATAAAATAATAAACAATGAAAGTTATCATAAATAAGGAGTTTAAATATGATTGGAAACAGTTGGGATAACATATTAAAAGAGGAATATCAAAAAGAATATTTTGCAAATTTAATGGAATTTATAAAGAAAGAATATAAGGAAAAGACAATTTATCCAAAACAAAATGAAGTATTTAATGCTTTTCGTTATACTAATTTTAAAGATGTTAAAGTAGTAATTTTAGGGCAGGATCCTTACCATGGACCGAATCAAGCCGAAGGTTTATCATTTTCTGTTAGTAACGAAGTTTTAAAACCTCCATCATTAAAAAACATTTTTAAGGAACTAGAAAGTGATTTAGGAATACCTTTTCCAGAACATAATTCGCTTAAACCTTGGACAAAACAGGGAGTACTACTACTTAATGCTGTTTTAACAGTTGAAGAACATACACCAACATCTCATAAGGATATAGGTTGGGAAACATTTACGGATAATGTAATTAAAATAATTAATACTAAACAAACACCAATAGTTTTTATTTTATGGGGTAGCTATGCTAGAAATAAAAAAAGTCTTATAACTAATCCTATTCACTATATTATTGAGTCACCACATCCATCACCATTTTCAGCCTACAATGGTTTCTTTGGAAGCAAGCCTTTTTCCAAGACAAATGAATTTCTAAAAAGCAAAGGTCTTAAAGAAATAGACTGGCGTATAGAGTAGGTAAAGGCAATAAAAAGCAGTATTTATTAAAAAAACTAAAAAAACCAATTTGAACTAGTTAAGTAAAAACAGACAGTTTAAAAAATAGCGTTTAAATCCCTGATTCAATTTTATATTGAATTGGGGGTTTATAATTTAAAGCATAACTAGGTGTTTCATAATAATAATATTCAATGCATAATTTAATTAGATTTGGAACATCATTAGAATGTCTTAAATTAAAATTGATAAGCAATTCTTCTTTAATCAAATCATTTAATAATTCATTAACTTGATTATCCGTAGGTGTTTCAGCACGACTCATTGAATGTTGAATATTTAATATTTAATATTTAATCCATTAAAGTATATTGTAATATCTCCTTTACAAGAACTTAGTCCATAATCAATAATTTCCTTATTTCAAGCGTATAATATATTTTATTTGCAAGACATCATATCTGAAATTATTATTTCTAATGGTATAGATAAATGTTTTCAGCCATTCTAAATTAAATTATTAAACTTTTCATGTTCGTCATTTGGTTTTTTCCATTGATAATGTTTTCCTTAATATTTTATATTTTCATATTTACATAATCTTTTTTAATTTATATTAACATAGAAAAAGTAGACTGGTATTTTTTTACATTTGTCTACTTTTATAATATCACTTCAATTTTGTCTTTTATTTTTAATTGTTTTGAGCTTGTACAGCTGTTATAGCAACAACTCCAACAATATCGTCAACACTACATCCTCTAGATAAATCATTAATAGGAGCCGCAATTCCTTGACATATTGGTCCATATGCATCAGCTTTAGCTAATCTCTGTACTAATTTATAACCAATGTTACCAGCATCTAAGTCTGGAAATACCAAAACATTTGCCTTACCAGCAACTTCACTATTAGGTGCTTTTGACTTTGCTATCTCTGGAATAATTGCTGCATCTAATTGTAATTCTCCATCTATTTTATATTGTGAATATTTTTCTTTAGCAATCATAGTTGCCTGAACAACCTTATCAACATCAGCATGTTTTGCACTACCCATTGTGGAATGTGATAGCATTGCAACCAATGGTTCTTTTTCAACTAGTAATTTAAAACTTTCGGCACTACTAGCTGCAATAGCTGCCAATTTTTCTGGAGTAGGATTTTGCTCTAACCCTGCATCAGCAAAGACAAAAGTTCCGTTATCCCCATATTTGCAATTAGGAACAACCAATAAAAAAAATGCCGAAACCAACTCGGTACCAGGCTTAGTTTTAATAATTTGTAAAGCTGGTCTTAGAGTATTTGCAGTAGAATTACAAGAACCAGATACAACACCATCAGCTCTTCCTGTTTTAACTAACATACAAGCAAAATACATATAGTCATTTAACAATAAATTTTTTGCCTCGTCAAAAGTTAGCCCTTTACTTTTTCTAATTTCTACTAAGCTATTAATCAATTCATCAATATAATCACAGTTCATAGGGTCAATAATAGTTGCTTTTTCTACATTACATCCAAATTTATTAATATCATCCTTATTACCAATTAATATTACTTCAGCAATTCCTTCATTTATTATTTTTTCAGCGGCTTGTATTACCCTTAAATCCATTGATTCAGGTAAGACAATTGTTTTTATATTCTTTTTAGCTCTTTCCTTAATACTACTAATAAAACTCATTATAATTCCTCTTTCTACTTATCATTTAAAATATCAAAAATTTCTTTCTTTTCATTATTATAAAACTCTTTTTTCTTATATCTCTTAAAAAATGCTAAAATACACGAAGGAAAAGAAGAAACTAATTTATTAAATATTATAACTCTATCATTATAAAACTTAATTGCAGCCACTAAATCAATTTCATTACTATTGATATCACAAATAATATTAGCTAAAGTTTCACTCTTAAATAGTTTTTCATTTTCATCTAATACCTTAAAAAAAGTGTTATAACTTTTCTTTAACAATACATTTAATTCAAAAAGGCTTAAATTAGTTTCAACGTTTGTTTCTTCATTAATTTCATCTAAAAACTCTTCCATTTTTAGTTCTTTTTTAATAATAGCAGAAGCTCTTCGCAATAAATCTAGCTTTTTATGTAATAAAACATCAATATTATTTTCAGCTTCTTCCATTTCTATAATTGCAAACTGAAACTTATTATATATAATAATTACAAAAATTAATATTAATGCTACAAATATCACAACTCCAAGAATAATTTCTAACATTTAATCACCTCAACTATATTATATATTATACATTATATCATGTAGAATTTATGGTGTAAATTTTTAATTTTTTGCAAAAGAAAAAGCCAATATTAACTGGCCATTAATCTAAAATTGTAAACAACTTGCTAAAGCAAACATTAGTATAGAAATTAATATTAATAATATAAAAACTACTCCAGCCCAAGCTCCAATTCTTGCAAAGTGAACATATTCTTCAGAATTATTTTTATTTTTAAAATAAAAATACAAAGCAAATCCAATTGGAAAAGAAAATATTCCAGCAAGTAATAGCATTAATCGTTCTTCAACTGGAATTTCTTCTTCGTGAACATCTATTAATTCATTTTCATTCTTTTTCATTTAACGCACGCCTCCTACTATCATTATAGCAAACAACTATAATTTAAACAAGTAATCATGTGCCGATATATTGACTATTCTTTTCATCAAAAGTTTGATCTGTTATACTTGGCTCAGTCCCTTTTATAAAATACATTAATTTCTTTTTTTGTGATGTTTCCGTAGCTGGCTTCCCAGAGATTGGTTCAACCATAAC
>CALVRD010000026.1 GCA_944358435.1 uncultured Bacilli bacterium | reverse complement strand
GAAGTAATAGTTGTCAATGATGGAAGTAATGACGGTGGAAAAACAAAAGAAATTGCTGAATCATATGGCAATGATATAATTTATTTAGAAAAGGAAAATGGTGGTGTCTCTACTGCTTTAAATCTTGCTATATCTAAATCTAGTGGCGAATATATATCTTGGTTATCACATGATGATATGTATTATCCAAATAAGATAGAAAGAGAAATAGAAGAAATTTTAAAACATGATGAAAATACCATTATTTTTTCTAACTTTGATTGCATCAATGAATATGGGGAAAAGTTAAAGGAAATTTATTTAGATCATGAACTAGTCGAGAAAAATAATGATTATGCAGTGTTAAGAGGAATGATAGGGGGAATTACATTATTAATTCCAAAGAAAGCCTTTGAAGAGTATGGAGAGTTTGATCCACGCTTACGCTGTACTCAAGATTATGATATGTGGTTTAAAATGTTAAAAACATATAAATTTGTTCATATCGAAGACATCCTAACTATGACTAGAATTCATAGTCTCCAAGATACTAATACATCACCACGCGTGTTATCTGAAGGAAACAAGTTGTGGATAGATATTGTAAATAATTATTCGCTTCAAAAGAAAATAGCAATGAGCGGCAGTGAATATATTTTCTATAAAGAAATGGCAAATTACTTAGGTACAACCCCCTATGAAGAAGCTCAAAAAAATGCTGAGCAATTAGCAGAAGAAACTCTTTCAAAAGTAAAAAGAAAAAATTTTAGTGTATCAGCAATTATAATAAGTAATAATGATGATAATAATATCAAAAAAACATTACTTTCACTTAAGAATCAAAACTATAAAAACCTAAAAGTATTAGTTGAAGGAAATTATTCTGATAAAAATATAGTTTCTACTAAAAATAGGCAAGAAACACTAAAAAAAATCGATACAGATTACTACGTATTCTTTAATGCTGGAGTAGAAATAAAACCTAATTGGCTTGATAAAAAAATGTTGATTGTTAAAACTACAGATCAAGCTGTCACTATAACTAATTATGATCGTCCAAATAAAAACGAACTGATTAATAACTATACAACTTTTATTTGCTCAATAGATGGAATTATCTATTCTTCAAAATATAAAAGTGAATACGAAAACGATTATTTATATACATATGAAATTGCTAAAAGAGGCGGATCTATAACATTAGAAGATAATGACATAATAAACAAAAAGACAACCTATAATATGAAAGAAGTTTACACACTCTTAACTAAATTATTAAAAGATAAAGTATTAACAGATTATCAAACAGCAACACTTTGCTACGAAATAGCATGCGTTTATAATAAAAGTGACAAAAAAAGTAAAACGGTAAATATGTATGAGCCATGTGATACTTTGAGAACATTAATGTTTTCCCGAAGCTTTAGACTATTAAAGAAATATATTGATTATAGACATGCCAAAGAGAAAACTAAGCAAAATAAAAAAATTAAAACTTCAGCTAATTAAGTAAACTGAAGTTTTTTTAAACTAAAAATTTATTAATAAATTTTATCTTTTTAACCAAACTAATAATTAGTAAACTAAATATAAATACTATAATTGAAATAATAGGAACTGATAATATTGGATTAAAAGATTTCACTGTAATGATTTGATAATGGAACAACAAATCCATAATCAAAACATGTATTGCATATATTCCAAGAGTACTTTTCGATATATCCATAACTTTTTTAGAATAAATTTCTTCTGATATAAATTTACTATATTTAAAAATTAAAAATATTGAAATGGCTTCTACTAAAGTAAAAATAGAAAAGCTTTCATAAAAAGAAGAAGTATTAATACCATTTTTATAAGATAAATACCATGTTCCACATGTACAAGCAATTACACATCCTAAAAATGCTATATACAAAAGTTTCTTTTTATCTTTTATAAAGCCAATATCATAATTATATAAAAAATAACCAAGTAAAAAATAACTATAATACTGGCAAATAATATCTATTGGCAACTGAGAAATAAAATTATGGATTATATCATACCTAGGTAAAAAAGTGCAATAATCAATAGTTTTCATTAAACACCCAAACATAAATATTAATAAAAAATACTTAAAAGTTTTATAATTACTATTAACAGTAATTTTAGTAAGTAGAGGAGTTATAATATAAAGTCCTATAATCATAGGAATAAACCATAAATGATAATGACCCAATATTAATTTATTAATAAATTCTAATAAATCAAAATTTCCCCCTAAAATAAATAAATCAAAAAAGTAATATATGATATTCCAAGTAAGACAGAATAAAGTCATTTTTAAAATATTTGTTTTATAAAGATTCTTAATTTCGATTTTCGCTTTATTTAAGAATAAAACTCCACTAATCATTATAAAAAGAGGTACAGATGCTCTAACTAAACTATCATATAAATTATATACATTAAATGAAAAACTATTAGTATTACTACTATACCAGTTAGTAGCACTTACATGTATTACAATAACCATAAAACAACATAAAATTCTTAATAGGTCTAAATTATAAATTCTCTTTACTTTATTCATCCTAAAACCCACCTCTATAATAAAAGTATAACATAAAAATAACTTTTTCCAAACAAATCATCAAAAAACAGCACTAGTAATTTTAAAGAAACAGTGATACAATAAGCCTATAATTGAGGAGTTGGTACATCGTGCGAAAATGTGCAATTATTATGAATCCCAACAGTGGAAAAATAAAAAATATTGACAGCAAAAGATATTTATATGACGCTCTACGTAAATATGGATATGATGCTGAAATAAAGTATACAAAGAAAGCTAAAGATGCTACTACTATTGTTAAAGAACTACCTGATGATATTGACTTAGTTATTAGTGCAGGTGGCGACGGGACATTAAATGAAGTTGTTGCTGGTAATCTAGAAAGAATCAAAAAATTAACTGTAGCAAATCTACCTATGGGAACAACTAATGATGTTGCGAATATGTATGGCTTAAATAGTAATTATTTAAAAAATTTAGAATTACTTTTAACTGGAAAAGTTAAAGACGTCGATATTTGTTATATTGATGAAACCCCGTTTGTCTATGTGGCTTGTCTAGGAGACTATATTGACATGACTTATAATACACCACGTGAATTAAAGAAAAAGTATGGAAAGGTTGCCTATATATTATATGGTCTAAGACAATTGCGAAATAAAATAAATTGCTATAATATAAGATATAAAATAGATGGTAAAGAATACACCAGTAAAGCATCCTTTATCTTTATAACTAACTCTTCAAGAATAGCTGGTGTAAATGATGTCTATTATGATATTAAGTTAGATGATAAGAAATTTGAATTTGCTTTTACAGAAGTTAAGACTAAAAAAGATATGTTAAAATTATTTGTTCAAATGGTAAATTTAGATATTAAAGATGTTCCAGAAATAACTTATTATCAAACAGATAACTTAGAATTAGAATTTCTAGATCCACCTAAGGTATCTTGGTGTATTGATGGAGAAGAGTATAAAAGTCATTCGACTAAATTTAACTTTAAAGTTGATAAATCCATAAAGATGTTATTACCTAAAACTAATATAAAAAGATTATTTAATGAGGATTAGTTATGAATTATTTATTATTAAAATAGGAGTATTTATATGCTAAAAAGAAGTAAACAAAAACAACTTAGTCCAGAAAAACGTTTTACTATTAAAATATTATTATGTTCAGCTTATCTAATAGTAATAACAATTCTTTCAGTTTGTTCATATCGAATATTTCAAGAAAAGCAAAATATAAAATCTTGGAATGATGTAAGTAATGCTGATGAATATGCTTATATTGAAGTATCTAAAATGTCTGAGAAGTTTGCTTATTACTCAACCAGTAAAAAGTCAATTCATTTTGTAATAGAACAAGAAAAAACAGGTGCATGGCATACATATATAATTGCTATTAAAGATAGTGATTATTCTAAATTTAAAGATATAATTGACTATACATATGGAAGAACAAAAAAGAATCCAAAACCAATTAAAGTATATGGTTACCCAGTAGTTATAAATGATGAATTAAAACAAATGGCAATTGATAATATTTCTAACTTTCTACCAGCCGAAAATGAAGTAGTAATAACTAATGGTAACTTTAACGACTATTTAACCAATAGTTTTTTAGATACAACAATTGAAAGGGAAGAAAACTTCAATATCTTATTATTTATAACACTATTAATGTTATTAATTATGATTATTTTATTCTTTATAACTATCTTTGATAAAGATAAAGTAGTTGATAATATTGATGAACTAACTAATGAATTAAAAAACAAGTATTTTAAATCCAAAGAAAATTAAAAAAAGGAGGTAAATATCATGAAATTTACACAATTAACAGAAAAAGAATATCAAGAATTTTGGGAAAATCATCCTCTAAAAACATTTCTATCAGCTATTGAAATTGGTAAGCTTCGTAAAAAGTCAAATTGGGAAGTTGACTATGTTGGTGTTAAAGACCAGAACAAGGTAATTGCCGCTACTATGCTTTTAAGCCATAAGCGTCATTTCAATTGTTATGAATTTTATAGTCCTAGAGGTTTTTTAATAGATTTTAATAATCAAGAATTATTAGATTTTTTCACAGACGAAGTTTCAAAGTATATTAAAAGTAAAAATGGTTATGTTTTACGAATAGATCCATATCTAATTAATAAACAAAGAGATATAGATGGTAATATTGTCGAAGACGGTATTGATAATACTAATATTAAAGAACACTTACTAAGCTTAGGATTTAAACAAGTACCAGATAAAGACATTGAACAAGTAGGATGGATGTTTTCTCTTGGATTAGAAGGTAAAACAGAAGAGCAAATTTTAAAAGAAATGTATCCTAATACTAGAAACTTAATTCGTAAAGCAGAAAGAAATGGTATTACAATCAAAGAATTATCTTATGATGAATTAGATCGTTTTTATAATATTTTAAGTGAGACTGGAAAACGTAAAAGCTTTTCTATTAGAAATGTTTCTTATTATAAAGAAATGTATAAATTACTTCATGACAAAGGACAAGTAAAATACTATGTAACAGAGTTAAATTTAGATGATTATATCAAACATTTAAAAGAAGAAATAGTTGATCGAAAAGAAAAAATATCTGCCTTAGCAGATAAAAAATATAATGAAGGTAAAAAGAAAAGCTTAGAAGATGAAATCACAAAATTAGATAAACGTATTAGTGAAGCTAAAGAAATTAAACAAGAAACAAGTAAGAGTATAATTACTTTATCAGGATCAATGTTTATTTTAATTAAACCAGAAATTATCTATCTATCAAGTGGAAATTATGAAGAGTATCTAAAGTTTAATTCCCAATATTTAATACAATGGTTAATGATTAAATATGGTGTTGAAAATGGTTATAAAAAACATAATTTCTATGGTATTCCAGCCAATATTAATACTCATCCAAAAGATTATGGAATTTATGAATTTAAAAGAGGATTTAATGGTTATGTCGAAGAATTAATTGGAGAATATGAATTACCAATTAGTTGGAAATATAATTTGTTTAAAATAATTAATAAAATAAAAGGAGGCAAAAAGAAATGAAATATACCTATAAAACAAAAGGTACTTGTTCAACCCAAATAGATTTTGAAGTAGATAATAATAAACTTCATAATGTTTCATTTACTGGTGGTTGTAATGGTAATCTAAAAGCGGTTAGTAAACTAGTAGATGGTCAAGATGTTGATACTGTTATTTCTAAATTAAAAGGTATAACATGTGGTTTTAAACAGACATCTTGTGGTGATCAATTAGCAAAAGCTTTAGAAGAAACAAAAACAAAAATAAACTAAAATTTCTAAAAAGTAATATTAAGAATTTATCTTTTGGATAGATTCTTTTATTTTCACTAAAAGTAAACCTACTTAATCTTTAACTCTTTAGAAATTAAACTAATTAATTTCTTTTCTGCTGGAATAATTATTTTAATAGAAAATATTAATAAAAACATTGTATATAAATAAACATGAATAGGAGAAGGAAGACTTAGCTTTAATCCCACTAGTTCAATTAAACTACTTGTAATAAGTTTTATAATAAATTCATTTCCACATAAGTACAAACTATTACTTCCTATTAAATTAAATAAATTAATTTCACTTAATAATCTAGACAAAATTAGATTAAAACCAATTAAAAGCAAAGCCGTAAAGATCGGAGTTAAAACTCTAATAATTGGAATAAGTGTTAAAAATTTTTTTAAATAATCTAGATCGAAGAAAACAAGAACAGCATAAATTGTAAAGATAATACCAGAAACTATAAAATACTTTCTTTTCTTTTTTGTATCTAATTTAAATAGTTTTAAAATAAAAGGATAAATAATATAACCAATTGCATAAAAAACTATATAGTAAAAAGTACTATCTAAATTATAAATCCAATGAGGTTCAGCAATTGGTCTTGGACTAATAAATACCTCAGAAACTATAAATAAAATTAAACAAAGTAAAAATATTACCCACTTCTTCTTAAATATTTTAAAAGCTTTAAAAATAATTTCCATCAAAAATAAACAACTAAGAAACCACAATGCAGCCGCAAAATAAGTATTTCTAATATTACCTCTAAGAATAATTATAATTTGAGCTTTAATCAATTCTATATCCCAATTATTAAAGATGGCATAAATAATTAAAGAAAATATACTAAAGCAGAAAAACGGAATCATTATACTTTTAAATTTTTTCTTAATAAATTTAACTATATCATCTTCTTTATCATAACTATTCATACATCCTGATAAAAAGAAAAATAAGGGAACATGATATTGATAAACAAATGTTAAACTTCTCCCCGCAACTTCTCCAAAATGTCCTAAATAAATCGCAAAAATCCCTAAAAATTTTGCTGTATCAATCCATTTAATACGTTTCTTCATACCAAACCCTCCATATAGATATATCATCCATATTAATAATTATAACATGTATAGTTTCCGTATAGAAGCAAAAAAAGATATTTAAACAAAACAATAAATGATATAATTAAATAGAGGTGTAGCAGTATGGCAAATATTATTGAATATGTAAAATATTATCGTAATCATAGTTTTGATGAAGTCTCTTTTAATGAAGTAGATGCTTTAATATTTGCTAATATATCGTATATAAATTTTAATGGTTATATAAATAAATTACCAGTAACCATTAATGAACTAGGGACTAATTATTTTTTTCATGTAGAACCAGAAAAAATAAAAAAACTTCCTCAAATAGAACGAGATTCATATAATTTATTTAAGACAATGAAAGATACTCTTCGTTATAAAAATTTACTTATAACAGACTATCAAAAGAAAATAGATGGAGAAACACAATTTGGAGCTATAACAATTAGATCTAATGACTGGGTTTATATATCCTTTGAAGGAACTAATAGTTATGTAAGTGGCTGGAAAGAAGATTGCCATCTATCCCATCAGTTTCCAATACCTAGTCAGATTTTAGCTAAAGAATACATAAGTAGAAATGTAAAATTACTTGATCGAAAGGTCTATATAGGTGGTCATTCAAAAGGAGCTAACTTAGCGGTAGCTGGAGCTATGATGTCATCTTTAAGTATCAAAAGTAAAATAACTAGCATCTATGATTTTGATGGCCCGGGTATGCGTGAAAGAGAATTTAATAGTAGTGAGTATAAATTGATAGAACCAAAAATTAAAAAGTATCTTCCAAGTCAAAGTATTGTTGGAATGCTTATGTATTCACCAGATAATTTTAAAACTATAAATAGTACTTCAAAATTAATCTTACAACATAATCCATTTACTTGGACTTGCTTTGGTAGTTATTTAATAGAAGATTCTCTAAGTCGCAAAAGTATAAAATTTGGTAAAGAAATAAAAGAATTTGTTAAAGAATATAAAGAAGATGATATGCAGAAATTTGTTTATACGTTATTTAAAGTCTTTAAAAAAGCTGAAGTTGAACAATTTAGTCACTTTACCATAAATAAAATGGCTAAATGTGTCGTCTCTTTAAAAGATTTAAAAGCCGATCAAGAGACAAAAGAAAAGATTTTTAAATTATTTAATATATTAACAATATTTATAAGTAAAAAAAGTTTAAATTCTAAAAAATAATTATAAAAGGGTTGGTAAAATGCACAATTTAATTTTAAGATTTCCAGCATTAGAAGATAAAGATGAGTGGTTAGACTATTATCAAGAATTTCTAGAAAATGATTTAAACTCTGATCCCTTAAATTATAGTAAATACAAAACCTATGAGGATTTTTTAATTGGAATTGGTAAAGAAGAATGTCTAATTAAAAGTACCTCAAAAACAGTTCCAACTAGTTCTTTTCTTTTAATTGCTAATAATAGGATAATTGGCCATATATTTATTCATCATATTAATGATCTTAATCTTCTAAGAGATTATGAAGGAAATATTGGTTATGCCATTAGACCAACTGAAAGAAATAAAGGATATGGTACAGAAATGTTAAGATTGGCTCTAAAAGAATGTCAAAATTTAAATCTTAAAGAAGTATTAATTTCTTGTGATAGGGAAAACATTCCCTCATCTAAGGTAATTGAAAATAATAATGGCAAACTGCTAAAGGAAGTATTTATTCCTGAAGAAAATATTATCTTTAAAAAATATAAAATCAAACTCTAAATATCTATTAAAAATAAATTATGTATGCTATACTAAAAAGGAAAAATAAAAGTAGGGAGGATCTATGCAAGAAAAAGAGTGGTATAAGCAAGAACAAAATGAAATATATAAAGAACTTGAAACATCTTCATTGGGATTAACTACAAAAGAAGCAACAAAACGTTTAGAAAAGTATGGTAAAAATGAAATTTCCAAAAAGAAACCTGATTCTTTCTTTAAAATTATGATAAGACAATTAATAGATCCAATAGAACTATTATTAGCATCCGCTATGATTTTTTCATTTATTATCAATGAAGTAATTGATGGTATAGCTATCTTATTTATAATTTTAGTTGATTTACTTATGGGAACATTTCAGGAATGGAAAGCTAATAAGAATGCTGAAGCTTTATCAAAATTAATTGAAGTAAAAGCTAAAGTATTAAGAGATGGAAATGTAGTTGAGATTGATTCAATAAATTTAACAGTCGGAGATATTGTTTTATTAGAATCAGGAACAAAAATTAGTGCTGACTTACGTCTCTTAGAAACTTCAAATTTAACTATTGATGAATCAATTCTTACTGGAGAAAGTTTAAGTATAGCAAAAAATGCTGAAGTAATTGAAAAAGATGCTATTCTAGCAGAACGAATTAATATGGCTTATGCTGGAACAAGTGTTTTAACTGGTAGAGCAACAGCTATAGTAGTCGCCACCGCTAGTAATACGGAAATTGGTAAAATTGCTGGAAAAGTTGCTAATACAAAAGAAACAAAGTCTCCACTAACAATTCGTATGGAGAAATTTTCAAAACAAATTAGTATTTTAATAGTTATAGTTGCTATTATTATTGCTACCTTATTATATGCTAAAGGTACTCAAGGTAATGAAATCTTTTTATCAGTAATTGCTTTATCAGTATCAGCTATGCCAGAAGGATTACCACTTGCGCTAACCATGGCCTTAACTATAGCCTCTAATAGAATGAGTAAGAAAAATGTAATTGTTAAAAAACTAAATTCCGTTGAAAGTCTAGGAAGTTGTACAGTCATTGCCTCTGATAAAACAGGAACTCTTACCGTAAATGAACAAACTGCTAAGAAAATTATTTTACCAAATGGTGCTACTTTTAATGTTCATGGAACTGGATATAACGATAATGGAAAAGTAGAACCACTAGAAAATGCCAACATGGAAGATGCTAAATTTATAAGTGAATTAGGAGCAATCAATAATGAGGCTAAACTTACTAAAAATAAAAAAGGTTTTGATAGTTTTGGAGACTCAATCGATATTGCTTTTTTAGCTCTAGGTATGAAAGCCAATGCTAACTTAGATTCCTATGAAATAATTGATAAAATCCCATATGAATCAGAAAACAAATATTCAGCAGTTTATTATAAACAAAACGATAAAATACATTGTACAGCAAAAGGCTCATTAGAAAAAATTCTTTCTTTCTGTTCTGATATGAAAGTTAATAATAAATATGAAAGTCTTAATAAAGAACTTATCCAAAAACAAAATGATGATCTTGCCAGTTCTGGTTATCGTATAATTGCTATCGCTGAAAACGAAGTAGAGTATAATGAAGATCAGAAAGAGAAAATTACTAATCTCCATTTTATTGGTTTAGTAGCCTTTATTGATCCAATTCGAGAAGAAGCAAAAAAATCAATCGATGAATGTAAAACAGCAGGTATTAAAGTTGTTATGATAACAGGAGATCATCAATTAACTGCCTTCTCAATTGCTAAAGAACTCGGTATTGTTGAAAGCCTAGATGAGGTTGCAACCGCAGTAGAAGTAGATGAATATTTAGCCAAAGGACAAAAAGCCTTTGACGAATATATTAAAAATAAAAAAGTCTTTACGAGAATTACTCCTATTAATAAATTAGAAATAGTTGAGTCGTATAAACGGCAAGGAGAATTTGTTGCTGTAACAGGTGATGGAGTTAATGATGCTCCTGCTATTAAATCAGCTAATATCGGAATTGCCATGGGTAGTGGAACCGATGTTGCTAAAGAAACTGCCTCAATGATTGTATTAAATGATAATTTTAAATCTATCGTTCAAGGTATTAAAGAAGGACGAAACGCCTATAGTAATATTCGTAAGGTCAGCTATATGTTATTATCATGCGGAGTAGCAGAAGTATTATTTTTCATTCTTTCAATTGTTTTTGATTTACCAATGCCATTAGTTGCTATTCAACTACTATGGTTAAATATTGTTACAGATGGTCTACAAGATTTTGCTTTATCGTTTGAAAAGGCCGAAAAAGATATTATGAAGGAATCACCTAGAAGTCCTAAAGAAACAATTTTCAATAAAGAATTATTCTTTGAAGTCTTAACATCAGGCTTAAGTATTGGCTTAATTGTCTTTATAACTTGGTTATATTTACTAAAAGCAGGCATGAAAGTTGAAACAGCCAGAGGTTATATTATGGTATTAATGGTATTTATGCAAAATATGCATGTACTAAACTGTCGTAGTGAAAAAAATTCTGTTTTCAAAGTATCATTAAAAACTAATCCATTAATTGCTTTCTCTATTATATCCGCAATAGTATTACAAATAATTATTAGTGAAGTAGAAACATTTAGTGTATTTCTTCAAACACATAGTGTTCCAGTATTACATATGATAATATTATTTTTAATTTCTACACTAATTATTATAATTATGGAAGTATACAAAGTAATAGAAAAGAAAATTTTAACTAAAAAAATATAAAAGGAGAATTTGAATGTTAAAAAATAAGGTAGCCGTTATCACTGGCGGAACAAGAGGAATTGGCTTAGAAACAGTGAAAGTTTTTAAAGAAAATCATGCTGAAGTAATTTTATTTGGTTCTAAAGAAGAAACAGTTAGTAAAGCTATAGACCAACTAGCAAAAGAAAATATTAAAGTAGAAGGTTATTATCCAAATTTAAATAATCCTAATGAAATTGAAACCATTATAAAACAAATTAATGAAAAATATGGTCATATTGATATTTTAGTAAATAATGCTGGTATTTCTGCCAATAGAAAAATTGAGGATACTTCTTATGAAGAATTTGAAAAAATTATGGATCTAAATGTTAATGCTATGTTTAATATGATTAAAGTAATAGTTCCCTATATGAAGAAAAATGGTGGAGGAGTGATTTTAAATACTAGTTCAATGGTTAGTATTTATGGTCAACCATCAGGAGTAGGCTATCCAACTAGCAAGTTTGCTGTTAATGGCTTAACTAAGTCTTTAGCTCGCGAACTAGCCCCAGCCAATATTCGGGTTAATGCTGTTGCTCCAGGAATAATTAATACAGATATGGTTGCTAGTCTTCCTAAAGAAATGATTGAACCACTAATTAAAACAATACCTTTAGGTAGAATTGGACAGCCAAGAGACATAGCTAATGCTTTTCTTTTCTTAGCAAGTCCTCTATCAAGCTATGTAACAGGAGAAATTTTATCAGTCGATGGTGCTGCAAGAAGTTAACTACTTCTTTTTCTTTGCCAAAATAGTCATAATTATTATAATTTTCTCAAAATAACATATAAAATTATTAGGAGGAAATTAAATGAATAATAGTGATTACATAAGAATGTCTTTAGAATTGCACCTATTTTTTGACCGTATAATGAAAGAACATAGCTTATTCTTAGAAGCAACCTTTCTAGATAAAAATAATAATTTTAAACAAACTGCCAAAAATTTTCAAAACTCTTTTTCAAATATATTAAAAAAAGTAATTGCCTTATCTAACGGTAATATTAGTGAAAGTATTATTTCAACTCATGAAATAGTTACTAAAAATACCCTAAATGCAGAAAATAAAACTAGTAATCTATTAGGAATACCAATAGATACAAATATTACCCAAAGTGAGTTTACTCTAAGAAGTGGTACTCCAATAGTTAATAATCAACTACTAACTGCCGTCAGTAGTATCAATAGAGAAACTTTACCTCTAATTAGAAATTTAATTAATTTTAAAAATACTATTCTAAACAATGTTCTATCTTGTAAATTGTATACAGCCAATTATCCTTTACTAATAACTCATATTATGAATGAAGCAAAAATGTATTTTAATTTGTTAAGTAAAATTGAAAAACGACAACTACCTACTAAAAAAGAACTATATGAACAAGAAATATTTTGGAACAATATTATGAAAGAACATGCCGAATTTATTAGAGGTTTGCTAGATCCAAGTGAAGAAGAACTAATCTTTACAGCTAACAAATTTAGTGAAGAATATAAGCGGATATTAAAAGGTTATACTAATAATTCAGAATATTTAACTAATGCTAGTTTAAATGAAACAATTAATTTTCGTAATTTTAAAGTAACTGGAGAAGAGGGAATACTAGCATGTAAAATTAAAAGTATAATCATTCCATTACTTGCAGATCACGTTCTTCGTGAAGCAAATCACTTCATTAGAATATTAAATCAATATAATACTCTAATGCTCTAACTATTTAGATAAGAAAGCTATCCTAAAAAAGGTAGCTTTTTTTGTCTAAATTAAAGTAGATTATCATAGTATGTAACTAGAAATGGTAGTGATATGATGAAAAGCCTCTTTATGAATAAAGAATTAGATCAAGTATACAAAAGATCAAAAAGATTAACTATTGATGATAAAACTAAGATTGTTATTATGAGTGACTGTCATCGTGGAACCGGTAATAAACAAGATAATTTTCTTAAAAATAAAAATATCTTCATATCTGCATTACTTTACTATTACAACAGAGGATTTACTTATATAGAACTAGGAGATGGAGATGAAATGTGGGAAGTTAGTAAATACCAAGATATTATTACTGCTAATCTAAATTTATTTAAACAATTAAAGAAATTTTACACTTCTAATAGATTAATTATGATTTATGGTAATCATGATATGGTTAAAAAAAATAAATTTATTTTAGAAAAAAACTTTTATAAATATTATGATAAACTAACTAAGAAAAATGAACTATTATTTAAAGAATTAATAGTTCAGGAATCATTAATTTTAAGTTATAAAAGTCACGATATATTTTTAATTCATGGTCATCAAATTGACTTTATCAATAGTAAACTTTGGTATCTTTCACGGTTCTTTGTTCGCCATATATGGAAACCACTTGAAAAAATTGGTCTAAAAGCCCTAACTAGTAGTCCAAAAAATTATAAAGTATCTAGCAAATTAGAAAAAAGTTTTAAAACCTGGAGTATTAAAAATAATAAAATAATAATTACAGGTCATACACATCGTCCAGTTTTCCCACAAAATAACCAAAGTCTTTATTTTAATGATGGAAGTTGCATTTATCCAAATGGAATAACTTGTCTTGAAATAAATAATGGTAATATATCCTTAGTAAAATGGGAAAAAAACACAAATAAAGACGAATTGATTACTACTAATAGAAGAATATTAGAACAAAGTAAGCCAATTAGTAATTTTTTTTAAATAGAATCCTAGATTGCCAAATGATAAAATAATAAAATAATAACAAAAAAAGACAATCCAATATCAGTATTGCCTTTTCTATATAAAAAGATTCTTATTTTGTTCCAAAAATTCTATCTCCTGCATCCCCAAGACCAGGTACAATATATTTGTTTTTATTTAAATATTCATCAACACAAGCACAATATACTTCTACATCTGGATGCTTTTCCTCAAGTTTCTTAAGTCCTTGAGGAGCAGCAATAATACACAAAAATTTAATTTTTTTTACACCTTTACTTTTTAACAATTCAATTGCATCAATAGCTGAACCACCTGTTGCAAGCATTGGATCTAGAATAATAACTTCTCGATTTTCAATATCTTTAGGTACTTTGAAAAAATAGTTAACCGGTTCAAATGTTTCCTCGTCACGATACATTCCAATATGGCCAATCTTTGCATTTGGTATAACAGAGATAACTCCATCTAGCATACCCATGCCTGCTCGTAAAATTGGAACAAACGCATACTTGTCTTCATTTAATCGCCCAGTTTTCATTTTCACTAAAGGAGTATTAATTTCAACTTCGTCAAGTTCAGCATCCCTCATGGCTTCATAGCATAAAAACATTCCTATTTCACAAATAATTTCTCTAAATTCCTTTGTACCAGTATTTTCATCTCTTAATATTGATAACTTGTGTTCTATTAAGGGATGATTTAATTCAATTACATTCATTACATTTCTCCTCCATAAGTATGATAGTGCAATTTCTTATTAAATGTATAATAAAAGAAGGGTCCCAAAAAAAGAAACCCTTCTAAAATGACAAAGTAATAAAATTTAATTGAAAATTGGGAAATAATCCTCATGAAAATAGAAAAGAATTTATGTAATTTATTTAACAACTTCAATTTACTTAGCACTTATTCACACCCTTAAAAAAAGAATAATATACAAGTAATAAAAAAGCAAGCAAAAATTAATAAATCATACAAAAACACAAATTATAATAACAAAACAATTATTGAAAAATGTAGATTATTATTATAAACAATGATAAAATTATATTAATAAAACTGAAGAATACTAAAACAGGTTACAAGTGCAATAAATGCAATTACTATAAACTTGTAAATACTACGCATTTAAAGAGGTGACATTAATGAATACTAAAAATAGTTTAGTAGAAGCAAGAACAAAAGCTGGTTTAATGCAAGAAGAAGTAGCTAAAAAGTTAGGTACAGATAGAGAAACAATTTTAAAATGGGAGTTAGGGGAAAGCAACCCAAATAAGACACAATTAAAAGAATTGTTGAATTTATATAATTTGTGCCAAAGCAAAATTAATAACGCTAATATAAATTTATCTGAAATAAAAGAAATAATTAAAAATTCAAACGAAGAAATAGATTCTAAGATAAATTGGACTAAGGCATGGAGTAAAAAATATCCTATTTTAAAAACTTATCAAGAAAAAGTTGATGTAAAAGAATATGCTACAAAAATTAGAACTTTGTTAGAAAAATTAAAAATAGAATATAACTATTCTGAATTAGATGCTATGTTAGTATTAAAAGATATCTTATATCACGAATGGAAAGATAAAAAATAAATTTATTAAAAAGTAATTAAATATTATGAAAAAGAAATTAATAATATAACTAATAATAAAACAAACGATGAAACAAAAGGAGATAAAAATTTGAATATAAATGTTGTTGTAGGAAATAAAGTTTTTACTGCTACACTTGAAAATAATGAAATATCTAAGAAATTTATAAGTATGCTTCCACTAGAAATTAATATGATTGAATTAAATGGTAATGAAAAATATTATAATTTAGATAAAGAATTACCAACAAACTCATATAATCCCAAAAAAATTAATAGTGGAGATATTATGTTATATGGAAACAAATGTTTAGTATTATTTTATAAAACATTTAAAACATCATATAGTTATACTAAGTTAGGTAGTATAAATAATCCAAAAGATTTAGAAAATGCTCTAGGAAATTGCGATGTTATAATAAGATTTGAAAGTAGATAATTAAAATTAATAAAAACATAATAGTTATTAATTCAACAGAAAGAATTAATGGAAATAGTTCTATATTAGTTAATGAATTTATTAAGGGAGCAAGTAAAAATAATAATATAGAAGTTATAAACTTAAGAGAATTAAATTTTGCTTTCTGTAAAGGCTGTCTTACTCGTCAAAGTACAGGTAAATGTATTTTAAAAGATGATATTGGTAATATAATAGATAAAGTTAAAATATTAGTATTTGCAACACCAATTATTCTATTTAAGGCCAACTAAAAACATTTTTAGATAGACTGAATCCACTATATATAACAGATTATAAATATAAAAAGTTTTATTTATTTACTTCATTTACAGATGATTCACCTGATGCAATGAATATTGCCATAGAAGAAATAAAAGGCTGGATTAGTTGCTTTAATGGCGTTTAGTTAAAAGAAACTTTATGTGCTACAAATACAACAAATCCTAAAGATGTAAAAAATCTATAGATATATTAGAAAAAGCATATAAAATAGGAAATAATATTAAATAACATCAAATTAAGATTTATTGAATTAATATTTAAAATAAAAAGACAACTTATCTTAAAAGCTGTCTTTTTATTTTCATAAAAAAATATCGTTTAAAATAATATCTTCATTATATAAAATTTAAATATTACAATTAACAATTAATCATTTCTACTACAAATATTAATAATTAAATACTTTATTATATACAAATTAAAGTTTCTTTTTTATTGATAATTTAGTATAATTTATATTAACAAAATTAACTATTAATGCGATAAAAATTATGAAGACAAAGAAGGTAAATGAAAATGGGTAAATATTATGACAATATTAGTCAAGAAATAAAAGATTATTTTAAAATTTTAGAACCTAATTTTCCAGAATGGTTAAATGAATATATAGATACAAAAGAATTATTGTCCCAGCAATATATTAGTATTACTTGTGGTACTATATATTCTAATTTATTTGAAAGTAGCTTCTTCTTTTCCTGTTTAGATCATTCTGTAGCTGTAGCTTTAATTATTTGGCACTTTACACATGATAAAAAGCAAACCTTATCTGGTTTATTTCATGATATAGCTACACCAGTATTTAAGCATTGTGTTGATTTTCTTAATGAGGATTACACAAAGCAAGAGTCAACAGAAGATTTAACAACAGATATAATTGAAAATTCCAAAGAAATAATAGCTTTATTAAAAAGAGACAAAATTAATGTAGATGAAGTAGATAATTATCATCTGTATTCAATTGCAGATAATGATACTCCAAGATTGTCAGCTGATAGATTAGAGTACTCCTTATCAAATGCTTTATTTACTTATAGAATGCTAAAACTTGAAGATATTAAAGAAATATATAATGATATAGAAATTCAATCAAATGAAGAAGAAATAGAGTTAGGTTTTAAAACTAAAAAAATTGCAACAAATTTTGTCAAAGTTACAAGCAAATTATCTATTATATATCGTGAAGATAAAACAAGATATTCCATGCAATTACTAGCTGATATTTTAAAAAGATTAATCAGTGAAAATATAATATCAAAAAAAGATCTATATAAATTAAAAGAAAGTGATGTAATTAGTATTATAGAAAATTCTAAATATAATAAAATATTTAATATTTGGAAAAATGCCAAGAAAGTAAAAGTATCGAAAGAAGAACCAAAAAATGTTTATTATGTCCATCATGAGTCAAAAGTTAGATACATTGATCCACTATTTAATGGTAAAAGAATTTCAAAATGCTGTAAAATTGCAAATAAATTTATAGAAAATAATTTGGCTTATGATATGAATAATTATGTGTATTTAGATTT
>CALVRD010000025.1 GCA_944358435.1 uncultured Bacilli bacterium | reverse complement strand
ATGTTTATTGACTGTTTGTGTTTTATGGGTGTTAATAATAGTTGATAGGTATTTTGAAAACGCAGTTGACTTCTAAGCGATCGGTCAGGCGTTCGAGTCGCCTCGCGGACACCATTTTAAAAGTAAAAGCCTAGGTTTAGGCTTTTTTTATTTTTTCAAAAATTAATGAATAAATAAGATTGCTATTAGAGTATAATTTGATATAATTAAATTAGAAAGGAGTAGATTGGTTGATATGATTATATTACTAATTATAATTGCTATTATTTTATTATCTTCTATTAAACAAATTAGTGAGTACGAAAGAGGAGTTAAATTTTCTTTAGGACGATTTAGTGGCATTATGGAACCAGGCTGGAGATTAGTTTTTCCAATATTTCAATCTTACAGAAAAGTTGATGTAAGAACTAAAGTCATTGACGTTCCAGAACAAGAAGTTATCACAAAAGATAATGTATCTATTAAAATTAATGCTGTTATTTACTACAATATTTTTGATGCTGCCAAATCTTTATTAGGAGTTGAAAATTTTCACTATGCAGTTAGTCAATTAGCTCAAACTACAATGAGAAACATTGTCGGAACTGTAACTTTAGATGAATTATTAACTTGTAGAGAAAAGGTATCTACTGAAATTTGCTCAATAGTTGATGAAGCAACAGATGGTTGGGGAGTTAAAGTTCAAAATGTTGAACTAAAAGATGTAACTTTACCTGTTGAAATGCAAAGAGTTATTGCTAAAGTAGCAGAGGCCGAAAGAGAAAAACAAGCCGTAATCACTAAAGCATATGGAGAATTAGAAGCTTCTAAAAATTTAGCTGAAGCAGCTACTACATTATCAAATGCCCCAGGAGCTCTACATTTAAGAACTTTAGCGACATTAAATGATTTAAGTTCTGATCAATCAAATACAATTATTTTTGCAATACCAATAGAAGTTCTTAAAGCATTCGAGGGAAAAGCAAATGAATCAATGGTCGAAAATATTATTAACAAAATACCAAAACATCCACCATTACCACCAAAAGAAGAACCTAAAGCACCGGTAGTTGAAAAAATAAACAAGAGAGAAGATAAGTAATAATTATTAAGGCAGTGATAATATAAAACTGCCTTTTAAGTTGAAATAAAATCTATACAAATTACAGTAAACTTGTTGTGTACATTTATATTTTGTGATATATTAATTTTGGAAGCAATATTTTAATATCAAAATTTGTTCTCGACATTAAAATATTTTCTTAAAGAACGCTTCCATATTGAAATCTAAAGAAACTTGAAAAAGTTTCTTTTTTTTTGTAGGAATAAATTCTTTATTGCTAATAATAAAGTAGGAGGTGGAAGAAATAGTGCCTTATGAAAGTAGTCTTACAAGATGGAATTAAGGATTGCGGTATTTGTTGTTTGCTCTCGATAACAAGATATTATGGAGGAGAAATATCAAAAGAATTATTGCGAGAAATGACTAATACTAATAAATCAGGGGTATCTGCTTATAATTTAATTGTTGCCGCTAGAAAAATTGGATTTGAAGCAACCGGTGTAGTGGGTGACTTGTCAAAAATAGAAAAAAATAACTTACCTTGTCTTGCCCATGTAATAATTAATAAAAGTTATAAACACTTTATTGTTATATATGACATTGATTTTGAAACAAATAAAGTAACCATAATGGATCCTGCTAGGGGGAAGAGAATCTTATCAGTTAGTGAATTTAAATTAATGTCTAGTTCAAATTATATATTTTTACACCCAATTAAAAAATTACCAGTAATATCCCATAAAAATATAGTTAATAAAATTATAAAAGATTTTATAAGTAAGGAAAGAAAAATATTACTAATAACCGTCATTTTATCTCTTTGTTTATTTTTACTTCAAATTATCACTTCTTTCCACTTTAAATATCTTTTAGAATTTGCCATAAAGTTCCATTTAACAGAACCGATTTTTCTACTTAGTTTTTATCTTCTTTTTATATATTTATTCAAAGAACTAACTAGTCTATATCGAAATATCTTATTAATGAAGTGTAGTAGCCAAGTTGATTCTTTTATTACCTTTAAGACTTATAAACACATTTTTCTACTTCCATATTTATATTATAAAAATAGGACAACAGGTGAAGTAATTTCAAGACTTAAAGATTTAAATACAATAAAATCTTTTCTAATTGAAGTATGCTGTTTTCTTATTACAGATCTTATAAGTATAATTATCTTTGGTCTATTACTTATTAATTTAAATAGAAAATTAGCTATTTTTGTGCTTATATTTTGCCTATTTCTATTCCTTATACAAATTGTTTTTAATAAATTCCATAGACGTATTATAAAGAAAATGAATTTTAATAATGATCGGGTTAATTCTTATCTAATTGAGTCTTTAACAAATATTGAATCTATTAAAAATAGTCATTTAGAGAAACGTTTCTTTGATATCTTTTCCATAAAATATCAAAAATTATTAGAAAGTAATTATACAAATTCTATGATAATAGAAGGTTTCTCTTTTACTAGAAATTTAATTAATGATTTATTAACTATACTTATCTTTGGTTATGGAAGCTTTTTAGTCATAAGAAGAACCCTAAGTCTTGGTGATTTAATTGTCTATCAAAGCGTTTTCCACTATTTTTTAACTAGTTTTAATAATCTCTTAGGCTTAAGTAATAGTTTTTCTAACTTTAAATTAGCCTATAATCGAATAGAAGACCTATTTACAATTGATAAAGAAAAATTTACTGGTAGTTATTATTATTCATTATGTAGACTTGATGGCATAATTTCTTTTAATAATTTAAGTTATTCAGTACATGGTAAAACTTTATTTAATAATTTATCTTTAAATATTTACCAAGGAGAAAAAATATTATTAACAGGAAAAAGTGGTAGTGGTAAAAGTACGCTTATGAAAATATTAATGCGCTATAACTATGTTGATTTTGGTTACGTTTCAATTAAAAATATTGATATTAATCATTATCATTTAGATGTATTAAGAAAAGGCATTGCTTATGTTGGAAATTCCGAATCGCTATTTACTGATACTATTTATAATAATATTGTTTTAGGGAGAAACATTTCCAAAGAAAATTTTCTTCAAATTACAGAAATTACTGGCGTATCTGATTTTATTAGTAAAGACTTAGAATATCAAGAATTATTAGAAGAAAATGGTAATAATTTTAGTAATGGTGAAAGACAAAGAATAATTTTGGCAAGATCTTTAATTAGAAATAGTGATATTTATATTTTTGATGAATCATTTAATCAAATTGATTCAGATAAAACAATTGCTGTTATGAAAAGAATATTTGCTTATTTAAAAGAAAAAACCGTTATTGTTATTAGTCATAGAACTAGTGAACAAAAATTATTTGATCGAATCTTGAAATTAGAGGATGGTAAAATTAATGAAGTTAAAAAATTATGAAAGAAGAAAGGAAATTATAATTTTACTTGAAGTTTTTTTTCTAGCTATACTTGGATTAATTATTTATACAATTTTTCATAAAATACCTAGTCATTATCTAATTAAAGGCGTTGTATTTAAAGACAATTTATTAGAAGTAATCGTTTCTAAAAAAGAATTACAAACATTATATAAAAATGGTTCCTTATATATAGATGATAAAAAATATAAATACGCTATAGATAATGTAATATTAGATGCTTTAAAAAAAGATAAAAAAAGTTATAATATTGCTTATATCTCATGCAATTTAAGTAATGAGAAGGAAAACGATATTATAGACTTAGTTTTTGTCGAAGAAAGAATTTATTTGTTTGAAATATTTAAATTAATATGGAAGGGGGATTAATTTGCAAGTACTTGAAAATAATGAATTAGAAAAAGTTACCGGCGGTTCAGTATGGACTGGTATAGCAATAGCGGCCATAGTAATTTTCTTATCGGGTGTTTTTGAAGGATTTACTAATCCTGGAAGGTGTAATAATTGATTAGAAGTGAAGATTTAAAATTAAAAGAAGTTTATGGTGGAACAACAATTACCGGAACAGTATTAAATGGCTTTGTTGACTTAATTGAAATTCTATATGATGCCGGTAAAAGTGTGGGTTCTTCATTTAGAAGATTGTTTAATGATAGCTTATGCCCTTTAAAGTAATTTTTACCAAATATTACAAAGTTATTGTAATTTGTTGTATTATTATAAGCGTTATAATACTTGCAATAATACTTAGATATTTGTATTGTTTTGGAATACAAATTGGCGAAAAATGGCGAATTTTGTATGAAAATGGGCTTTTTTCATAAAAAATATATGAAAAATTGTTGAAAATAAATAAATAGTTTGTTATAATTCATTGTAGTTAAAAACGAAGGGAGGGATAATGATGGCGACTAAAGTAACTGTTAGAGGTAATCTTGACCAAGCCCTAAGAAAGTTCAAGCAAAAGGTAGCAAGAGATGGTGTCCCTTCAGAATGTAGAAAAAGAGAAGCTTATGATAAACCAGGTGTTAGAAGAAGAGCTGCTAAAAAAGAAGGTATTAAAAACTCTCAAAAGAGAAATCGTGCTAACAATAGAGATTATTAATCTCTATTTTTTTTCTAGCATTTATTTAAACTTTATGATACAATAATTCCACTTATCGGGGTGAATTAAATGGAAGAACTTGAAAATAATAGTATAAATGGACTTATATATTATTGTAAAAGTATGATTGAGCAAATTGAGCGCCTAAAGAAAGATTCTAATTATTTAACTGCTATTAAGACTATTGCCTTTGTTTCAATGCTTTTGTATTATGGAGAGCAACATTTGGATGACATATATTTAGCTTTTTTGAAGACTAATTTTGTTTTATGCGATACCGAAATAAGCTTTTTAGAAAAAATTAATGAAGCAATTGCTTCATGTCATTCTTTAAAGAGAAAAAACTTAGGAGAATTTTTTAGGCATTGCCCAGGAACATTTTATAATGTTATAGCTCAAAAAAATCTTCAGACTAAAAAATATAAATTTCAAAGAACAGTTTATGTTTTAAAAACAACTCCTGATGAAATATTGCTAAAAAGTATTATTCATCAAATGAATCATGTCGTTAACTCAATTAAGAAACCAATATTAGGAAATAGTTATACTGAATCTTCAAGAATGGGAATATCTCTAGATTCCTTGAACTTTAGAGAAAGTGAAGGCTTAACAGTAGAAGAGACTATTAATGAACTACAACTAAGAGAAATGATGACAGAAGTTTTAAAATTAAGTTCTTATGATATAAGAGAACAAAAAATTAATGAAGTACTAAGAAAATGTTCTTCTCATGAAAGTTTATTTAATAATCAAACAGGGAATAAAAAATTAGATGCTATTGCTAAAATAGTTCAACCACTATATTTAGATCCAAACTTTAAGTCACTTTTAATTGAAAAAAGACTTTCTGGAGATTTAAATGCCATTCAAAAAGAATTTGATTCTAAGATTTATGACGATGCCTATATTTATTTATTAAGTTTCTGTGAACTATGCAATACATCATCAGTATATGAAGAAGATGCCAAAGCACTAGTTAAAAGTTATTTAATTAATTCTAAAAAAACAATATAATCTCTATTATAAATAATTGAATAAATTCTATAAATTTTTTATAATATTAAAAAGGAGAGTTAAATTATGGTAGAAAAATTAAAAGCTGATATGATTGAAGCTATGAAAAATAAAGAAAAAGAAAAATTAACTGTTATTAGAATGGTTAAAGCAGCTATGGATTTAGAACATATTGATCGTAAAAGAGAAATAAATGATGACTTATTAATCGACATTGTTAATAAGCAAATTAAAATGCGAAGAGATTCAATTATCGAATTTGAAAAGGGAAACCGTCAAGATTTAATAGAAAAGGCAAAGGAAGAAATTAAAATACTTGAAGTATATTTACCTGAGCAATTGTCACAAGAAGAAGTAGAAAAAGTTATTGACCAAATCTTTACTGAAGTACAACCTGCAAGTCAAAAAGATATGGGCAAAGTAATGAAAGAAGCAACAGCTAAATTAAAAGGTAAAACTGACATGAAACTAGTTTCTGAAATTATTAAGAATAGATTAAGTTAGAAATGCAAAAAGCATTTCTTTTTTTCTTTTACATATACTTTTGTAGGTGATAAGTCATGTTAGAGAAAATAAAAAAGTATATAGTAGATGATGAATTTAGACTTATATTTTTTAATAATCATATATATGTTACTAGTTTTGAAAAAATCTTAGAACTTAATAATGAAAATATTACAATTAGAAGTAAAAATAATTTATTTGTCATAAAAGGAAGTAATTTGTCACTAAGAAGGCTTTTAGAAAAAGAAATTTTAGTTTCAGGAATAGTTAAATCTATAGAGGTGTTCTATGATAAGTAAATATAAAATTATAGTAGAAGGAAAAAATCCGGATTATTTTATTAAAGAATTAATAAGGCATAATATTTTTATTTACGACTTAAAAAAAGAGTATAAAAAACTAACAATAGTAATCTCTGAAGATGGGCTTAATAAATTAAAGGAATTTAAAACAAGCTATAAATATTATATTATTGATAGTTATGGACTAGCCAAAGTTAAATATTTCTTTAATAAATATTTATTTTTTTTAATTTGCTTTATCTTAGGAATAGCTCTTAATGTTTTACTTAGTAATATTATTTTTGATGTTGAAGTTATTCATTCGAATTCTTATATTAGAGATATAGTTTATAATAATTTGAAAGAAAAAGGAATTTACAAGTATCACTTTAAAGTAAGCTATGCAGAAAAAGAAAAGATTGTTGAAGAAATATTAAAAAAAGAAACTAATGATATTGAATGGTTAGAAATAGAAGAGATTGGAACTAAATACATAGTTAAAGTTGAACAAAGAAAAAAGAATAATGATGTAGAAACATGTCCACCTAGAAATATAGTTGCTAAAAAAGATGCGAGACTTTTAGAAATACAAGCATCCGCAGGCGAGGTTGTAAAGAAAAAAGATGATTATGTTAAAAAAGGTGACATTGTAATTAGTGGGCTTATTCATAATAAGGAAGAAATTGTATCAAAAAAATGTGCAATAGGTAAAATATATGGTGAAGTATGGTATCAAATTAATTTAGAAATACCAACTGAATACGTTGAAGAAAAAGTTACTGGTAGAGAAAAAGTCGGTTTAGAAGTAATGTTTTTAGACAAAAATTTCACACTTTTTGATAACTTCAAAACTTATAAGAAAAAGACTAGTAGATTACTAGGCTCTAATCTTTTACCTATTAGTCTTAACTTTGCTAAGTATTTAGAAACAGAGATTTCTAAATATTCATATAATTTATCTAATGTCGAAGAAACAGCCCTAAAATTAGCCGAATCCAAGTTAAAAGATAAATTAGGTAAAGATACAATTATTCTATCTAAAAAAGTTTTGAAAAAGAATCAAAAAAAGAGTAAAATAATTATAGAAGTATTTATTAAAGTAAAAGAAGACATTACAGATACTTTAGAAATTACTGATATAAAGGAGTGAATTACGTGTTCGAACCATTATCACGAACAATTCAAGGTGTAGTTAATTTTACTTGGCCAATGATAATTATTTCAGTTGTAATTTTGGTCTCTCTTAGAATTAGTTACTTGATTAAGTATAAAAATGAAAAAAAATTTGTTTTTTATAAAGAATTATTAATGTTAAGTTTTGTAATATATATTATGTGTTTATTCCAGGTTGTAACATTTCAAGATACTACCACTTGGTCATCAAATAATTTTATACCATTTAAAGAAATTTTGCGTTATAATATTGGAAGTCGTTTATTTTTTAAAAATGTTTTAGGAAATATGATTATGTTTTTACCATATGGCTTTTTTTCAAGCTACATACTCCATAATAAGAAAATAAATATAACCATACTGTTAACAGTTATTGCATCTATTTCAATTGAAGTAGTTCAAATGGTAATAGGCAGAGTGTTTGATGTTGATGATATAATTTTAAATGTTTGTGGTGGCTGCATTGGCTTTATTCTTTATTATTTAATAGATAGACTATGGGATAAATTCCCTAAGGTATTGCGAAAAGATTGGGTATTAAATATTATTTCGATTATGATATTGATATTGTTTATTACGATATTAATATAGAAATAGAGGTGACTTTTATGAACAAAATTAGTATTTTTAATCAAGTTGGAGAAACTATTGAAGAACTTTCAGAAGTAGAAAAAGTTTTATATAAAGCTATGGAAAAGGAAAAACTAGATGATACATCTTTTAATGTAATTATAGTTGATAATAACTATATTCATGAACTTAATAATACATATAGAAATATTGATAGAGAAACTGATGTTATTACTTTTGCTTTGGAAGATGAAGATACCCTAGTAATTGGTGGCGATGAAAGAATTCTTGGAGATATTTATATATCAATTGATAAAGCTAGAAGTCAAGCTCAAGAATATGGACATGGTTTGCTTAGGGAACTTGCCTTTTTAGCTGTTCATGGCTTTTATCATTTGCTTGGTTATGATCACATGACTAAAAAAGATGAAGAAATTATGTTTAAAAAACAAGATGAGATTTTAGAAGAGTATGGAATTACTAGATAAAACTAATATAATTATAGGACTAAAAATATTTACTTAAAAGTTATTTGTGGAGGTTTTTATGCAAGAAAAATTGTTAAAATTACATAATAATAGTTATTCACCTTATTCTAATTATGCAGTATCTGCAATTCTAGTTATGGATGATGGGCAAGAATTTTCCGGTGTTAATGTTGAAAATGCCAGCTATGGAGCCGGAATTTGCGCCGAAAGATCGGCGATTGTTAGTGCTATAAGTGCCGGATATAAAAATGGACAATTTAAAGAATTAAATATAATGGTTTCAAGTGGCAAGATAGGAACGCCATGTTTTATTTGTCGTCAAGTAATTTCTGAATTTTTTGAAAAACAATCTCTTGTTAGATGTTGGTCTACTGATGGAAAGTATGAAGAGTACACTGTCGAAGAATTATGTCCATACCCTTTTGGAGAGGATGATTTACAATGAAATGTGGATTTGTCAGTTTAGTCGGAAGACCAAACGTTGGAAAAAGTACACTTCTTAATAGTCTACTTGGAATGAAACTAGCCATTACATCTAATGTTAGTGGTACAACTAGAAATATTATACAAGGAATTTATAATGATGCTGATTCTCAAATTATCTTTGTTGATACACCGGGAATTCATAAGCCAACTCATAAATTAGGTTCCCTTCTAAATAAAAAAGCCTATAATTCTACCGATACAGTTGATGTTATCTTATTTTTAGTAGACATTTCTAAAGGATTTGGTAGGGGAGATGAATTTGTCCTTAATAAAATAAAAGATAAAAATGTCCCAATATTTTTACTTTTAAATAAAATTGACCAAATAAAAAATAAAGAAAATTTATTAAAAGAAATATCTAAATTAAAAGAATTATATGACTTTGCTGAAATCATTCCTATATCAGCAATTAAAAAAGATAATCTTAACGTTTTAATTGATTGTATAAAGAAAGCTTTACCAGAAGAAGATGCCATTTACTCTGAAGATGAACTTACAAACGTCTCAACTAGATTTATTATGGCAGAACTAGTTCGTGAAAAAGTAATGGAATTAACTCATGATGAGGTTCCTCATACCGTTACCTGCTATGTAGAAAATTATGAAGAAGATGAAAATGTTGTTCATATTCAAGTCCTTATAGTAGTAGATAGAGATAATTTAAAGAAAATAATTATTGGTAAAAATGGTTCAATGGCTAAAGAAATTGGATCTAGAGCAAGACAAGATATGGAAGAGTTTCTAGGGAAAAAAGTATTTTTAGAGACTTATGTTAAAACTTTAAAAAATTGGCGGGATCAAGAAAAATACTTTTTAGAATTAGGCTTAAAAGATGAAGATGAATAATTTTTAAATAATTGTATAAAAATTTTATTTAGCAATCACTATATTAATAGAGGTGATTACTATGGCAGAAATTTTATGGGATTTATTTAAAAAAACTGGGGATATTAAATACTATAATTTATTACAAGAAATAAAAAAGAAGTGATTAAGTTGAAGATAGAAAGTTTTGAAGGAATTATATTAAGTGAAACTAATTATAGTGAGTCAAGTAAAATCTTGAATGTTTTGACTAAAGAATATGGACTTATTGGAATTATGTCTAAAGGTTGTCGAAATGTAAAAAGTAAACTCCGTGGAGTTAGTCGCAAACTTATCTACGGGAAGTTTCATGTTTATTATAAAGAAAATGGACTGTCAACATTAATTGGTGTAGATTTAATTAATTCTTTTTCTAAAATAGTAATGGATTTAGAGAAAATTAGTTATGCTTCCTTTATGATAGATTTAGTATTACAAGTAGTTAGACAAAATAATGATTCAAATATTTTTGATTTGCTACTAGCAGCTTTAGACAAATTAGAAGAAGGCTTTAGTCCAATTTCTTTAACTAATATTCTAGAATTAAAACTACTTGACTTTTTAGGTGTTACTCCATGTATAGATTCCTGCAGTAATTGTGGTAGTAATAAAGCTATTGTAACTTTATCAGCTGATGCTGGTGGCTATATTTGTCGAAACTGTTATCACAATGAAGGATTAGTTAGTGAAAAAACAATTAAAATGATTAGAATGTTTTATTACGTTGATATAAAAAATATTACTAAATTAGAAGTATCAAGTGAAGTTAGTAAAGAAATTAATCAGTTCTTAGATCAATACTACGATCGATATACTGGACTTTACATAAAAAGTAAAGATTTTATAAAAAAAATTAATCAGTTAAACGCAGTATAGTCACTGAAATTTCCAATTTATATATATAAAATCTCCTGACAAGATTATCTTGACAAGTTTTTAAAACATGAGTATATTATAAGTGTAAGTGTGATGACCGGTGTGGAAAGCCGAGAGCAGTATAGTAATAAGATGATTCTTCTAGAATAAATAAGGTGGAACCGCGGAATTTAATTCGTCCTTATATTTTCTAGAAGTTTTTTTTATTTAATAACTAATATTAAAATTATTAAAAAATAATTAGAACTAAATAATTATAATAGTAGTTTCTTATTTTTCTAGACTGGTTATTTTAAACAACTGAAATGGAGGAATTTTAAATGGAAAATTTAACAATGGAAAAGTTAGTAAATTATTGTAAACAGTATGGATTTATATTCCAAGGTAGTGAGATTTATGGTGGTTTAGCTAATACTTGGGATTATGGTCCATTAGGAGCAAGACTTAAAAATAATATTAAAGATTCATGGAGAAAAAGATTTATTCAAGAAAGAAGCAATGCCTATGAAGTTGATGCTGCTATTTTAATGCATCCTAGAGTTTGGGAAGCTAGCGGTCACGTAGGAAGTTTCTCGGATCCATTAATTGACTGCAAAAGTTGTAAGATGCGACATCGTGCTGATAACCTAATTGATGATTTTGATCCAAATGCTCATGCAGATGGTATGACTCAAGATGAGATGATGACTTATATTAGAGAACATAAGGTACCATGCCCAAAGTGTGGTAAAAGTGATTATACTGATATTAGACAATTTAATTTAATGTTTGAAACTCATCGTGGTGTTACAGAAGATAGTAAAAATAAAGTGTACTTAAGACCAGAAAATGCCCAAGGAGAATATGTTAACTTTTTAAATGTCCAAAGAAGTATGCGAGCTAAATTACCATTTAGTATTGGGCAAATTGGTAAAGCCTTTAGAAATGAGATTACACCAGGAAACTTTACTTTTAGAACAATCGAGTTTGAACAAATGGAATATCAAACATTTTGTAAAGAAGGAACTGATAGTGACTTATATGCTTACTTTAAAGAATATGCTAAGAAGTACTTTATGGATTTAGGTCTTCCAGAAGAAAAGCTTAGATATCATGATCATGAAAAATTAGCTCACTATGCTAAAGAAGCCTGCGATATTGAATACAAATTCAACTTTGGTTGGGGAGAAATTAATGGAACCCATAATCGAACTGATTTTGACCTAGGACGTCATCAAGAATATTCAACAGTATCACAAGAATACTTAGATCCAGAAACAAATGAGAAATATATTCCTTATATAATAGAGTCAACAGTTGGTTGTGATAGAACAGTGTTAGCTGTTTTGGATAATAGTTATTGCGAAGAAACACTTGAAAATGGTGAAACAAGAGAAGTTATGAAATTTAGTCCATACCTTGCACCATATAAAGTTGCTGTTCTTCCTTTAAATAAAAAATATCACGGAGATAAAGCTAAAGAATTATTTGAAGAGTTAAATAAAAGTTTTATGACTAGTTATGATGAAACTGCATCAATTGGTAAACGATACAGAAGACAAGATGCCATTGGAACACCATATTGTATTACAGTTGATGATGAAACTCTAAATAATGGTACAGTAACTGTTAGAGATAGAGATACAATGGAACAAACTGTTTTAAAAATTGCAGAAGTTAAAGACTATGTTGAAAAAAGAATAAAGTTTTAAGGAGAAATTTTTATGAGATTTGAAGAGGTTGTTGATTTTCCAGGGGAAAGAGAAGCTTACATGGTAGTAAGAAGTAAAATAGGACTTTCCGAGGAAGAATATTTAAAATTGTCTTATATTGAACGAAAAGAAATGGCTCAAGCATATCGTGTCGCTAAAAAATTAGGCTTAGAACAACTAGACACTTTACGTAACGGTTATAGTTCTACCACTATGTTTGATAAAAATGGTAATTATGATTTAGCTGAAGCAACTATGCTTATTAAGTCAAAACTTGGAGTATTAAGTTTAGCTAGAACTAAATTTGGGCTTAAAGATTCTATGGAAGAATTTATCTTAAAAGGGGATTCCAAAACTAGTCTTATTGGTAAAAAAGTAGCAGAGGCTTTTGCTGGAGAAGTTGATAGTGTTGTTCCACATTTACAATATCTAGTTAAACAAATTGTAGTTGCTGATACAGAAGCTGAACCTACTAATAATAGAGTTATCATTAATCGATTTAATTTTGAATAATATTATTTTCTAAATAAATGGAGAAATATATGAAACCTATCATTGGAATACCCCTTAGATATCAAAAAACAAGCGATAATCGTCCCATTCTATACATAAGTGAGAGTATAAGAAGAAGCATTCAAAAAGCAGGTGGAATAGTCTATGCTATTATTCCAGTTCAAGATGTTGATTATTTTTATACTAAAGGAAATGAATTTAAAGAATTAACAGGTGACGAAAAAAGAATTATTTGTGAAAACCTAGATAAGTGTGATGGAATCATATTCCCGGGAGGAATTAAATTTACACCCTATGATCGCTATCTCCTTGAAGTAGCCATTGAAAAGAAAATTCCAGTACTTGGAATATGCTTAGGTATGCAACTATTAAGTTGCTATCAAGAAAATGCTGAATTAGTTCCTAATACCGGTAGTATTAATCATGATCAAGAAGATGTTAACATACTAACTCATAAAGTTATAATCAATAAAGATAGTAAGTTATATCAAATATTACAAAAAGAGGAAATTATGGTAAATAGTTTTCATAATTATCATGCAACAAGCAATCACATATATAAAAATGTTGCTTATAGTGAAGATGGGATATTAGAAGCAATAGAATATCCAAGTGATAAAATCTTTAATATAGGAGTTCAGTGGCATCCAGAAATAAGTTATGATTTTGATGAGAATTCTAAGAAGATAATAGATGAATTTATAGAAGAAGCAAGTAAGAATAAGATAAAAGAAATGATTAAAGTAGAGCTTTAGTCATTTTTTTCATATTTTCAAAAAAAGCAAAATAAAATGTATTACTGATTGCCTAGCCACATACTTTCTACATTTTTTGTTATTTACTTGTATCCAATAAATCAGTTATACTTTCAAAATAAAGAAAAAAGTGGTATAATTAGGCTGCATTAAGAGGGAGAGGGTTTATATATGTATAATTATAAGTATAATCTAGAATTAGTTGATTCAAAAAATATTTTTGGAACTTTAAATGTAGGAAGCGTTAGACTAAGTAACTTAACTAATAGCGATCGAAAATTACTAATGAATCTACATAATTTAAATAACCCAAGTGAAGTAGATAATTTAGAATTATCTAAAGATGATAAACAAGCAGTTTTTAGAAGCCATCGTCAAGCTTTAGGTGAAGCTTATGGATTTGATTGGAAAAAGATGTATATGGCCGATCAAACAACAAAAAATGGTAGTTATTTTGAATTATCAAGAGATTATGTAGAAGCTAGTCCTAATGGTTGGTCAGACATTCCCGAAGATATTTTAATTATTACTGACAAAGTACCAGGTGTAGTTGCTGGTCACCCAGTTGCTGATTGTCCAGTAATCATGATGGAAGACAGAAGACAAGGTATTACCGCAGTATGCCACTGTAGTGCAGAGCTAATTGATTTAAAAATGCCAATGTTAATGGCTGATGCTTTAACAAATGGTTATAAAACAAGAGATCAAGATATAAGAGTTTTTATTGGCGCTTGTGCTGGAACAGGATGGACATACAATACTTGGCCAAAATGGGCGACCGATGTTGACATGTGGACTAAAACAGGAGCTCTTGAAGCTGATGAAAATGGTATTTATCATATTGATTTAAAAGCAATAATTGCTCACCAATTATTAAAAAGAAATGTTGGTGCAATTATGTTTACTCCAGGAGATACAATTACTGATTTAGAATACTATTCAAATAGTGCTGCAAGTCCTTATGGTGGAAATGATCCTAGTCGTTTTGGACGCCAATTTATTGGGGCATTTTACCCAGAATATTTTAAAGAAAAAGTAAAAACTAAATAAAAATTGTAATAAAAAAAGAATTTTGTTGACAAATAGTAATAAAATACATATAATTGTACTAGTCAAGAGAAAAAGGAAAGAGATTTATATCCACCTGATTAGCTTTTCAAATAATGAAATAGCAATGGGTTAAAGGCCGAAATAAGTAAGTTTATTTATTATGGTTTTAAGTGGATATAAAGTTTATATCCGCTTTTCTTATTTTATGGAGGTGTTGGATATCGCAAACAATAAGAATAACGTGTTGATTAATGATCAAATTAAAGTTAGAGAAGTATTAGTTATTGGACCTAATGGTGAACAAGTTGGTATTAAGTCAATTCAAGATGCATTAACATTAGCATCATATGCAGCACTAGATTTAGTACTTATCAGTCCCAATGCTAATCCCCCAGTTTGCAAAGTAATGGATTATAATAAATATCGTTACGAAAAGCAAAAAAAGGAAAAAGAAGCATTGAAAAGGCAAAAGGCTAATATGTCTGAGCTAAAAGAATATCGTTTGTCACCCGTTATTGATGTAGGAGATTTTGAGACCAAACTTAGAAATGCAACAAAGTATCTTGAAAAGGGAGATCGTATCAAACTTACAATTCGCTTTAAAGGACGTCAACTAGCTCACACAGAGCTTGGCAAAGAAGTCCTAGAACGTTTTGCAGCAAGAGTTGCGGATTATGCGGATATAGAACAAAAGCCTAAGTTAGATGGTAAGACAATGACTATGTTGTTAGTACCAAAGAAAGATAAATAGTAGGAGGAATGAAAATATGCCAAAAATTAAAACACATAAAGGTACAGCTAAAGTAGTAAAAGCTCGTAAGAATGATTACAAAATTGGAAGACCTGGTAGTCGCCATAACACTGGATCTAAACCAGCAACAGCAAATAGAAAGAATAGAAAAGGATCAAACTTAAGCAAAGCAGATCTAAATAGATTAAAAAATTTAATCTAATAAGTTAAGAGGGAGGAATTAGACATGGCAAGAGTAAAAAATGGAGCAGTTACAAAAGCTCGTCATAAAAAAGTATTAAAAGAAGCAAAAGGTTACTTTGGTAGTAAACATAGACTTTATAAAACTGCAAAAGAACAATTAATGCATTCTGGACAATACGCATTTAGAGATAGAAAACAAAAGAAGAGAGATTTCAGAAAATTATGGATTACAAGAATTAACGCTGCATGCCGTCAAAATGACATTAGTTATTCAAGATTTATTGAAGGATTAACTAAAGCAGGAGTTGAAGTTAACCGTAAAATGTTATCAGAAATAGCAATCAACGATCCAAAGATATTTGCAGAATTCGTAAAAGTTGCTAAAGATGGTAAAGCAGGAAAAATTACTAAAGCAACAGAAGTAGCTGGAAAAGAAGTAACAATCAGTAGTGCTAAAGAAAAGAAAGTCACTGCAAAAGAAACAGCTAAAAAAGAGACTAAAAAAGAAGAAAAAACAGTAGATTATACAAAAATGACAGTTGCTGAATTAAAAAAAGTAGCAGCAGAAAAGAAAATTGATGTTACTGGAATGAAAAAAGCTGAAATTATTGAAGCTTTAACAAAATAAGCATATTAGTGGATTTACTTATCTAGTGCCAAAATGGTGATTTAGTATTAGAAACTAATAGAAGAAAAAACGAAGGAGAAAATTATGACTATTGTATCAATGAATTATTTATTAGAAGCTGGTGTTCATTTTGGACATCAAAAAAGAAGATGGAATCCAAAAATGAAGGAATTCATCTACACTACAAGAGATGATATTTATATTATCGATTTACAAAAAACAGTAAAGAAGTTAGAAGAAGCTTATGAAGCTATGAAAGAAATTGCTGCTAATGGTGGTAAAATTCTATTTGTAGGAACTAAGAAACAAGCTCAAGAAGCAGCTGAAGAAAGCGCTGTTAGAACTAACATGTACTTTGTAAATGAAAGATGGTTAGGCGGAACTTTAACTAACTTCAAGACTATCCGTTCAAGAATCAGAAGAATGGAAGAAATTGAAAAAATGGAACAAGATGGAATTTTCGAAATGCTTCCTAAAAAAGAAGTTATTCAAATTAAAAAAGAATATGATAAATTAAATAAAAATCTAAGAGGAATTAGAGAAATGAAGAAAATGCCTCAAGCATTAGTAATTGTTGATCCTCGTAAAGAAGAAATCGCTATTAAAGAAGCTCGTATTCTAGGAATACCAGTATTTGGAATTGTAGATACAAACTGTGATCCAGATGCTGTTGATTATGTTATTCCAGGAAATGATGATGCTGTACGTTCAGTTAAATTATTAATTGGAGTTTTAACTAACGCAATTGCTGAAGCTAATGGAAACGAAATTCTTGACTTCATCAGTGAAGATGACAAAGCAAAGACTGAAAAGAAAGTTTCTAAAAAAGATGCTTTAGAAAATACAAGCAAAGAAGTAGAAAAAGTACCAGTTGAAGTTAACGAAGAAGTTCCTGCTACTAATTTAGAAGATTTAACATTATCTGAATTAAAAGCTATGGCTAAAGAAGCTGAAGTTAAGGGATATTCTACTATGAAGAAAGCTGAATTAGTTGACGCTTTAACAAAATAGTATAGATGTGTATTAGGAGGGTAGGATGGTATTTACCTTCCTTTTATTTTCTATTTTCTAATTAAGAAAAATAAGTTATAATATATATATAAATTTAAGGAGGAAGAAAAATGTTTACTGCAAAAGATGTAAAAGAACTAAGAGAAAAAACTGGAGCTGGAATGCTTGATTGTAAAAAGGCACTAGAAAATACTGAAGGTAATATTGAAAAAGCTTGTGATTGGCTAAGAGAAAAGGGTATTGCTAAAGCTGCTAAGAAAGAAAGTAGAATTGCTGCTGAAGGATTATGTCAAATCAAAGTTGATGGAAATAATGCTGTAATATTAGAAGTAAATTCCGAAACAGATTTCGTTGCAAAAAATGAAGAATTTGTAAATTTCGTTAATTATTTAGCTGATCAAATTTTAGCTAATGAAGTTACAACTGTTGAAGATGTTTTAGCAATTAATGATGGTGGAGAAACTATTAATGATAAATTAGTAGCTCTAGTAGCTAAGATTGGAGAAAAAATTAGCTTTAGACGCTTTGAAAAACTAACTAAAAACGCTGATGAAGTATTTGGAACTTATAAACATATGGGCGGAAAAATTGGTGTTGTAGTTACTTTAAAAGGTGGTAATGAGGAAGTAGCAAGAGATGTTGCTATGCAAGCTGCTGCTATGAATCCAGTTGCCATAAGACGTGATGGAGTTCCAGCTGAATCAGTTGAAAGAGAATCACATATTATAAAAGAACAAGTTATGGCTGAAGGAAAACCAGAAGAAATTGCTGAAAAAATGGTTGTTGGAAGACTAAATAAATTCTATAAAGAAGTATGTTTAGAAGAGCAAGCATTTATTAAAGATTCTGGATTATCAGTATTAGACTATGTTAAAAATAATGGTGGAGAAATTTGCTCAATGACTAGATTTGCAGTTGGTGAAGGAATTGAAAAACGCCAAGATGACTTTGCTAGTGAAGTAATGAGTCAAGTTCAAAACTCTTAATAGATATTTCTGATTGCACATTGCGGTGCAATCTTTTTCTTTGATATTATATTCCATATTTAACTATAATAATAAAAAATAC
>CALVRD010000024.1 GCA_944358435.1 uncultured Bacilli bacterium | reverse complement strand
GCTGAACCTTTTAAACTTTGGCTTGCTAATTTAGGTAGTGAAAGAATAGATGAGGTATTTGATCCTGAAATTGCTATAAACAGGGCAGTAGATTATTATAGAAAACGAGGATATAGTGATAAATGGATAAAAGACAGACTAGATGGAATTGTTGATAGAAAAAGGTTAACTGATGTTTGGAAAGATGGTGGTATCACTAAAAATTATGAATATGGGATACTAACAAATGAAATTTATCAAGAATGGTCTGGAATGAAAGCAAGTGAATATAAAGCATTTAAAGGACTTCGTAAAGAATCTTTAAGAGATAATATGTCCGATATAGAAGTCCTTTTGACAGACCTAGGAGAAACTGCAACAAGAGAACTTGCTAAAAAACATAAGCCTTATGGTTTAGAACAAAACAAAAAAATAGCAAGAATGGGTGGTAATACTGCTAAAGTTGCTAGAGATGACCTTGAAAGAAAATTAGGAGAATCAGTAATAACTAAAAATAATAACTTAAACTATAAATATATTGAATCGCAAGATAAAATAGAAAATAAATATAATAATATATAAGATACTATAAAAATTTAAAACTTTTGTGTGTTATAGTTTTAACTCCATCACTAAATAAGAGTTTTAAATTTCAAAGTGACTGGCCATATAGTAATTCGCAGATATATTTATTAGGAGCTTTATTAAATGATATAAAAAATAGTAATGATTGTAATTTTAAAAAGAATGATAATGGATACATTTTTTCTACTAGTGTAAATTATCCTAATAATAGGAAGTTAGTTAGTCAGACAATTGAACTTGATAAGAAATTAAATATTAAAATGGTAAAGGTTTTTGATGAGAATAATATTGCTTATATGACTATGAAATTTAATGATATTGACTATTCTCCAACGTTTAAAGATAATTATTTTGATTTAGATACTATTATGAGTACTTATTCTGATGATATTGATACTACTAGTGAGGTAATGGCACTTGATGAGTCTATTTATCCATTAGTTATTCCAACAGGTACAAAGCTAGTTAGTGAAGAAAAAATAAAAAAAGATATTGGTGAAAGAGTTATTATGACGTTTGATGGTGATAAGCCTTTCTTACTTGTTGAAGAAACTGCTAATGTTGAGGAAGAATTTACTATAATTCCTACTTATGGTGAGCCATATCAGTTAATGGATACTTTAGGTGTTATGACAAATAATTCGTTATCTTGGGTTAGTGGTGGAGTTGAATATTATCTAGTCAGTGATGTTCTAGAGCAGGACGAATTGGTAGAGATTGCTCAGTCAATAAATGTTTTACCAACTATGAAATAAAAGCCTTTACCGGTTTTTTTTCTTATGTTATAATGGTTCTAGGTGGTATGAATGGCAAAGAAAAATATTAAAAAAGTAGATAAAGAAGCAAAAATAGATATTGAAAGTAAAGATTTACCTGATAGTGTTAAACAGGCTATAATTATAACTATTTTTGTTTTGTTATTTTTAGGTTTATTTTATTTAATAACTGTACTAATTTTAGATGATGGGACTAGTTCAAAGAAAAATAACAATGATACTGTTGAAGTTCAGCATAAAGAAGTATTGGTCGGGACAAGTTTTTCAATAAGTGATTCTGAATATTATGTTTTATATTATAAAACTGATGATGATGAGATTAATTCTGATTTAGCTTCTTTAGTTTCTAATTATCGTTCTTCAAATAAAGATCCATATCTTTATACTGTTGATATGTCTAATGCTTTAAATTCAGCATTTAATAGTGATAGTTCTAATAGTTTAGCTACTAAGGCTTCAGAGTTGAAAATATCTGGACCGACTCTTATTAAGTTTGTAGATGGTAAGATTAGTCAGTATATTGAAGGAATTGAAACTATTACGGAAACATTAAAATAATTTATTTGTAAAAAGACTGTTTAGTCTTTTCTTTTTTGTTTATAGGTAATTTTAATTTTCTGTTTATTATGATATTCTATTAGTAGGTTATGTTAAGGGGATGTAATGGAAATGAAAAAGAAAAATAAGAATTGTATTAAAATGTGGATAAAAGATATTTTTAAATTAGATGATAATGTCTCTTTTAACATGGTTGAAGTAGCTGTTGTCATAATTATTGCAATATTATTTGGTATAATTGTTGGGTGTATTTTAACTTATGGAAGAGGCTTTGCAAGAGCTACTGATAATGAGTACTCTAATGAATTATTAAATACTTATGAAATGATTGTTAATAATTATTATAATGATATTGATGAGAAAGATTTAGTTGATGCGGCCATTGATGGCATGGTTAAATCATTGGGTGATGAGTATTCTTATTATATGAATCCGTCTGAGACTACAGATTTTAATCAGCAAATTAATGGATCTTATATTGGTATTGGAGCTACTATTTTATTTACTGAGGAAGGTAATTATATTGTTGAAATATTTAAAGATAGTCCAGCGGAAAAGTGTGGGTTAAAGGTAAATGATATTATTTTAAGTGTAGATGGTGTAGATGTAACCGGCAATGGTTCTAATGAATTGTCTGAATTACTTACAGGAGATTTAAATACAAAAGTTAAGATAAAGGTTAAACGTAATGAAGAAGAGAAGGAGTTTTCGCTAGTACGTGGTGTTGTAGTTATTCCTTCGGTTCATAGTAAGATCGTTAAGAGTGGCAATAAAAATGTTGGATATATTGACATAGATACTTTTGCAGCTAATACTTATTCACAATTTAGAAATAATTTAAAAAAGTTAGAGAAAGAAAATATTGACGGATTAATTATTGATGTAAGATTTAATTCTGGTGGTTATATTAGTCAAGTTGATAAAATTCTATCAATGTTTTTTGATAAGAAAACAGTTCTTTATCAAATTGGAACGAAGAATGCTACAAAGAAAGTTTATTCTAGTACAAAAGAGTCTAGAAAATATGATATTGTAGTTTTGATTAATTCTGGTTCTGCTTCTGCTTCTGAGATATTAGCATCTTGTTTTCAGGATAATTATAAAAATGCGACTATAGTTGGAAATCAGTCTTTTGGTAAAGGTACTGCTCAGAGCGCTATTCAATTATCAACTGGTTCAAGTTTAAAATATACTAGTGAGAGATGGTTAACCTCTAAAGGAGTTTGGTTAAATGGTGTTGGTGTTACACCCGATATAGTTGTTGATCAGGAAGAAGGTTATTATGATAGTGCAGGAGATAATGATGCTCAGTTTGCTAGAGCTTTACAATTGTTTAATGAATAGAGTTTATCTAATGAAAATGGTCAGGGATTTTACCTGACTTTTTTCTTTTATATTTTGGTACTTTCAATTATTAATTGCTTATTTTTATTGGAGATACTACAAGTTGTTAATATTAATTGGCTTTCCTCTTTTTTATTAATGTTTATGTAGCCTATTTTATCTTGTTCAAAGATATTAGTTACTTTGAAAATATATTCTTTATTGTAATAAATAAATTTAATTTTATCATTTATTTTTAGTTTATTTAAGTTATTAAAATATGCTATTTTACCTTCTCCTGAGTGTGCAGCTAAAATTATTAAGCTATCTTTATTTTCTGGATTGCTAGATTCTTTTAATATAGTAACATTTTCTTCAATATTATTATGCTTACTGCTTATATTATATAGCTCTTTATATAAATTTATGGCATCAATTTCTAAATAACCTATTGGTTGTTCCTCTTCATCTAATTTTTTTTTACTAATAATATTATTTTCTACTATTGTAATTTCTTTATTTGGAATGATTTTTAAATTTTGTTCTTGGTTCTTAAGAATTTGATTTTTAATTAATATAAATATAATCAATAATTTTATAATCATTTATTTTTCCTATTAACTTTAGTAAAAACTTTATTATTTGAAGAATTTTATTACAAGTATTTTCTATATATGTATTTGGAACTGGTATTTTATAATTTTTAAGATTATAGGTTAGTGTTTCTTCATTATTTATAGTTACTGTGAATGGTTCTATATATTGATAGCCTACAGTAGTATTTTTTTGTTCAATTAAATATGTTCCATAGGGTAATTCTATTTCAGTAGTACCAGTTTCATCTGTTGTAATTGTAGTTATTAGTTTATTTTGTTCATCATAAATATTAAAAGATATATTTGGTTCCGGTAATTCTTGATTATTTTCAATGTATACTTTATTTATCTTTATTTTGCCTTTTATAACTTTGTTTTTTAGAAATAGATTTATTTCATTAGTTGATTCAGATAATTCAAAACTATAGATATTTTCGTCTAATTTATAACCTTCTCCGGCTTTTATTTCTTTTATATAGTATTTTCCATAGGGAAGGTTTTTGATAGAAACAGTTGATGTTTTATCTATTTCTAATTTAGTTACTTTATTCATATCTTTATCATATATTTGATAGATTGCTCCTTCTAGTTTAGCCTTGCCACTAGGAGTTGTTGAATTTGTGTCATAATCTTGTTTTGTTACTTTTACGGTTGTGTCTTTAACTTTTACTAATAGTTTAATTTGAATTGGATCTATATTTCCTAAGGTCATTATATTTTGACTATTTGCTGATTGATAAAATATAATTGGTAAATCATATTTTGTTTCATTTTTAGTAATAATTATTTCATGTGTTCCTACTGGCAAATTTTCTATAATTATTTTATTTCCTGTTATAGTTGTGTATTTGTTATCAGTGCTGTAATTGGTAAAGAAGTCATTTTCAGCAATTATTTCTAGTTTTTCTCCTACTACTAAAGAATATTCATTTTTAAAAGATATATTGTTTTTGTAATTTTCAATTGTGGTATTTAGATCATCTATTAAGCTTTGATAAGTATTAATTTTATTACCATTTAATGAGTCAGTAAAATAATATTTACCATTTGGTTCGGCTGTCTGCCAGATTAGTAATTGCGTTACTGCATACCAGACTTCATTTTCTCTGTTTTTATTGCCATATCCAAAATAAGCTAAATATTTGATTCTTTCTTTTTGTTCTTCTGTTAAATTACTAGGAGTGATGGTTGCTTCATAATGACCGTTTTCATTAAACATAGTAAATGGCTCGATGCAATATGCAATGCGATTAGTTCCTGTTTCTCTAAACATTCTTGCTTTTTGATAAAAGATTGTTTTACCATCTGGTGTTACTCTGTTCATCCAAACATTATTAATATATTCTCCTTCATAAAAATCTCCTATTTTTGCATATGTGTTTGCTGGTAATAGTGCTATTAATGTTATTAAGAAAATTATTATTTTTTTCATATTTGCCTCCTTTTTTCTTAATGGTTATGATAATATCAGGTTGTTTATAAATAGGCAAATATGTAATTTTATCTTTTTTTTATTTTTTTGTTGTAATTTTTTATTTTTATATAGAGATTTTTAATATTTTGTTCTTTATTTGTTCTCTATTTTACAAGTTTGGGATATAATTATTGGAAGAGGTGGATATATGAGAGATATTGAAATTGCACAAAAGGCTATAAAACAAGATATAAGGGAAATTGCGAGTAAGTTAAATATTTCTTCTGATGATTTAATTCTTTATGGTTATGATAAGGCAAAGATTAGTCTTTCTACTGGAGATAAAAAGGCTAAGTTGGTATTAGTTACGGCTATTAATCCTACTCCTTATGGTGAAGGTAAAACTACTGTTAGTATTGGTTTAGGGGATGCGTTAAATAAATTGGATAAAAATTCGGTTATTGTTTTAAGAGAGCCATCTATGGGACCAGTATTTGGTATTAAAGGTGGAGCAACTGGTGGGGGATATAGTCAGGTTATTCCGATGGAAGATATTAATTTACATTTTACTGGTGATTTTCATGCAATAACGGCTGCTAATGATTTATTATGTTCTGCGATTGATAATCATATATTTCATGGTAACAAATTGGATATACAGGAAGTAACTTTTAAGCGCTGTTTAGATGTTAATGATCGCGCACTTAGAAAAGTTGAGATTGATGGAAGATCTTCTTCTTTTTCAATAACAGCAGCAAGTGAAATGATGGCTATTTTTTGTTTAGCTAGTTCACTTGATGATTTAAGGAGAAGACTTGGTAATATAGTTATTGGTTATAATAGTAATGGGGATTTTGTATATGCTAATGATTTAAATATTGAGGGAGCTCTTACAGTTATTCTTAAGGATGCTTTTTTACCTAATTTAGTTCAGACTTTAGAACATACTCCAACTATTATTCATGGAGGTCCTTTTGCAAATATTGCTCATGGTTGTAATACAGTTGTTGCAACAAAACTTGGAATGTCTTTGGGAGACTATGTTATCACAGAGGCTGGATTCGGGGCTGATTTGGGGGCAGAAAAGTTTTTAGATATAAAGTGTCGTAAGTCAAATTTAAGTCCTAGTTGTATTGTATTAGTTGCTACAATAAAAGCATTAAAGTATAATGGTGGTGTTAGTAATGAAGATATCTCTATTGAAAATTGTGATGCTGTAGAGGCAGGTTTACCTAATTTAGGCAGACATATTGAAAACTTAAAGAAATATGGGGTACCAGTTGTTGTTTGTTTAAATAAATATGCAACAGATACTGATAGTGAAATTAAGATTGTTGAAAATTATTGTACTGATTTTAAGGTTGATTTTTCAATTAGTACAGCGTATATTGATGGTGGTACTGGAGCAGTTGATTTAGCTTATAAGGTTATTTCTTCATGTGAAAAAGTTTGTCAATTTAAATTACTATATGAAGATAGTCTTTCTTTAACTAAAAAAATTGAAAAAATTTGTTCTGAGATATATCGAGCTAGTAAAGTTGAGTATAGTGATTTAGCTTTAAAAAAATTGAAACAATTAGAGGATATGTCTAAGTCTAATCTTCCAATTTGTGTTGCCAAGACACAGTATTCTTTCTCTGATGATGCTAAAAAGCTAGGTGCTCCTACTGATTTTTCAGTTTTAGTACGTGATGTTTGTTTGTATAATGGAGCAGAATTTGTTACAGTCTTGCTTGGTAATATAATGACAATGCCAGGCTTACCAATATCACCTAACTATGAGAGAATTAACTATGTTGATGGAAAAATAGTTGGACTAGATTAAGAAAAATATTATGTTTAAGCAAAATTAAAACGCCTAATTTTAGACGTTTATTTTGTATTTTTTATTTTACATAATTGTTTAAAGCTTTTGTACGATATTTTAATTCATCTATATCACAAGTTGGAATAAATCCAGGCTGGGCATTTATTACATCTGGTATTCTATTAACAATAGTTGCACATGTTAGTTCAACTGTAGCTGGACGGTTTACGACGATTGTAGTATTAGGTTCTCCTATAATTGACCATTCATTTTTATCAAATTCATCAGGGCCATATATTTTACCAATACATTCACTTTCAATAATGATTCCTTCAGCTGTTTCTGTTGTAACAATAGCACTCATTCCTGTTGCGTCTCCTTGTTTTACCTTCATATTTAAAGTTTTAGAATCAATATCTTCTTTATATGTTGTTGGGACACATTTTTGTGATTGATTAGTTACTGTTAATCCTAATTTTCTTGCTAACCAGCCATTAACATTCCACATATATGAAGGTGTGTATGTTCCACTTTCAATTAAGTTATTTAGTTTGTCTTTACTCATTCTGTCAACACTAGCAATTTTTTCATCAAATTCTTGTAATGTTAATCCTGCACCATGAGCTTCTGCTAGAGCAATTCCGTAATCTTCAACATTATATGAAGAGCTTCCTTTAATTTTAATAATATTATGAGTTGATCCGGCAATGGCACTAATTAATTCACCCCAATAAATATCTTGGTAACCAGATCCAACAATTGTACAATTGTTTTGTTTTGCTAATTCATCAATTTTTTGAGTGGTATTTGGATTAGAGTTGTATGAGAAGAATGCTTCTTCACAAGTAGTTATAGCATTAATACCTAATTTAGCACATAATGTTAAGGCTTTTTCTACATCACTTAATAAACTCATTGTTGTTACAATACAGATATCTGGCTTTAGCTCTGCGAGTACTTTTTCAGCCTCATTTACTGAGCTAATTTTTACTCCTTTCTCTTCACAACCAATAATTTCACCAATGTCTTTTCCAATGACAGCTGGATTTATATCAATTGCTCCAACTATTTCGGCACCTTTTTCGTATACATAACGCATTGTGTATACAGACATTTTTCCAGTACCATATTGTACTACACGTAATTTATTTTCCATTTAGTATCCTCCTTGTTTTTAGGATACTCGACTTAGAACAAATTATCAATATTTTAAAAAAAATAAAAGAGCTATTGACTCTTTTTTACATTAGTTATTTTTTGTTTGATTTTCAGCTTCTTTACTATTATCAATCGTTTTTCTTTCTTGTTGATTAGGTGTAATAATTTTAGTTTGTGGTTGATAAACCTCTATTTTACCTTTGTAAATTATACCATTGTATGTAATAGTATATTCATAAATTCCTTCTTGATCAGTTCTTACTTGTGACAAATCAATTGTAATATTCTTTTTTACTTCTTCTGTTAATTCTTCCTCAATATAGGTTGATAAATCTTCTGGATTGGCATTTAGTGGTGAGTTAAGAGCTAACTTAAAGTTTTTTAAGGTAAGTTCTACTTTTGGTAACTCTTTTTCTTTGATTGTGTAGCTACCATTATATTTTTTCTTTTGATATGCAATAGTGTAAGTATAAGTTCCATTTTGTTGAGTGTTAACCATAGAAGTGTCTAGCTTTAAGTTTTTAACAATGCTTAAATCTATTTCTTCAAGATTAGCTAAATAATCTTTTACATCTACACTTAATGGATTATTTATTTCTGATTCCATATCTTTTAATTTTATTTCATTTGTGATTGTTTCTGATACCCTTTTTTGAACTATTTCAAAATCACTTTTCACAACTGTTACTGGTTTTGTCATGGCTTTCATTGTTAGGCCACTTCCAACAAAGAGTAGTCCCCAGGTTGCTAGGGTTGCAGAAATTATTTTGATTTCTTTTCCTGTTAATTTTCCCATAATTTTTATGTTACTCCCTATCTTTAACTTAAATTATAGTATATTTTAAGTTTATTAACAAGGGAAATGTTGCATTTTGGAGAATTTTGTATATTATGAGCATAATTTTAAGTAGAATATTATATAAATTATTGTTATGGGAATAAGCAGTAAAAATCGTCTTTTCCTTATTTTATGCTTGAATATAATCATTGCAAGTATTGCACCGGCTGAACCTCCAAAAATACTTAGAGTTAGAAGAGTAAATTCACTTATTCGTCTTTTCTTTATAATTGCTAATAATTTGTCAAATCCCATTATGAAAAAACTAATTATATTAATAGTTATTAGATATAAGTTAATTATTTTCATCTAATTTTTTTCCTTGATAGGTATCTCTTCTAACCATTTCTTTATCAATGTCATTTAAAACACCAAATTTTTTAGTTAACCAGTCAGGCTTAATTAAATCGTCTGTTTTAGGATCAGCAGTTATTCTGTGGATAATTATTTCGGGTCGGAGTAATTCTAATTGACTTATTACAATGTCAATATATTCGTCTTTTGTAAGTAATTTAAATTTTTCTTTTTGATATATTTTTTCAAGAGGAGTATCTTTTAGAATACTTAGCATATGAATTTTAATACCTTGAATATCTAAGTTATTTAGATATTTTATAGTGTTTAGCATATCAGTTTTTGTTTCATAAGGAAGTCCATTTATTATATGAACGACTACGTTTATATTGTTTTGACGAAGCTTTTTTACCATGTCTTCAAAACATTTAATGGTATGGCAACGATTGATTAATTTGGCGGTATTAGGATTAGTTGTTTGTAAACCTAATTCGATTGTTAGATAGGTTTTCTTATTTAATTCAGCTAAATATTTTAAACATTCATCGCTTATAGCATCTGGTCTAGTTGCAATACTTATTCCTATGACATTATTTTGGGATAAAATTTTTTCATGAAGTTCTTTTAGTTTTTCTACTGGAGCGTAGGTATTGGTATGAGCTTGAAAATAACCAATATATTTAGCAGATGGCCATTTTTTTAGCATAATTTCTTTTATTTCTTCAAATTGGACTTCTATTGGTTTATTCTTATTACCAGCAAATTCACCACTACCTGTTTTAGAACAGTAGATACAGCCACCGTAGCCTACTGTTCCATCAATATTTGGACATGATAATCCAGCATCTAAGCTTACTTTGAATACTTTTTGGTTAAACTTTTGTTTATAATAATAATCAAGGGTATGGTATCTTTTATTTGTATTACTATATTTAAAATTATTTATCATTTTAATTCTCCACATATTGCATATAGACATATGGCTTCTAAAAGTTTAATTGGTTTTATAATTGCTAATTTCCTTAGGTTATTATAATCGTTATTAATTATTTTTTGATATATGTCTATTTCATTATCTAATATTTTTATATTTTTTTCTTTTTGTTTATATTTTTTTATTTGTTTACGTAAGTAATATTTTAAAAAATAATAGTTATAAACTTTTGTTTCATCTAGTTTTAAATCTTCTAAAGTTTTTTCAATCAAATTAATAATAACTTTATCAATTTTTTTATAATTTTGAATCAAAGTAATCAAATCTGTAGATAATTCATTATTATTAATTATATTTTCTATAATATTATTGTAATTATTTGTTACTTTTTTAATTAATTTTTTTTTTGTACCTAGTTTGAAAGTGTATTTTATTCCTTCATATTTATTAAATACTTTCATTGTATCATTATATCCAAGAGTAATATTTCTTTTACTATTTTTATCATTAAAGTCTAAGAAATTGTTTATTTCATTGTTTGGTTTTATTAAGGTTATTTTAATATTTTTCTTAGGTAGTTTTTTTATACCTGGTGCTTTTAAATCTACGGCTATTATTTCATCTGCGCCCATATCAATAGCAAGATTAATTGGTAAGTAATCAACAAATCCTCCATCTATATAGTTATTTCCATCTATTTTTTTAACTTTAAAAGCTGGGTAGCAAGTTGCTGATGCAATTATGTAGTCTTTTAATTTATCTTTTGAAATATTCTTTTTTTCTAGTTTTAGAGGTTTCATATTTGATATATTTAATGTTACAAGTCCATAATTAATTTTTGATTTATAAAATTTTCTTTTATTTAAATTTTTTTCAATTAGTTTTTCTAGACTTTTAACATCCATACCACCATGTTTAAAAAAATTATCTCTATAATTTTTGTATAATTCTAATTTGTTTTGACAATTTTTATAATTTTTTCCAAAAATCATTTCAGGATTTAATTTTTTCCATATTTTTTTAGCTTTATAGTAACTATTTTGAGTTATTATAGCTCCATTTATGGCACCTACAGATGTTCCAGTTACGATTTTTGGTTTAATGTTTAATTTTCTCAGAGCTTTCCATACACCTATTTGATAGGAACCTTTTGCTCCTCCGCCAGATAAAACAAGAGCTAACATATTAATCACCTAATTAAATTATATCATATTTACGTAGTTTTTCTTTTCTTTATTTTATGTTATAATTTTTATATAGTAGGTGATGATTTTTGATAGTAAGGAAAAGAAAACTTAAATTAAAAAGACCAATTATTGTAATTTTTAAGATGTTAGGAATAGTTTTGGGATTAATTCTAATTTTATTGTGTTTTTATTTCTATCAAATTCATGATTTGGAAAAAATAGGTTATAGTAGAGAGGCTAGTAAAAATATATTATTATCTGGTAAGAAAGATTATATTATTGGACTTGGAGATAATAAGCTTTTAAATGCGGCATTTGAAAGTAGTGATTATGATGAAAATAATTTGGATTCTTATGCGAAAATTGAATATCAGGAACAGAAAAATATTATTCGAAATATTAATACTTTAATAAAAAAGGGATATAGTAATAGTGATATTTCAACAATACTTTCTCATGGTAATGATGAGGATGTAACTCTTTTTGCTAAAAGAGATAAAGTTAAGTATTTAGAAGAGTTCTATAGTATTAGTTATGCTAAATTAAAATATTATGATCGTTACTTAAGTTATTCTAGAGAAACAGGGGAAGACGAAGAGACAACCGTGCTATTTGTTAATCTTGGAATGGATAAAGAAGCATATAAAGATTATAATTTGGTAGATAAATTTAGTGTTGATATGCTTGTTAATAAATATAATAGTTTAAGTAGTGATTTTGAACCTGAGGGGTTAGTTGAAATTGAGAGTAAGTATCGTAATGATGAAATTCAAAGAGGATCAAAGGTAGCAGTTGATGCTTTTAAAGAAATGTATAATGCGGCAGCTAAGGAAGGCTATGGCTTGGTTATAAACTCTGGTTATCGAAGCTATCATGATCAAGAAGAATTATGCGATGAATATCGATTCTGGTATGGAGATAGTTATGTAGATAAATATGTTTCATTACCGGGCTTTTCTGAACATCAAACGGGACTTGCTTTTGACATAGGTAGCACATCTAGTAATATATTTGCTGATTCTAAAGAATATCAATGGATGGTGGATAATGCTCATAAGTATGGTTTTATTTTAAGATTTTCTAAGAATGGACAAGCAATTACGGGGTTTAGAAGTGAACCATGGCATTATCGATATGTTGGTAAAGATATAGCTTCCTATATTCATGAACATGGTATTACATTTGAGGAATACTATGCAGAATTTTTGATGTAAAGTAGGATATGTTTTTACTTGGAAACTTTATCTTTTTATGGTAATATTTTAGTAGAATAATAAGAGGGTGTTGATATGTATCCACTTGGAAAACAATTTGAAATTGATTATAGTAAAACAATTTGTAATAATAAGGCGATTATTCAAGGAAAGACTTATCGTATTTCAGTGCTTACAGAAAGAGTTGTACGACTTGAGTATTCTCCTAGTGGACAATTTGTTGATAGACCGACACAATTAATTTTAAGACGTGATCTTGGACTTGCAGATTTTTCTATTAAGCAAAATAATAATGTTGTTGAAATAATGACTAAGTATTTTTATCTGTTCTATAATAAGGAACAGCCTTTTTCTGGTAATGGAATTTCAGCATCAAAGAATTTGAAGGTTACGTTAGAAAGTCGTGATAAAGATAGAAGTAAAGATTGGTATTATGGTCATCCTGAAGCTAGAAATTTAAATGGTAATATGATAAGTACTGACTTAGTTACTAGTCCAACTCAGGCCAAAGGACTTTATTCATTGGATGGATTTGTTTCTATTGATGATAGTAAAAATAAAGTAATAATGGAAGATGGGACTTTGGCAGATCCTCCAGCAGACCATATTGATATATATGTATTTATGTATGATAAAGATTTTAAACAAGCTTTGGCTGACTATTTTAAACTTACAGGGTTACCATCATTACTTCCACGTTATGCCCTTGGTAATTGGTGGAGTAGAAATTATGAATATAGTGATAATAATATTTATGATTTAATTCGTAATTTTGAAAGGAAGAGAATACCGTTATCTATAATGTTATTTGATAATGATTGGCATTATCGTAATGTTGGACAAGCAACGGGATTAAAAACTGGTTTTACTTTTAATTCACAGTTGTTTAGGGATCCTAAAGGAATGATTGATCAATTTCATGCTAGAGGAATTAGAGTTGGATTATGTGTTAATCCACAAGAAGGAATTTATCCTCATGAATTTTTCTTTAAGCAAGCTTGTGAATATTTAGGTAAGACTGATTCGACAATAATTCAATTTGATCCATTAAATCCTAAGTTATTGGATATTTTGTTAAAAATGTTTTTACATTCATTAGAAGCGTTTGGTGTTGATTTTTTTTGGAATGACTATAGTGATATAAAAGATATTAATAAGTTATGGGCACTAAATCATTATTTATATTTGGATTCTAAGAGAAATGTTGCTAAAAGAGGAATGTTACTTGCTAGAAATGGACTTATTGCACCTCATCGATATGGAGTTTTATATGGCGGGTCTAGTGAAATTAGTTGGGAATCTTTAAAGAAAATGCCATTTGATTATTTAAATGCTGCAAATATTGGTGTTAGTTGGTGGAGCCATGATGTTGGTGGAAACCATGGTGGAATTGAAGATGGTGAACTTTATGTTCGTTATTTGCAACTTGGTACTTTTTCGCCAATATTAAGATTTCATGGTGCGAGAGGACCTTATTATAAAAAAGAGCCTTGGTTATGGGATGCTCAAACTGAGAATATTGCAGCTGATTATTTAAGACTTCGTCATAGATTAATACCATATTTATATACAGAGGCTTATAATTATACAAGAGCTGGTATTCCTTTAATACAACCATTTTATTATAATTATATGTGGGTTTATGATGATGAGTTATATAAAAATCAATACTATTTTGGATCACAACTTTTAGTTTGCCCAATCTTAGATAAAAAAGATAAGGTTATGAATAGGACAGTACATAGATTCTTTATTCCAGATGGTTCTTGGTATGACTTTATTACTGGTAAGAAATTCCCTGGTAATAAAAAATACGTATCTTTCTTTAAAGAAGAAGATTATCCTGTATTTGCTCATGCTGGTTCAATAATTCCTTTATCAAATAAAAGTGATTATAATAATACAGGTTTACCAACTGATTTAGAAATTCAAATATTCCCAGGAGTTAGTAATACATATACTTTATATGAAGATGATGGAGTTACATCATTATATAAAGATGGCTATTTTTTAAAGACGTCAATTGACTATAATTATTTACGTAATAACTATACAGTAATTGTTAGATCGATTGAGGGTAAGAGTGGTATTGTACCTGAAAGAAGAAATTATAAACTTGTTTTCCGTAATACAAAATTGACTACAGATGTAACAGGTTACTTTAATAATGATAGAATTAATGTTAAAAGTTATGTTGATGCAACTGACTTTATTGTAGAAATAAAAGAATGTCCAACAGTTGGTCAATTAACAATTAATTGTAGAGGTAAAGATATTGAAATAGATGCGATGAGACTTATTAATGATGATGTTAATAGTATTTTAATGGATCTTCAAATTAATACATATTTAAAAGAGGATATTGCAAAAATTATGTTTGGTACTTTACCATTAAAGAAGAAGAGAATTGAGATTAGAAAGTTAAAGAAAGCGGGACTTTCTAAGGAATATATTAACTTATTCTTAAAACTTTTGGATTATATTAGTGAAGTATAGTAAAAAAGTCTTGAAAAAGAGAATAATTTTTAATATACTAGGTTTATATTTTTAAATGTGACTGGTAGTAGTAGCTTTTTAAAGTCTTTTAGAGAACTCATGGTTGGTGAAAATGAGGAGATTTTGGAAGTGAACTTGACTTGTCTTTAAGCATTTTGGGAGACCGTTATATCTATTTAAGCTGCATAGATTACTATGAAGTAAGGTGGTACCGCGAGATAATTCGTCCTTATGTTTATATAAGGACGTTTTTCTTTGTGATAAAGGAGGTTGTATGAAAGAAGTATTGTTATTTTTTATTTGTTATGGAATAATTTTAACTATTTATGAGTTATTTATTGTTTTTCCAATGAAGAGGTATAAGGCCGGAAAGAGTCGAAAAAAAGAGAAAAAGGAACCTGCAGAAATTAAATATTTAGTGTATAGATATAGACTCGATTTAAAAAAAGTTGATTATAATCAATTATTGCATATAGTTTCTTTAGTTTCATCATTTGATATGGCAATTATTGTCTCATTTATTATGCTCGTAGATGGATATTTATGGCAGATGTTACTTGCTATTGTATTAGTTATACCAATTGTTTTGGTTAGTTATGCTTTAGTTGCTAGATTTTATAAAAAGAAGGGAATGATTAAAAATGTATAATTTTAGAGAAATAGAAAAAAAGTGGAAAAAGTATTGGGAAGATAATAATACTTTTCATACTGATGTGTGGGATTTTAGTAAACCTAAATTTTATGCTTTGGATATGTTTCCATATCCATCTGGTGTTGGACTTCATGCGGGCCATGTAGAAGGTTATACTGCGACTGATATTGTATCTAGAATGAAGAGAATGCAAGGATATAATGTGCTACATCCAATGGGTTATGATTCATTTGGACTTCCTGCTGAGCAATATGCGGTTAGTACTGGTAATAACCCTAATGGTTTTACACAAAAAAATATTGAGACTTTTAGTAATCAGTTAAAAGCTCTTGGATTTGATTATGATTGGAGTAAGACGTTACAAACTAGTGATCCTAAATTTTATAAATGGACACAATGGATATTTAAACAATTATATAGTGATGGATATGCTAAGTATATTGATATGCCTGTTAATTGGTGTGAAGAGTTAGGAACTGTTTTATCTAATGATGAAGTAATTGATGGTAAAAGTGAGCGTGGGGGATATCCTGTTGTTAGACGTAATATGAAACAATGGGTTATTGATCAAGCGGCTTTTGCTGAAAAGTTACTTGAAGGGTTAAATAATATTGATTGGCCTGAATCAACTAAAGAAATGCAAAGAAACTGGATAGGTAAATCAATTGGGGCTCATGTTGTTTTTAAGGTGGTTGGTACTGATAAAGAATTTAAAGTATTTACTACTCGTCCAGATACTTTATTTGGGGCAACTTACTGTGTAATGGCGCCCGAACATGACCTTGTTGACCAAATTACTACATCTGAACAAAGAGAAGCTGTTAATATTTATAAAAAAATTTGTGCTACTAAGAGTGATTTGGAAAGAACAGAACTTAATAAAGAGAAAACTGGGGTATTTACTGGTGCTTATGCTGTTAATCCGGTTAATAATGAAGAAATTCCTATTTATATATCTGATTATGTTTTAGCAAGTTATGGTACTGGTGCTATTATGGCAGTTCCGGCTCATGACGACCGTGATTTTGAATTTGCAACTAAATTTAATATTCCAATTATTCAAGTATTAGAAGAAGTTACGGGTACTGAACAGGAAAATGAAACTGTAAAGAATTCTATTGTTGCTATTGTCTATGATAAGGAAAACGATAAATATTTAACAATCAATTGGCGGGAAAATGGTGGCCGTTTATTTGTAGATGGAACAAAAAAAGAAAATGAATCTGCAGTAGATTGTGCTATTCGTGAAATTGCCGAAGAAACAGGGTATACTGATATAGAATTAGTAAGTGAGGATTTTAAGATTAATCATCATTACTATGCTTATAATAAGGATAAATACTTTAATATTGAAGCTACACCGCTATTATTTGAATTAAAAAGTAGTAAGCAGGTGTCTCAAAATTTAGATGATGATGAGAAATTTGTTGTTGAATGGGTAGATAAAGATACTATTTTAAAAGAAGTAAAAGATGAGTTGCATGCTAAGTCATTTGAATATGTATTAAATCCTAGAGCTATGACAGGGGATGGAATTCATATTAATTCTGAGTTTTTAAATGGTTTGAATAAAGAAGAAGCAATAAGTGCAATGATTGATTGGTTGACTGAACATGATTGTGGTAGTAAGCAGATTAATTATCGCATGAGAGAATGGATTTTTGCTAGACAAAGATATTGGGGAGAGCCAATGCCTGTTGTTTATTTAGAAAATGGTGATATTCATATTCTAGATGACGATGAGCTTCCTTTAGTGTTACCAGAACTTGATGATTATAAAGGTCATGGAGGAAAGGCTCCACTTGAAAATGCTATAGAGTGGAAAAAATATAGTCATAATGGAATAGATGGTGTTCGTGAAACTTCAACGATGCCAGGATCAGCTGGGTCTTCATGGTATTTCTTGAGATATATTGATCCAGAAAATGGAGATGTTTTTGCTAATCAAGAATTGTTGAGACATTGGATGCCAGTAGATTTATATATTGGTGGACCAGAGCATGCAGTAGGACACTTGATGTATTCTAGAATTTGGACTAATTATTTGTATGATAAGGGATTATCTCCTGTTAAAGAACCATTTAAAAAACTTGTTCATCAAGGAATGATATTAGGTGCTAATGGTATTAAAATGGGTAAACGTTATCCGGAGTTTGCTGTTGATCCGATGGATATTGTCAATAATTATGGAGCAGATACTTTAAGATTATATGAAATGTTTATGGGACCACTTGAAGCATCTAAGCCTTGGAATCAACAAGGAGTTGAGGGAGCTCAAAAGTTCTTAGACAGAATTTATAGACTATATGTATCTGGAAAGATTCAGGATAGGGAAAATGAAAATCTTGAAAAGATTTATCATCAAACTATTAAGAAAGTAACTGATGACTTTGAATCACTTAATTTTAATACAGCGATAAGTCAAATGATGATTTTTATTAATGCTGTTTATAAAGAAGAAGTTTTTCCTAAAGTGTATGCTGAAGTATTTGTAAAATTATTAAACCCTGTATGTCCACATCTTGCAGAAGAATTATGGGAAATGTTAGGACATGAAGGAACAATTGCTTTTGAGATATGGCCAACATATGATGCAGCAAAAGTAGTAGAAGAAGAAAGAGAAATAGCTGTTCAAGTTAATGGTAAAGTTCGTGCTACTATTAAGATTGCGCTAGATGAGGCAGAAGAATCTATTAAAGAAAAAGCTTTAAATGAGGAAAATGTTTGTCGTCATATAGAAGGAAAAGAAGTTGTTAAAGTAATTGTTATTAAAGGAAAGATTATTAATATTGTTGTTAAATAGATTGATTAAGTAATATTAATTTATTGAGTTATTTTAGAATATTTTTAGAAAATACTTGGACTTTGTCTAGGTATTTTTGTTATGTCTTCGATTTTTACTGTATAATTGTAAATGATGTGAGACAAAATTTGTGAAAAAAATAAAAGCAATATGATATAGTTACAATGTAATTATT
>CALVRD010000023.1 GCA_944358435.1 uncultured Bacilli bacterium | reverse complement strand
AGAGACTGAGTTCTTCAATCTCTAAAAAATCTTATTACCATAGATTGGTAACTTTACACAAAGTTTTTTACACTCTCGTTCCAGCTGATTCATAATATTTTTCTAGAGATGCAATATATTTAAGATATAAATCTCTATCTCTTTCTTCAAAACCTAGAACATTAGCAATTTTATTAATTAAATCAACCATAAATAAGTCATATTTACTATCCTTAATTTCTGTTGAAATATCTTTTAATAATTTAGCTTCTGCTCTAGATTCTACTTTTAAATAAGTTAGTATATCTTTTTTGCAAGTTGCGGCATCTTCAACTTCCATAAGCATATACTCTGTTCTAATTTTTTCCAATTTATCCATATTAAACCACCACTTAATTTTAATATTACTTATAAATATATATTATCGATTTTTTCTCTTTTTTTTAGTAATAGCTTTAACGTCAAAACCATAAGTTTCATTTAAATGTCTTTCGATTGAAAATAAATTATCTAAACATGAAGAATAATCTCCATCACTTAAAGCTTCATTATACTTATCTTGCTCTTTTTCTGTCATTCTAGTTGCAACACTACAACAAAAGATATCGTCTCCAATTCGTTTATGATAATTAATAACAGAAGATTCACTTTTCTCACTACTAATCATAACTCTTTTAGAGCAGTTTTCATCACTATATCCTTCGATTGAAATCATATAGCTTCTAGAATCATCAGAAGATAATTCCCAGATTAAGATATTATCTAATTCTAAAGTTACTCCTTTATCAAATGTTTTTTTACTACTATCGACATTACTGTCACAGTTCATATATAAATTTCCTCCTATAAATTATATGTCATATTAACAACACATAATACTTGTTACCCTTTTAACAAAACAAGAAAAATTATATCATAAAAGCTTTGCATTTGCAAAGCTAAATTAGTGATTTACGCATAAAAGTTTCAATTTGTCTTTCAATATAGACATCAATAACCCCTTTATTTACTATTTTTATAAAGCCTAGACCATTAATAACTAAGTCTTCATCATACTTTACTTGATAAGTAACTTTATTTAAATTTTTTAAATAATCTTTATTACTAGCATTAAGAAGTCTTTTTACTTTTAAATCATTAGATATAAATAAAGTAAAACTATTTTTTTCACCTTCAATGTAGTCAATTCTAATAAAATCTTCAATAATAATAGCTTGATTAGGTTTTAATTGAAATGTCCTAGGTTTAATTTCTTTACGTGGAGATATTTTTTTTACAACTTCAGCGGGAATATAATTTAGGATTGAGCCAGTATCTACAAGACCTGGAGTATCAACTAATGTTAGATAATCATTGATTTCGATTGATACTGTATTTAAAGTAGTTGATGGTAATGGTGACATTGTAAGTTCTTGAACATTATCAGAATAATTTTGAATTAATTTATTAATTAGACTGGATTTTCCAGCATTAGTATGTCCAACTACATAGACTTTTTTAGATGTTTGATAGTACTTAATTCTTTTTAATAAATAATCAATATTATAATTTTTATTTACACTAATAACAATTACTTCTTCAAAGTGAATATCTTTATCTTCTAAATACTTAATAAGTTTTGTTTCTTTTACAGACTTAGGTAAAATATCTTTTTTATTTAATACTAAGATCATTTTATTAGGAATAATATTTCTGATTTCTTCAATATTTTTTTCTAAATTTAATAAATCTGTAATATATAAAACTAAGTCTTTAGTTTCTCCAACACTTCTTAATATATCTAAATATTCTTCATTTGATTTAACTACTACTTGATATTCACCATAATTTTTCATTCTAAAGCATCTTTGACATATATCGTTTTCTAAACTAGTTGTATAGCCATCTTGTAAGACATTTTGATCTTGTAATACTACACCACATCCCTTACAAGTTTTTATCTCATTATCATTCATAATATTTACCTCTTTCAAATAGTCCCCTTTTTTGGTAATTTTTAACTATTTTAGCTTCAATTTTTCTATTTAGATTAGTAATTTTTAAATCTTTTTTGCCTAAAGGTTCAACTAAGATAGTGGCAATTTTAAATATATTACCTGATAAAACGTCGGTAACTATTTGATCTCCTATCATTGCCATCTCTTTTTTCTTTAATTTATATTTTCTTTTTATTTTATGTAAATTTATAGTTAGTGGTTTTAAAGCAAAAGCAAATCCTTCAACACCTAATTCATTGGAGTATGGTTCCAATCTACTTTTAACATTATTAGAACTAATAAATACTAAAAAATCTTTTTGTAGGTTTTTGATTAACTTTTTTGCTCGTCTAGGACATCTTTTTTTATCAATCAAACCAAGAGTATTATCAAGATCAAAGACTAAACAAGTTATTCCCATCTCTTTTAATTTTTGATAATTAATATCAAATATATCTTTCCTATACATAGTAGGCCTAAAAATGTTCATTTGCTTCACCTAAGATAATTATATCCTATTTTTCTAAATTAGTCTAATTATTTACTCGTTGAGTAATCATTTCCGTTGTCATAGTTATTTTTTCAAAGGTATAGCCATTATCTTTACCATATTTAATTATTGTTCTAAGAGCATCTCTTGTATATGTTTTTATATCATGCATTAAGACCATATTAACTTTATTTTTAGATAGACTAGATATAACATTATTAGCTATTTCATCAGGAGTTGGTCTACCTCCAGCAGCATCACCTGATGAGATATTCCAATCAAAATAATGATAGCCTCTACTTAAAACTTCCCTAGTTAAAGATGTCATAATGCCATTTGAATATTTTCTACTTACAGTGTTACTGGTTCCTCCTGGAAATCTTATAATTTTAGATTCTACACCAGTAATATTTTTAACCCTTTCTGAGACAATTCCCAAATCTTGAAAATAACTATCGACTGATGAATAGACAATAGAATAATTATGACTAGCTGTATGAAGACCTATAGTATGTCCTTCATCAAAAGCTCTTTTAATCAAATAATCAGGACCAGAATTTGTTACAAAGAAAGTGGCTTCTATTCCCTCTTCTTTTAAAATATCTAAAATTACATCAGTTGTTCCAGTTTTTGGGCCATCATCAAAAGTCAAATAAATTGTACCATTTCTTCCTCTTTCGGAAACTATAACATTTCTTTTTACTTCAGCTTTATTTCCAGCCTTATCTATAGTAGCATAGGTAAGTTCATAAGTACCTGGTTTATTAATGTTAACTTCTCCTTTTACCTTTACTTTGTTACTTATATCTTTATCACAATTATCTATTGCTGTTGCGCCTAACTCTTTATATTCTTCATTTACAAAAGCATAAACTGTTTCATTGCCAATTAATGTAATAACCGGTGGTGTTTTATCTTCATAGATAATTTTTCTACTAATTTCACTTTTATTACCATGTTTATCAGTAACGGAATAAGTAATTTTATTATCAGTAGATGTAACCTTAACCTTATCTGTAACATCACCATCATAATTATCAGTTGCACTAAAAGGCTCTTCTTTATATTTACAATTAGGACATACATAGATATCATCTTTACTAGCCAACTTAATAACTGGTGCAGTTTTATCAGTAACTTTAACTTTTCTTACTACTTGTCTTTTGAAACCATTAATATTAACTGAATATTTAACTTCATAGTCCCCTAATTTCTTTGTATTAACATTACTAACTACTTTTACTTTAGAAGTAATATCATCATGTAAAAAGTGTGCTGAGTAACCTTTTTCCTTATATTCACTTAAGTAATCAATCTCAATATAACGAGAACCTTTTAATCTAATACTTGGTAATAGTATAAAATTATAAATAACTAAGGCCACTATTATTAAAAGCGCAAATATAGTTATAAATAATAAATTTAATTTATTTTTTAAAATACTTAAAAATCTCTTATTATACTTATTTACTGATTTTTCTTTCATAAATATCACATCCACTATTACAATTATACCTCTATTCGCTAAAAGAATAAATTTAAATTGACTTAAATTATCCAACTAGTCATTGTTATACATATTCTTTAGTTTATATATTAGTTAGTTACTATTATAATTTTATATCTATTTGTTTTTTTGATGAATTAACATTTATTGTCTTTTATAAACTCTCTTAAAATTTTCATTAAAGCACGTTTTTCTATTCTTGAAACATAACTTCTTGATATACCAAGTTTCTTAGAAATTATTTTTTGGGTTTCTTCATCGCCATTATTTAGACCATATCTTCTACATATTATTTCTCTTTCTCTAGCAGTTAATACATTTAAATATTTATTTAATAGTTTAATTTTATCTTTTAAATCAATATCTTCTAAAAAATCAACATTTGGTGTTTTTAAGACATCCATTATAGCAATTTCATTACCATCTTTATCATAACCAACAGTTTCATTAATTGATATATCTTTACTATAGCGATTATTACTTCTAAAATACATTAGAATTTCATTTTCTATACAGCGAGCACAGTAGGTAGTAATTTTTACACCCTTGTCGTTAGAAAAAGTATCAACCCCTTTTATTAGACCAATTGTACCAATACTTATTAGATCATCATTACTTACTAATTTACTATCAAATTTCTTTGTAATATGAGCAACTAATCTTAAATTATGTTCAATAAGTTTATTTCTTGCTTCTCTATCGCCTTCCATTTTTTTAAGTATACATAAATTTTCTTCTTTTTCATCAAGGGGTTCAGGAAAAACTTCATTAGAGTAAGAACCAGTAAAACAAAATAGACCTTTTAATAATTCAAAAATATTAAAAAACATATAATCCTCCTATAGAATTATATGTCGAAATATTAGTAATTATTTTCTTACAAATTTATTCGTAATAATTTTTTTACTGAATACTAGAAAATTTTTATTTAATATTATTGCATAGATAACTACTACTAATAAATTAATAATATTTAAAATTAAATTATTTTGATAATATAAAATTATTGAAAAACTAAATATTAATATAGTCTTAATGAATAGACCTTTTTCATATTTAATAGTCATATATTTTTTTAAATCTATAAATCTATATAGCATCATAACGAAATAAGCTAGAGCTGTTGAAATAGAAGCGGCATATAGTCCTAAATATTTAATTAACACTACATTTACTAGGATATTAACAATTGCACCTATAATTGTAACAGAGGCAACTTGTTTAGTTAGTTTTTTAGCAATATAAATTCCATTATATAAACAAATAATGACATTGAATACTGCTCCAAGAACTAGTATGGGGATTTGGTTATATGCAGCATTATATTTACTATTAATAAGTATTGGAAAAATAAACGGCATGCAAGCAATCATTCCAACTCCAAGAGATGTAAATAGTTTAGTAATGGTATTAGAAACATCTGAGAAGAATTCATCTCGATCAGAACTATTTATATGTAGAGCGGCACTTTCACTCCAACTAAGGTTAAATATTCCAAGTAGGCTGGAAAGAATAGTTGGAAATTTATTACTAATGGCATATACACCGTTAGCAGCTGCTCCAAGAACAAAAGAAATAATAGTTCTATCAGAAACATTAACTATCCACCAACTAATGCCATTAGGAACAAGAGGGATTGAATAACGATACATACTTTTAATTAAGTTTTTATCTACTAATTTAAAGTTAATTAGGCTATATAATTTCAAGCGAACAAATAAGTATAGGGCTCCTAATCCATTAGCTAGCGTCATAGAAGCAATCATGCCTACTGCTCCTAGTTTTAATATAGCAATAAGCAAAATATTAGAAATTATTGTAAAGGCACCAGTAATAATACAACTAATAGAAAAATCAAGTGTTTTTCCCATTCCTCTTGCTACTTGTAAGAAATTACCATCTAACGTACAAATAACTATATCAATTAATATAAGAAAACGATAATCAAATTTCCAGAAACTAGTAACAATTAAATATAAAATTATAAATATACTAAGAGCAATAAGTAAAATAAAGAAATTATTACTCATTAATTTCTTAATCTCTTTATCTTTGTTTCTACTATCAACTAAGAATCTAAAAATACTCATTTCAAGTTCTAAAGTAATAATTGGCACCAGTAAAGTTACATAAGTTGTAATTAAATCAACAATACCATAATCTTTAGTTGCTAGGTAACCAGTATATAATGGTAATAAGAAAAATGAAATTAACTGAGTACAAACTTTACCGCAGAATATTATAATTGTATTTTTCATTAAATCTTTTTTCTTACTCATATTTTCCTCTTTTCATACCTTTAAAATAAATTTTATAATAGCAAAATGTTCCAGTAAGGGAGCCTAAATAATCAATAAGTATATCTTTAATTTCTCCTGATCTACCAGGAACAAACAGTTGATGTATTTCATCACTAATAGCATAAAGCAAGCAAATGAGACTTGCTAGAAGAAGAATTTTATAGTTAATAGGAAAAAATTCTCTACATATGCTGATTATTAAAATTCCTAAAATAAAATAGAGAAAAAAATGGGCACATTTACGGACTGGTGTTACCAGATATTTAAGGACGGTTTCTGTTTCTTTCACTGTTAATTTTCTATTTATTACAACTTGAATACTATTAATAATAAGTCCATCACTTTTCTTAGACGATTCAATAGAATTATCATTTGAAAACAGAAATATTACAATCATCCACATTATTACTAAAATTAGTTTCCCAATTTTTTTATACATTTAACCACCTCAGTTGCCTAATTTAACCAAAGAAATTATATCATAGAATATTAGAAAAATGAAGTTTTTAAAACAGAAAAAAAGCAGTCTGTTCATTTTAAACATACCACTTCTTAAAGTAATTTAAAACATACTAGGCGTAAGGGGCGCAATAACTGATATTAGAAATTAATAGTTATTTCCGTTACCATTACCGCAGAATAAGAATAAAATTATAAATACTATTAAGATTATCCATAGCCAGCTCCCGTTGTTATTGTTATTGCATCCATGACAACAATAGTTCATAATGATTTCTCCTTTCACTATATTATATTAGAAAAGGAAAAATTTGTTATAATAGATACCTAAATATAGTATTCACAATTTATATTTATTTTTTTAGTTTATTGCTATTAATTATACATTAATTGTCAGTTATGGTTGATAACTAAAAGGCTTTATCTTGCTAAGGAAAAGAAAATAAGATAAAATTATATATGGTGATAATATGAAAACAGTAGTAATTGGTGCAGGTAGTGACCTTGGTGTTCACATTGATGGAGCTCACCTAGGGCCAGTTCAATTAATGAATGATTTAAAAAGTTTTTATCAAGGAGAACAGACTCTTTTAATTCAAGATGAGTCAATACTAAAAAGTCGTAATTTATCCGATCGAAGAAAAAATGAATATGAAGTTGATAAGTATAATACAGCTTTATATAATGTGACACTAGAAAAAATGAAAGCTGATTTTTTTCCTATTCTAATTGGAGGAGATCACTCAGTATCAGCAGCTAGTGCTCTTGCGAGTGCTAAGGTTCATGAAAATATTGGAGTTATTTGGTTTGATTCGCATACCGATTATCATACATTTGAGTCAACAGTTAATGGTAATTTAAATGGGTTAACTTTAGCAGCTATTACTGGCTATAAAAATCATGAACTACGTTATTTTCATGATGGAAATATTATTCAGACATCAAAGGCTGTTGTTGTAGGCGCTAGAGGTATTGATGATGCTGAAAAAGATAATTTAAAGTATGCAGGGATTACCGTTTTTACTGATCAAGATATTAAAGAAAAAGGGCTTGAAGCAATAGTTGAAGAAGCTTTTCAAATTGCTACTGAAAGGACAAAAGGTGTTCATGTTAGCTTTAGTCTAGATTTACTTGATCCTGATATAGCTCCAGGGGTTTCAACTCCAGAGTTTGATGGAATATCGGAAGAAGAAGCTTTAGAAATTAATAAACTAATTTTAAAGCATATGGATAAAATTGTTTCCTATGACTTAGTGGAATTTAATCCTCTACGAGATAAAGAGCGAAAAACGGAACAGATTGCTTTAAATCTATTAGCTCAAATAATTAATGGTGTTGAAAATAAATATAAAGCTCCAAAATTTTAGAAGATTTTAATGAATCTTCTTTTTTTACTTAAACTTAATCAAAAAAAGAGACATAGTCTCTTAGTAATTTCTATCTCTTAAGAATGGTGGAATATCATAATCCCCATCACTAGAAGATGTACTATCATCTTGTAAAATTTCTGGGGTTGGAGTACGATATTCTTCTTTTAGTGGAGTAGCAACTCGTCTAGTAGGAGCTACATTACTAAATACTGGTTGTGGTTGTTCAGCTGCTTCTTTAGCTTTCTTATTCTTCTCAAAACCAGTTGCGATTACAGTAACTATAACTTCATCTGATAAGTTTTCATTAATTACTGAACCAAAGATTGTATTAATATCAGTGTTAGCAGCAGCTCTAACTACTTCGGCAGCTTGCTCTGCTTCAAATAATGTTAAATTAACTCCACCAGTAATATTAATGATAGCATCTGTTGCTCCTTCAATAGAAGTTTCAAGAAGTGGTGATGATACCGCTTGCTTAGCTGCATCAATTGCGCGATCTTCACCCATACCAATACCAATACCGATAATTGCTTGACCACTATTTTCCATAACGGCTTTTACATCAGCAAAATCCAAGTTAATAAGTCCAACTACAGCAATTAAATCTGAAATACATTGAACTCCGCGACGTAAGACATTGTCAACTTCTTTAAATGCTTCAGCCATTGGTGTAGATCTATCAATAATTTCTCTTAATCTATCATTCGGAATAATGATAAGTGTATCTACATGTTTTTTTAGCTCTTCAATTCCAGCTAATGCATGTTTCATTCTACGTGGTCCTTCAAATGAGAATGGTTTAGTTACTATTGCAACAGTCAAAGCTCCTAACCCTTGAGCAATTTCCGCTACTACAGCTGCAGAACCAGTACCAGTTCCACCACCCATACCACAGGCAATAAAAATCATGTCAGCACCAGTTAATGCTTCCTCTATTTCTTTTTTAGATTCAATAGCAGCTTCTTTTCCAATACTAGGATCAGCTCCTGCTCCTTGCCCATCAGTTAATGATACTCCCATTTGAATTTTTATATCAGCTTTTGATTGATTTAAAGCTTGTTTATCAGTGTTAGCTGCTATGAACTCAACACCTTTTACACCAGACTCAACCATGCGATTGATGGCATTACCACCACCGCCGCCCAGTCCGATGACTTTTATTGTTGTTACCATATCCATTTCTAATCCGCCTACCATACCTAGTCCTCCTTAATTATCAAAAAAATGTCCAAACACTTTACTTACAACATTATTAGTAGTTACTCTCTTATCAGTAGCAATTAAGCTTTCACGATCAAGATCACTAATCATACTTATACTTCTACCACGAAGAGATAATTTATCATCAAAATATTTCACTACGCCTAAGACACTACTATATTTATTGTGCCTAATTCCCATAACAGAAATATTACATAGTTTTGCTTTTAATTCAAACACATTTTCAACCATATATTGAAAACCTGCTAGTTCACTCAAACCACCTGTTACAATTATATAACGTATTTCCCTTTTTGTTAAGTTTTTTATTTCATTTTTAGCAAGTTTTAGTATTTCATCAACCCTAGATTGAACTACTTTAGAAACTGCAACTTGGGAAATTTCTTTAATCTCACCTGTATTGGTTGTACAAGACACAACATCATTACTATCAGCATAACTAGCAACACTGACAGCAAAAGTTTCTTTTAATTTACGAGAATCATCAAAAGATACTTTAAAGACATACGATAAGTCCTTATCAACATTAAAGCTACCAATTGGAACAGTTGAATTTTTAATTTGAATACCCCGATTAAATATAGAAACATTAGTAGATAATTCTCCAATATTAATAATTGCCCCTACTTCACTATCACGTTTATCATTTTTTATAGTGAAATAATCGCCAGTTGAAGTAAAAGCAATATCAATAGTTTCAAGTCCACTAAGTTTTAATACCTCTAGAATTCTATATAAAGGTTCTTTTAATAATGTACTTACTACTACCTTAGCTTCAATTACTTTACCAGGCATCCCTTTAGGGTCTTTAATATTTTCCGCATCATCAACCCTAAAACTAATAGGGCTTGCGGTAATTACTTCATATTCATCACTAATATGTCCAGTTAAAGCATCTTTTAAAACATTTCTAACATCTTCACCAGTAATACAATCATAATCTATAACATCACATGATCCAACTACAATATTCATTATACAATTAGTTGGAGGAACAGCTGCTATTACTTTAGTTATTTTAATACCTAGTATTTCATTAATTTGTTTCATCGCATTTCTGACTGAGGCAACTGCAAGTTTTGTATCTTCAATTTGGCCGTTTCTAATACCACTTGATTTACTACTAACAGAAGCTAACGTATGATAATCCCCATTATGCTTTGAAACTACTACTACTTTAACACTATTTGTTCCCAACTCAATTCCAGTATAAACATTATCCATAGCTAGCAACTCCTATTCTCAAAGATAATTATACTATAAAATTTTTAATTGTCCAAGTTTTTATTAAATTATTCCATGTAATAAACTTCATAGCCATACTTAGACTCAATTAAATTACCATTTTCTATAACATAATCAGCTATTTTTTTAGCAAATTGAGAATACTTATCTTTTTTATCGTAATCATTTTTAGAGACAATAATTGTTTGATTATGCATCTTTTTAATTGAGGCAATCATCTTGTTAACGCCATCAAAGCCAAAATTACCATACATAAAAATATCATAATAATCTAACTTATTATCGTTAATAATATCATATTGCATTGTAAAATAAGATAAAATTATTGGATTATTATATTGATTTATAAAATCTATCACTTGTATATTGTTTTCATAAGCTTTTTTAAAATTTAAAGTATATTCAAAATGTTTAAATTTAGAAGTAAATACTGGTTCATAGTTTAGAGAAAATTCAAAAGAAGAGAATAATGTAAAACTAACTATAATGATAAAACTTAAGACATCATATAGACCATTCCATCTTAAATATGGGATCATCATCATTAAAACAGAGGCTAAGAATAAAGGAAAATGGCAATAATCAAAAATTGGAACTAGTAAGAAAAATGTAAATAATAAGTAATAATTTTTAATATCTGATTTCTTAATATATGTAAGATAGATTGCTAATAGTAAAAATAAAAGGCTTGTATAAAATACTTGACTAAAAGGTTTACCATTACTTTTAGAAAAATCAAATAATCCTAGAAAGCATAAATCAATAAAACTAAATAAAGCTCCATTTAATATTAAATATATTATAAAAATACTACATGGTATTAAGCAACCAATTGCTCTTTTTAAGATCTTTTTCAAATTACCAAAATATTTAATAAAAGTTGGAATAATAAACAAAAAGCCAACTGTATGTTTAGATAAAATAGCAAGTCCAATAAAAAAGCCAATTAAATAATCCTTATCACTATGTTTTTCTTCTAAATATAATATAATTACCATCATAGAAAAAAGCATAAAATTATAAGTTGCTAGGATGCCATAATAGCTTAGAGCGATTAGGCAAGCTAAAACTAAATAACTTTTTTTACCATATAATTTATATAAAAAGAAAAAAGTTATAGTAACTAAAAGAGCATGTTCAATTATAAACATTAAGTAATTGTTCCAAAATAATAGTCCTATTGCTCCATAAAAAGCATATAAGGGAGTTGATATAGTATTAAAATCTAAATATGGAATTTGTCCTTTAGCAATAGCATAACTAAAACCATAATTAGATAAAGGGTCACCATAATTAATACCAAAACCAAATACTTCATATATAGCTATTACTAGTAAAAATACTATTACATACTTAAAATTATCTTTTAAAAACTTTTTAATTAAGCTCATATATATAATACCTTCCTTGCTTTTCTATAAATGTTCCATTATCAATTACATATTTTAAAACTTTTTGATCTGTTTGTTTATTAGTACCTATTTCATTCTTATCAACAAAAAATAGAGAGTTTTTCTTATTCTTAATTAGTGAAAGTAATTTAGAACTACCATTATAACCAAAGTTACCGGTATTAATTAAATCTAAATAACCAATATCTTGATCATTAATTATTCTAAAATAATAACCATCAGCACTTAAAAATATAATTTCTTGATCATTATATTTAGATATTAATTTATTAATCTTATTAGAAAAATCAATATAACTATTAGTTAAATAACGATATTCAAAATATTTAATTTTATTTGGATAAATAATATTATCTTCTAATCTATTATTAAGGGTAAATATTGTTAGACAAGTTATTGCACCAATAGTAAATAATTTAATATTAAGATATATTTTTATATCTTTTTGAACTAATAATATAAATAAGAAGGCTAAGAAAAATATTTCAAAATGATAGAGATCAAATAAAGGAATAAGAATACTAGAAAAGGCTAATAAATAATAATTCTTGATATTTTTTTTATTATCTTTTATTAAATATAAAGTAATTCCTATTATTATTAAACTAAGTATAAAAAAGATATTAATACCTTTACTATTTTCAGAGGCAAAATCAAATAAACCAAGTATGCATAAGTTGAAAAAGGCCTTAAAACTAGATAATAGAATTAAGTAAATAATAAATATTATTCCAGGAACTAGGCAACCAATAAAACGTTTTATAATTTTTTTAGGTTGTTTTAAATAAAAAAGTGTTGGTAAGAGCATTACGACCCCTACTGTTTGTTTAGTTAAAATAATACAAGCTAAAATAAAACCAATCAAATAATCATTTGCTTTTAGGTCTTCTAACTTTATAATTAGAAGAAAAAGGAAAAATAAAAACATATTATAACTTGGAAAAGCAATTGATAAAGGAAAGATTATAAATATTAATAGTAAATAGCTTTTATCTTTTAAATAATTATTTAGAAGATAAAAAATTATTGTCAAAATAAAGGTTTGTTCTAGATGAAATATTAACATACTAGAACCAAATATATGAAAAAGTGATGTCATAATAAATGGAAATAATGGTGTAATTACCATATTAAAATCACGGTATGGGATTAGTCCTCTATAAATACTATGGGCAAAACCATAATTCCATATTTCATCTAAGTTAACTGGTTGAACAATTAAATTCCAAAACAAAAAGAAAAAAAAGATTAGAAAATATTTAATAAATGGTTTAATTTTTTCTAGTCTCTTTTTCATAATTTACTCCTTTATTGCAAAATGATTACCACTATCTAAATATAAAATACCTTTATGATCTTCTAGCTGTGATAAGACATCGTTATAATAATTAATCATATCAAATTTTGTTAAAGTTAGATAGACCATATTTCCATCATCCATATAAAGAAGGAAACGATCTTTGTCATAATCATTAGGTACATATTCAATATCAGATATTTTCCCTAGTATGTCCTTTTCAACTTTACTCATACCTTTCATAAATGACTTATATTTATCAGAAGAAACATAATTCATAAGTCTTGGGATTCTAAATAGATCTACGGACTCCGTTGCTAAGACTTTACTATTATCTTCAAAAACAATTGAATTATCAGAATTATTAAGATAAAGTGGTTTATTTTCCTCTATTTCTATAACTAAAACATTATAAAATTTTCTTTTGATTGTAGCCTTTTTGATATAGGGAGATTTTTCTAGATTTTTAGTAATTTTTCTAGTATTTAAAGTATAAAATTCAGGATAATCTATAACGTTTGCTAACTTCAAGATATAATCATCACTTAAATAATTGGTGTTTTTTACAATGATATTTTTGGTTTTTGTACTCATAAATAAATGAATACTAAAAAATAATCCCCCCAAAATTAAAAGTACTATTAAAAATGGAATTATTTTAAGTTTTCTTTTCTTGACTATTTTTTTTGCCATATTTACTCCCAATTAACAAGTTCTTGTTCTAATTTCAAATCAATATTATATTCTTTTAAGACTTTATCGTGAATTTCGTCAATTAATTCTTTAATTTCAGTTCCAGTCGCATGGTCATAATTAATAACAAAGTTCGCATGTTTGTCACTTACTTTAGCTCCCCCATTTTTATATCCTTTGTAGCCTAATTCTTCAATTAAACGTCCAGCATAATCTCCTTCAGGATTACGAAAAACAGATCCTGCAGATGGATATTCTAAAGGTTGAGATTCCATTCGACGTTTTCTTCTTTCTTTAATAACTTCATCTAAGGCATCCCGATTTCCTTTGGCTAATTTCAAAATTACCTCTAAACAAATATATCCTGGTTTCTTTTGGAGATAAGATGTTCGATAATGAAAGTCCATTTCTTTATTTTCTAAAGAAATTATTCTAAATTCTGGTGTTAGTACTTTAACCTGTTGAACAATATAACCCATATCACTTTTATAAGCACCAGCATTCATAAAGACTGCTCCACCAACAGTTCCAGGTATACCAGATGCAAATTCTAAACCAGCAAGACCTTTCTTGGCAGCCATAAGTGAAAGCTTTATTAAAGAAAAACCCGCACCTACTTTTATTTTATTATTATTTAAAAATTCAACATTATCAAATTCTTTAAGTTTAATAATTACTCCATCAAAGTCCTTATCACTAAATAATAGATTAGAACCACTACCAATTAATTTATATTTAACATTATATTCTTTAAGTATTTTTAATAAGCTAATTAAACAATTTACATCTTTAGGGTAAACAAAGGCTTTGGCAACCCCTCCTACTTTATAAGTAGTATGTTTACTTATAGGTTCGTTTATATCTACTTTGCCAATATTTGCGGCCTCTATTTTCTTTATTACTTCATCCATACTTCTCACCCTATTAACTTTCTAATCTCTTCATATATTTTAGTTGCGGAATCTTTAATACCTAGCTTTCTACTATTTATTTGCATTTCTTGATAGGTTTTTGAATCATTAAGTAGTTCATCTATCTTAGAAATTATTTCTTTTGACGAAAAATCTTCTTCGGTAACAATCTTACAAGCCTTAGCTTCTTCTAATTCTTTAGCATTCATATATTGATGATTATGGGTAACGTAAGGAGATGGAACTAATATTGCTGGAATGCCAATAGCGGTAATTTCAGCAATTGTTGAAGCACCAGCTCGTGAAATAATTAAATCAGTATCTTTTAATATATTAATAAAATTATCTAAAAAAGGTACTAATTTGACATTACTGGGAATAGTTAATTTCTTATAATCATCATAATAATTTTTACCAGTTACTATTACTACTTGATAATTTTTCCCTTTAAAATCACCAATTAATTTTTTTATCTTTTCTGTCATAGTAATTGATCCTAATGACCCCATGACGATAATTACTAATTTTTTAGCTTGAGAAAGTCCTAACGTAGTTTTAGAAACTTTCTTAACACTTATGATTTCCTCACTTCGTGGATTTCCCGTATATACTACTTTATTTTTATTAAAATATTTTAAACTGCCTGGTAAGGAAACACATACTCGATCAACAAATTTAGATAAAAACTTGTTAGATACTCCAGGAATAGAATTTTGTTCATGAATAATTGTTTTATATTTCAAAGAATGGGCTGCATATAAAACTGGAGCTGTAATATAACCACCTACTCCAATTACTATGTCGGGATTAAATTCTTTGATAACTTTTTTAGCTTTCTTTATCGCATCGCTATATTTTTTTAAAACAGTAAAATTCTTTAAAGGATTTCTTCTATTTAAACCCATCATTTCAATACCAATAAACTTGATTCCAAGTTTTGGAACTATATCCTTTTCCATTCTATCTGTTGTTCCTATATACAAAATTTCCGATTTAGGTTCTTTTTCTTTTATTTTATTAATTATTGCTAAGGCTGGATAGATATGGCCACCAGTGCCACCCGCTACAACAATTGCCCGCATCACAATCACCCCGTCTATTTATTATATCATACATATATTTTTATCATAAACTAAATATAATCTCTTTACATAATATTATTCAATTAAATTATACTCCATACTATAAATTATGGTAAAGAAAAACTGATAAGATTTTTTATTTTTAGATCTTATCAGTATTTTCTATTAACAATTAGGTATAATAGTAGCTTTAAATCCATAGTAATTATTACCTCTACCATCAGTTCTAAAGACTATCTTTAAATAATTGCCTAGTATAGTAATTGTCTATGTTTTCTAGTAGTAACACCATACTTCTTATTATTAATAATATTTCCGTTACTATCATATAAATAAATCCAATCATAAGAAGTACTTTCAGTCTAAAGTAACTGAAAGTGAAGTAAAACCTTCAAATGGTTTATTTAAGTATATAACATTATTTTAATATGATGTATTTTTCGAAAATATTTCAATACTTTTTACTGGTTGTAGTACTGCAAAAGATTTACCTATAAATATAGTTAGGGCTAATAGTACAACTATACTTGTTAGTAATAGTTTTTTATTACTAATATCATTAAAATACTTCTTTATTTTTAATAATATTTTCTTCATATGATATCTCACCTTTTATGATTGTTATTTCTATTAAAATTATAAATTAAAGGTAAGTTTTATACATTCTAAAAAATTATTAACATTAGAAAAATAATATGTTAAAATACTAAGAAAAGGAAGGATAACTATGAGAAGTGTTGGTATTATTGCCGAATATAATCCGTTTCACAATGGACATTTATATCATCTTAATAAGATAAAAGAAAAATATCCTGATGCAGTTATAGTTTTAGTAATGTCTGGTAATTTTACAGAACGTGGAGATGTTTCAATTATTGATAAATGGAAAAAGACACAGATTGCACTTAAAGCTGGAATTGATTTAGTAGTAGAATTACCATTTCCTTTCGCAACTCAAAGTGCTGACTACTTTAGTTATGGAAGTATTACTCTGCTTGAAAAATTAAAAGTAGAAAGAGTTATATTTGGTAGTGAAAGTAATAATATTAGTGATTTAGAGACAATAGTTGATGCAGAAATTTCTAATCCTGATTTTGATAAATTAGTAAAAATTTATTTAAAACTTGGTAAAAATTACCCTACTTCTTTATCTCTTGCGGTAAAAGATTTAACTAATAAAGAAATAACTGCTCCAAATGATTTACTAGGAATTAGTTATATAAAAACAATTAGAAAATATAATTATAATATTATTCCAGAGACAATAAAAAGAACTAATAATTATCATGAAGAAGAATTAGGTGAAGAAATCTCTAGTGCAACAGCAATTAGAAAAGCATTAAAAGATAATATAGAAATTAAAAGTCAAGTACCGGAATTTAGTTTAGAATATTTAACTGATTTACATAGTATTGAAGATTATTTTCCTCTATTAAAATATAGGATAATAACTGATGATGATTTATCTAAATATAATATAGTTGATGAAGGCCTTGATAAAAAGTTAAAAAAAGAAATAGGAAATGCTACTTCATATCAGGAATTAATTAATCTTATTAAGAGTAAGCGTTATACATACAATAAATTATCTCGAATGTTAATTCATATTTTATGTAATTTTACTAAAGAAAAGAAAGAGCAATTTAAAGAAATTAGTTATATTAGATTATTAGGTTTTTCTCCTAAGGGAAGAATGTATTTAAATATTATTAAAAAAGACTTAGATGTACCTTTAATTAGTAAAATTAATCGTAATAAAGATCCAATGTTAGAATATGAAATAGAGACTACCAAAATCTATAGTTTAGACTTAGACAGTAAAAAACAAGTTGATTTAATAAATAAAGAATATAGAAATTTAATGAATGGAGAAGAAAATTATGATTAAACAAAAGAAAACTGGTCAAGTTATTGTTATATCTTCACCTAGTGGTGGTGGTAAAGGAAGTGTCATTAATGGTCTACTTGAAAAAAATAAAAATATTTATTTATCTGTTTCAACTACTTCTAGGCCAATGCGTAGTAATGATATTCCTGGTGTGACTTATAATTTTGTAACAGTAGAAGAGTTTGAGCAAAAAATAAATGAAGGATATTTTCTTGAGTATACTAATTATATTGGTAACTATTATGGTACTCCTAAAGGACCTATTAAAGAAAAGATTAGTCAAGGAATTGATGTTTTATTAGAAATTGAAATTGAAGGTGCATCTAATATTAAGAAACTAATTCCAGAAGCAATATTTATTTTTATTATGCCTCCTTCTTTAAAGGAACTTGTGAAGAGATTAAAGAAACGTAATACTGATTCTAATGATAAAATAATGGAACGTTTCCATACTGCTTATAAAGAAATAAATGAAGTATCAAAATATAACTATGTTGTCATTAATGATAATTTGGAAGATGCGATTAATAAGGTTGATGCCATTATTAAAGCTGAAAAATGTCGAGTTGACCGTATTGAGGAAGTTTATCTAGATACTAAAGAAGAAGAAATCCATGAATTATTAATTGATGAGGAACTTGATAATATTGGCCTTGCTGACAAGATTTAAATAGATATGAAAAATGATCATAACTTAAAGTTACGATCATTTTTTGTTGTTTTAATTTATTTAACCTTTTCTAGAATGGGTACGATTCTTTTGAAATCTTTCAAAATAAGATTTTTGTTTAGTATATGGGTTATTAGTTTTTTTAGAATTCACATCATCAATTTTTGGTTTTAATGATGTAGGTAGTCTAGATTCTGATTCTAGGTATTCTGAATCATATTCTGTAATTGGGTCAATGTTCTTTAGCATAAGTATTTTTATTTGCATATCTATATGGTTTTTAAGAGTGATATAATCTCTATCATCTAATTTGGCATGTGAAATAATATCTATTTCAAAGTCTTTTCTATATTTATGGTCAGTTTCTAAAGTAACTGCACAATCAACATAACCTT
>CALVRD010000022.1 GCA_944358435.1 uncultured Bacilli bacterium | reverse complement strand
TTTTTTTACATATTGAACTAAAACAATGCCCATTTTCCAGACATTGTTTATATAAACAAATACACATAATATACTGAAAATATCAGTAACATTATTAATCCCTCTCTTTTAGAAATAGTTCGCTCACTTCTAGCAAAAAGAAATAAATTTAAAGACGATAAGAAAACTACTAAAATATCTATAATTGAAAAGTTTTCTAAAAGAATATCTCCATATATTACAACTGGTAAACCTAAAACTATACAAACATTAAAAATATTAGTTCCAATAATATTACCAATAGTCATATCAAATTCACCTTTTTTAGCACTGGTTACTGTAAGTAATAGTTCTGGTAATGATGTTCCAATAACAATAGCAGTCATTGTAATTATTTTCTCACTTATACCAAGAGCTTTAGCCAAATTAGTAGCATTAGTAACTATAATATCACTACTTATAGAAATCATTACTATTGATAAAATCAATATCATTATAGCAACAATAACACTATCATACTTTACTTTTACTTCTTCCCTTGCTTCTTCTATTGCTCTTCCTCGAAATAATTGAACTAAATAAGCAACAAACATTATAAATAATAATATTAAAACAAGTCCATCTGCTCTTGAAAAAATATTATGACTTCTAATATTAAATAAACTATCAAGCATCAATATAGAAAAAGATGTAGTAACTAATAATAAAATAGGTAACTCTTTCTTTATAGTATTATGTTTTACCTTAATTGGTTTAATAAGAGCAGCTATTCCAATTATCAAGAAAACATTAACTATACAGCTACCGACAACATTTGCAAAAGCCATTGTCCCATTCTTTGCCATCACACTATTAAAAGATATAGCTACTTCTGGAGCACAGGTACCAAATGAAACAATTGTTAAAGCAATTAACATTTTTGGTACTTTACATTTTATAGCAATAGCAGAAGCACTATCTACTAGTAAATCACTAGCTTTAATTATAGCAAAAAAACCTATTAATAAAAACGCTAATTCTCTCATACTTTCACTACCCTTTTCTAAAACATTATACACTAAATATTTTTTGTATAAAAGACAAAAAATATACAGTTGACAGCAAAAATGCCTAAAATTAACACACAATTTTACAAAAAAACAAATGTCTAAAAAGGCACTTGTAATTATCAATTAATTTTACTTTTTACTATATGAGTTTTGAATACTTTCTGCTGCTTTTAATACTCTGTAATCATCTTTTGTTATGAAGTTAGGTACTGATAATACATCAGTCGCAATAATATATTCATTTGTATTTAAATCAAAAGTAATAACTCCTCTATTAAGTACTTCTAAAGTATTAACATCGGTTTCAAATTCTCTTGCAAAATCCTCTATTGATTCATTCGGATTATATACTGCAGTTTTTGAATAAAAATGTAAATCTTCTTTATCAATAATATATGGAACCATTAAATCAGTTCCCAACATAACAGTATTAGAATTCATATGATTGACATTCTTAAGTGTTTCAATTGTTGTATTTGAATCAGCAGAGAAACGAGATAAAGTATCTCCAGGGACAACTGTATGAACTCTATATAAAGTAACAAATGGTTCTTCTGCTGGAGCAATAGTTTCTTCTGTTACTGATTCTGTTGCAGTCTCTTCAACAGTTGAAATCTCAGTACTTTCTTCATATTCAGTACTAATAGCTGGTGGTTCAAAAATAATTACTTCAGGATCTTCTTTTTTAGATAAATATAATCCAGTAGCAATACCAGCACAAACAACTAAACCAGCAAATTTTCCTCTATTTCTAACAATATACTTTCTAAAAGTATCTCCACGTTGAATTTTAAGTTTATCCATTTGTGCTAAAAAAATATCAGTAACAATTACAATACCATTTTTAATACTAAAAGTTTTCTTATTTTTCTTTTTATATCTTCTACTGCTAATTTCTCGTAATTTTTCCACATATTGATCATAATCAAAATCATCATCTAGGCGTTCATATTTACCATGATTTTGCCACAAAAGAGTATTTTCTTGTTTTTGGTCTTTAGAATTATTAGCTACTTCCTCATATTTTCCGCGTTTTAAAGTTGAATCTGCCTTTTTAGCAAAATCCCAAACATCACTATAATCTTCACTTGGAACTACTATATTACCACCATCATCAGTATAAACTGATGTAAATCTCATCTTCTTATTAACTTGACCATATGTCTTATCATATATACGACGTGCTATTGGATCTTTTAAAGTATCATAAGCATCTTGTACCTTAATAAACATTTCATGAATAAGCTTTTGAGCTTCAGGACTTTTGTTTAAATTCTTATCAGGATGATATTTACTTACCATTTTACGATAAGCTTTTTTTATCTCAACAGAAGTTGCATCCTTCTTAATACCTAATATTTTATAATAATCTGTAAACCCTTGCATGTAGCTTCCCCCCCTTTTTGCTAATTGCTGTATAATTATACCATATTTACACCATTTTGTAAAGAGAAAATTCTCCACTTGAGCAAAACACTATTAAATAAAACATAATAAAATTAACAAAAATAATTACTAACTTCATTAATATTATTTATTAAAAATAAATGTCACAAATACAGTAATATCTTCATCACTAATTTCACTTTCAAAATTTAAGTTTTGAATCATTGCCAAATATTCAACCCCAGATTTTAACATTTCCAATAACTCTTTGTTATAATATCATGGTACATACCCTAAATAATATTGTCTTACATCCTTATTAAATAACACTTTAATTGAATTTGAATCAAATTCATTTGTAGGTTTTAATTCTAACAATAATTTATCATTAATACTAATCATATTTTTACAAACTTTTTAGCATCATTATAACAGCTAATCAAACACAGTAACAAGCTCAAAGTTATTCGTAATAACTTCCTTCTGTTTCCCACAAAATATCTATATTAGTAGATCCTTTATCAATATTATATGAATTTAAAGATTCTAATAATAAAGTTTTGATAAATTATGAAAATATTACTCTACACAAAATTTTTCCAAACACAAAGTAAATTATCTTTTACTTCATAAATTCCTAATAACTGATCATTACTATTTAAAAAAGTTACTTTATCCACTACATCATAAGTATTAACTAATTTCTGACCAGTACGTATCATATATTCAGTTTTAGAATCTACTTTAATTACTGGAAAATCTAAAACATCTTCTATCTTATGTAACTTATAAATACCTTGTTTTAACTCATCTAATGTATTAGACTCACTAATATCAAATTTACCTTGTTTAGTTCTAATCAAATTAGTCATTGTTGCATAAGTATCTAAAGAAACACCAATATCTCTAATTAAACTTCTAATATAACATCCCTTAGAAACTAAACATTTAAAAATAAAAGTATTTCTATCAGATGATAAAAGATTTATCTCTTTAATAGTTACATCCTTTTTAGGCAACTTTACTTTCTCATTATTTCTAGCATATTGATAAAGTTTTTTTCCATTTACTTTAACTGCTGAATATATTGGAACTTCTTGTAAATAAGTTTTTTTAAAACTATTTAAAGTCTCCTCAATATTTAAATCAAATGGTACAACTTTAGTATTTAAAACATTTCCAGTAATATCTAAAGTTTCTGTTTCAACTCCTAATAAAACTCCAGCTTGATATTCTTTAAAAGCCGCTGTAAGTAATTCTGCTACTTTAGTAGCTTTACCAATTGTTACTACTAAAACTCCTTCAGCTAAAGGATCTAATGTACCAGTATGACCAATTCTTTTAATTCCAAATAAATGACTTATATCATTTATAACATCAAATGAAGTAACACCTTTAGGCTTATTTATAACTAAAACACCATTAAACTCTGTTAAATATTCTTCTAATGAATAATTATTCTCATCAATTATTTTTGCAATAAATTTACCAACATAACGAATATGCCAAGGTTCATATTGATATAAAGTTATCTTTTCCTTATCTACTTGATATCTTAAAATAAACCCATAATCTTTTAAATATTTATGAATTTCTTTAAAAATATAATCATAATTCATTAATTCTTCATTAGTAATTAAATAATTATCATTAATTTTTAATGTTATATCAATCGCAAGTCCAGTATGATGTTCACTAGCTCCTGCTGAAGCAACAATACTATCAGCATACTCCTTACCATATTTTAAAACATATTCATCATATATCGCTTGTTGCTCTTCTAAACTACGATAAGCTGAAGCTATTCCAATATAGATTCCCTTTGTCTCTAAAAACTCTTTTAATTCTAAATATGCTTTATAAGTTTCTTCTTCAACAAAAACCTCTTCAATATCAATATTAGTTGCAGATATTAAATTTACCCTATTTAAATAATTACTCTTTATTTTATTATTATTATTAACTAAAATTGCATAATTCATAAATATCATTCCTCTAAAAAAATTATACACTAAAAAGAAAAAAATAAGTAAATCTAATTCACTTATTTAAAAAAACATCTAATATTTTAATATCTTTTCTGCTGTTTAATTAACTTAGCATGTAAAACTAACTTCTCAGAATTATTATAACAAGTTGATAAAGTTATTATCTTATCTTTTGTTGTTACTTCTACTTGAAAATCTTTAATACTTCTAGTTGTTATTTTAGATAAAAATGCACTATATTCTTCTACTATTTCAAAATTATTATATAAATAATCATTAGTAGTTTTAATTCTATAAACACTAAATACTTCAAATAAATAGTTATTAGAAAGTGTTGATATTTTAACAACCTGATTTTCTTTATTATTAAGCCATTCATCAGTTAGTGTATCTCTTAAACTACCAAACATCGTACCATCAAGTCTACCATGTCCATATATTATTGTATTAGCATCTAGCTCATCAACATTATTTCTATAATCTAAAAATATCCATCCAGCATCATTCCATTTCTTATCAAATGAGTGAAATAAATAATAAGAATTATTATTATGTTTTACAAATGGATAATTAATATTAGTACCAGGAAGATAAAGCCATCCTACTACTTCAGAATTTTCTGAAAATAAATTAGTAAAATCTACATCTAAAAATTTACTTTTTATTATTTCACTATCACTTATAATATTAGTATAAATTGTATCTTCTTTTTCTTCTTGTTTTACATTTTTATTTATAACATCAAGTCTCTTACTAGTATTAATATTATCAATATTCCATTTAATTATTTTCGTAAAAGAAAAAAGTAAAGGAATAACCAAGACTATTATTAATATTATAGAAATAATTAATTTAGCCTTTTTCATTATATAGTCTCCTTTACTTTTATATTAATTCAATATCATTTTGTGAATTTATTTCTTCTTGAATTAAATCTTTTTTATTTTTTTCTTCTAAGTTTTTTTTCATAGTTCTAACTCTTAAAATAACAAATATTAGTAATAGAAAAGCAACTATTAAACCAATATATAAAATTATATCTGAATTAGAAGCTTTTTTCTCTACAGGTGTTGTTTTAGCAACTTCTTCAATATATTCAACTTGACTACCTCTAACTAATAGTCTATGTGTATTTATCGCATAAGGAGTACAAGTTACTAAAGTTACATAGTCCTTACCTTCCTGAAGTTGTAGTCCTTCTGTTTGAGATGGCTCTATTACTGATATATTATCAACTTCATATGCAAAAACTTTATCTAAAATATAAATATAAAATTTATCGCCTAATTTAAGTTGATCTAAATCAGTAAAAAGCTTAGCAGAAGGAAGTCCTCTATGAGCAGATAATACAGCATGTGTACTTTCACCACCTATAGGAAAAGAACTTCCTTCTAAATGACCAACACCTTTTTCTAAAACTTTAGAGCTTGTACCATGATAGATAGGAATTCTCACATCTATCTTTGGTATTGAAATATATCCCATTAAACCTTTACCATCAATATTTAAAATATTAGAATAAACATCTGATTCTTTTTTATTAGGATCTGTAAAGGCATCTATAATACTCAAAGTATTTAAATTATTATTATAATTATTTGCTTCTTCAAATAATGTAGAATTTTTATTTTCACTAAACTCATTAGTAGCAATATCATATTTATCAATGATATCAGAATATTCAACCGCATTAAGATAACTACTAATCATAGGATATAACATTATTAGTAATCCTACGGAAAACATAAATATAAATATAATAACTGGGATATATTGTTTTACTTTTTTCATCATTTATTAAAATTGCATATTTTCTTTATCTTTATTTTTGCGATAAACAATTACAAGACTAATTGCTGCTACTATAACAATTAAACCAATTATTGTATATAGTATAGTACCAATACCACCTGTTGAAGGCAATAATCCAACTTTTGCTTGTGGAATTTCTTTTCTAGTATAACCATCTCCAGCAGTAGCACCTTCAGTACCATCTTCAGTAATTTCTACTTCAATAGCATCACGTATTAAAGAATATCCAGTTGGAGCAGTAACTTGTTTTAAGTAATATGTTCCAGCAGCTATACCCTTATAAGTAACATATCCTGCATCATCTGTAGTAATTGTTCCTATTTTATTTAATAATTCTGCATCAGAATAAATATCAAATGTAGCTCCTTTTAAAGCTATACCATTATCATCAGCATCATATACATATACTTCTAATCCATAAGTATAAGCAGTTGCTTCTGAGTCAGTTGGATCAGTAGTAAATGAACCAGTTCCATATGGATCATTTGAATATTCTAGTTGTACACTATTGACGTTACCAGCTGAACCTATAACTGCATTTTCATTTAATTTAGCAGTATAAGTAATATAAATTCTAGTTACATCAACATAATCTAAATTAAATACAATTGTTAGTTTTTGATCAAGGAATGTAGCTGTCGCTACTGTATTACCAAGATCATCAGTAATAACTCCATCAGAATCTGTATGATATGAAACAGAGTCAGATGTATTACTTACTGTTATTGAAGATAATCCTCCAAAAGTAAGTCCAGTACTAAATGTATCTGTAATAACATATTTTTTATTTGTAGCATTTGTTGGATATGTTGGTACAGTTGCAATTAGAGAATATTTAAATTCACTTCCAATTCCAAATGAACCATCAGCGTATCCACTAGCTCCAACTGATTTATCAACACCAGCATCACTTACTTTAGCATTAATTGTAGCGTTATTTAGATTCCATGCAGTTCCTTCTGCAGTAAAATCTATGTTACCAACCATAACAGCATAAACACGATTTGTTAATGTTGGTAATACCAAATATGTACCAGCATCAGCAGTAATTGTAGCAGTTGTTTCAGTTACAGTCATAGCAACTCCAGTAACTGAATTAGTTTTAATATATGCTGCATAAGCACTTGATAACCTATCTAGTGTACTAGAAGTCTTTGTAGAACCACTATTAATATCACCACTAGTTAATTGATAATATTGCTCTACTGTAAGATCCCTATAAGATGATGATGAATTTAAAAATGCTTTAAACTCAGCTGTAAATTCATATGTAATTACATTAGTTGTTTGATTATAGTATGCATCTAGAATTTTATAAACACTAAATGTATCTGTTGCACCTACATTATTAACAGTTAATGTACCTTTATTAGTAACATAATAACTGTTAGTATCTGTAGCACTAGGCCTACCATTATCAACTGTAATTGTAGTTGCAGCATCAACATTAGGCATTAGCATCACTAATAATACAAGAGCAATGGTAAATAATTTTACTATTTTTTTTATCATTTTCTTACCTCATTTCTTATTTATTTTATTTATATAACAAACTAGTCCAATAATGCAAATCAATGAAATTATAAATATTGCTACATATATCATAATTTTATCTATTGTATTAGGTGGATCAGTAGTGTTACCATTATCTATTTGATCACCTATATATTTAGCTTCTGTCTTAACCATTACCGAAAGATCATATTTATATTGATTATTTACTTCATCATAAAGAGGAATGGAAATCAATGTTGGAAGAGCCTTATATTGGTAATCTTTATCTGTAACAGTATCTAATCTCAAAAAATAGATTCCTGTTTGTAAGGTATTAAATTGAGCAGAACCATCATTTGTAGTAATTTGCTCATCTATTGGAGAAATTTTTTGCTGAGTTATTTGATTATCAATTGTTTCTGATAAAGCATTTAACTCGGAAGTAGTTAAATTACCTAAATCTATATTTAAATTTTTAAAATCATCAGCATAAGTCAAATTTCCATTTTCATCTAAAGTAGCTATTTTAAATAGATAAGCTTTAGAATTATTAAAATTTTTATCTCCATACGAATATTTTAATGATATAGAACCATTTTTAGTTGAATCAATATTTTCTGCATTAACATTTATTATAGAAAACAGTAATATTACTATAAATATTTTTATTATTTTTTTCATATTATCACCTCTTCTTCTTATATATGTAGTATAAATATCCAATTACACTTGCTAGAACAACTATAATTCCACCAAATACAAATGGTACATTTCCTACACCACCTGTATTAGGTAAAATGTTAATTTTATCATTTACAATTCTAACAGAACCAACTCCATTTTGATTAGTTAAATCATAGCCATCAATAGAAATTGTACCTTCACCATCTATTTTTACTTCTAATGTTTTTCCTAATAAAACATAACCAGTTGGAGCTTTAGTTTCTTCAAGATAATAAGTTGAATTAGGTTGTAATTTATCAAATGTTGTTCCCGTTGCCATAAGAGTTGCTTTAGCTTTGTCTTGATATAAAGTAAATTCTGCTCCCGTAAGTTCGTTATTATCTTTATCAATCTTTGTTATTTGTAAAGAAATATTAGCAACATTAAAAGAATTTTCAGCTTTATAATCATTGCTTGTATCTAATGAATAATTATTATCAGCAATTGCTCCATCCAAACTAACAATATCTGTAAATACTTTAACTACATCACTTCCAGCTGTATAAGATGCATAAACTTCTGCGCTGCCTCCAGCAGAAATACTTGGAATTTTAGCAAATTGTGAACTTAATAAAGTATAATTTTCATTTTCAACAAATGTACTTCCCTCTAAAAGATTACGTACGATGACATCTCTAATTGGAAAAGATGCTGTATTTCTAATAGTTGTCTTAAATTGAATAACATCATCTTTACTGTAATAATCTTTAGGATTAACTATTTCTTTCGTAATTTCTGGAGTAAATGTTCCAGTTTCAACTTTCCATTCACCATAAATAACAACATCTTCCTCTGGCATTTCAAAAGTACTATTTTTATACCAACCTAGAAACTTATAACCCTCTGCTACCGGTTCATCTGCTAAAGTTACTGTATCTCCTGGATAATAACTAACTTCAGCCGGTAAAAGAGCATCAGCATTGGGTGGAATATTTATGCCTTGAAATTGATAAGTTACCTTATATTTTATTCGCTCGAAACTACCATCTAATTGAACATTTTCACTTGGCATTACAAATATGCCATCAGTTATATTAACATCTTCATTTGTCCATCCCGAGAATACATAACCATTAATTACATCATCCTCTTTTAAAGAATCAATTACTACATCATCTCCAGGACCATATTCTTTATCTTTTGGTGGCATATAACCATCAGGTATATCACCAGTAACTGAATAAGTTACTTTATAAACTTGTTTTTTAGAAAAGCTTCCTGTGAAAGTAACATTTTTAGTTGGCATTATAAATGAGTTGTTACTAACTGTTACATCCTTTGTCGTCCAACCACTAAAGTCATATCCTGCAACAACTGGATTAGCATTAACTCCAACACTAACACCACTAGCATAACTTCCAATATCAGGTACAGTAGGAGCATTTTCTGGAACATCACCAGTATATTGATAAGTTACATTATAAAGTGTTTCCTCTTCTTTACCCATAAATACATGTACTGTATTAGAATTAATTGAAAAATTATTTTCTCTAGCAAAAGCCGTATTATAAAAATCCATTCTTGATTTATTACCCAAAGAAGGAGTAGTTGTAATAATTCCAACTGTTAATTTACAACCAGCTTGAAGATTCTTTACTTTAAAAGATACCGTTCTAGTACTTTCATCATAGGTTAAACCAGCCTGATCACCTACAACATAACCGGGGCAACTTGTCCCATCACTTCTTTTAACCGCACCGATTGTTCCATCTGGAGATTCAACAAATCCCTTAAAAATTAAACCATCAGGTATTTTATCCTCAACATAAATATAGTCACTCATTACATTAGCGGTTGCACTATCACTTGATGTTATAACATCACTATCCTTACCATCATAAATAATGTCTAAGTAATAAGTTAAATCACTATTCTCCGCAACTCTCGCACCAGACTCCAAATTAGCCGCATAAGAGTAACCAAAGAAAATAACACCTGATAACATAATTACAAGTACAAATATAACAGCAATAACTACTTTTCTTTTTTTACTCATTCTCTCACCCACTATTAATCTGTTATTTATAAAATTACGTAATATAATCACAATACCATATACTTAGTAATATTCTAACACATATTTTAAATAAACTAAATAATTTTTATAAATTTCATTTTAATTTTTTAGTTACCATTTAGACTAGAAAATATTTTTCAGTCTAAACTATATATAGTCATATAAAAAATGTAGCATTTTTTTACTACATTTCTTTTTTAAAATAATGATAATTGGTTTGAATCAGGTAAATCATTTAAAATACCCATTTCTTTCATTTTATCTATTAAAGTTTGTGATACTTTACCTCTTCTTTGAACATCTTCAATACTTAAGAAAGCACCATTTTCTCTTTCTCTAACTATATTTTGTGCAACAGTATCTCCTAGTCCATCAATTGAGTTAAATGGTGGATAAATCTCAGTATCATTTTTCGCAACCCAAACTGTTGCTTCACTATGATATAAGTCAATTGGTAAAAATTTAATCCCTCGTGCTGTTGCTTCTAAGGCAATCTTTAAACTTTCAGCTTGACCATTTTCTTTATTAGTCGCTTCAAACCCTTTTACTTGAATATCTTCTAATCTACTTTTTATCGCATCATAACCTTTAATCATACTTATAACATCAACATCTGTTGCTTTAGATGAATACCACGAAGCATAAAAATAAACTGGCATATGTACTTTATACCAAGCAATTCTAAAGGCACTTGTAACATAAGCTGCCGCATGAGCCTTTGGGAACATGTACTTAATCTTCGCACAAGAATCAATAAACCAATCGGGTATATTTGCCGCCTTCATTGTTTCAACATGACCTTTCCATGTTTCAAGGTCTTTTGATGCTTTACCCTTACGAACAAACTCCATAATTTTAAATGCTTTAATTGGTGCAACACCCTTATACATTAAATAAACCATAATATCATCACGACAGCCAATCGTTTCTTTAAATGGTACAATATTATTTTTAATTAATTCTTGGGCATTACCTAACCAAACATCAGTACCATGTGAAAGACCAGATATTTTTATAAGTTCTCCAAACGTTGTTGGACGAGTATCTTCAACTAATTTTATCGTAAATGGAGTTCCAAATTCCGGAATACCAAGAGTACCTGTATTACACATAATTTGCTCAGTTGTAACACCTAAAGCTTCAGTTGATGTAAAAATACTCATAGTAGCTTTATCATCTAAAGGTACTTTCATAATATCAGTTCCAGATTGTAATTGAATTAATCTTAACTGAGTTGGATCAGAATGTCCTAAAATATCTAGCTTTAAAAGACATTGATCAATTGAATGGTAATCAAAATGCGTAGTTCGCCACTCGGCAGTTGCATCTTCTGCTGGAAACTGATATGGCGTAAAGTCTGATACATCTTTATAATCAGGAACAACAACAATTCCTCCTGGGTGTTGACCAGTTGTTCTCTTAACTCCCGTACAACCAATTGCTAGCCTTTCAACTTCTGCTGTACGCATATCACCTAACTCTTTATCTTCACAATACCCCTTTACAAATCCAAATGCTGTTTTATCAGCAACAGTACCAATTGTTCCAGCTCTAAAAACATTATCTTCTCCGAACAACACTTTAGTATAGGCATGAGCACTAGCTTGATTTAAATCTGAAAAGTTAAGATCGATATCAGGAACTTTATCAGCATTAAATCCTAAAAATGTTGCAAATGGCATATCTTGTCCATCTTTAATTAATGGCACATTACAATTAGGACACATCTTATCAGGTAAATCAAATCCAGATGAATATTCAGCTCCATAAGAAACACCATTCTCATCTTCAAAAATACTCATCTTACACTTTGGACATCTATAGTGAGCTGACAAGGGATTAACTTCAGTAATACCCATCATTGTCGCAACAAAACTTGATCCAACTGAACCACGTGATCCAACTAAATATCCTTCATCATTAGAGTGTTTAACTAAACGTTGAGCAATTAAGTAAATTGGATCAAATCCCCCACCAATAATTCCTCCTAAAGCTTTTTTAACAGCTTTTTCTAAGCCTTTTTCATCTAATTCTTCTTCACTAGTTTTCTTAACGTGTTCCCTTACTAATTCTTTTACTTTATCAAAACCCTCTAAAATGATTTCATGTGTCTGTTTAAATGCTTCTTTAGTCAATTCCTCTTCTGACAAGTTTTGATCTTTTAAATTATCCTTTACAGTCTTTAGAACAATATCTCCATATAATTCCGTAGCAATACGTTCCTCAATTGAATATGGAAGTGGTTCTCCATACCAATCTTTAGCCTTTGTATAAACTAAGTCCGTAACAACTCTAGGACAATCTAAATAAGATAAACCATCATCACTCTTTATTCTTGGCGAGAATGGTATTCCTCCAGTATCAGGAATTACTTCAACTATTTCAATCATATCAGCTATTTTATTAGTATTTTCAACAACAATTTTATAAGCTAAATCTTCTCCTAAAAATTTAAAATCATTTAACATTTCATCAGTAGTTCTAAAATGATTAGATGGAATAGTTTTTATTCCCGACTTAGCTAAAGGATGACGTCCACCACCCGGTACTTTTTGATTAACAATTATTTCACGATATATCTTATCATCTCTTTTAATATGATGAACATCTCCCGTTGCAACTATTATTTTTCCAGCTTCCTCCGTTACTCTAATTATTTTTTCTAAATGAGCAGCAAGTTCTACTTCTGTTGAAAAATCTCCTATTTGAACCAAGTGATTATAACACTCTAATGGTTGAACTTCTACATAATCATAAAATCTTATAATATTAGATAACTCATCTTCACTCTTTGACTTACCTTCAGTAAATACTTCACTTTCATAGCAACCGCTACCAATTAATAATCCTTCTCTATGTTTTTCAATAACACTACGAAGAATACGAGGAGTCTTATATAAATAAGTAGTATTAGCTAAAGAAACTAATTGGAATAAATTTTTTAGTCCTACTTTATTCTTTACTAAAATATTTACATGATGTGCTCGACCATATTTATGAATTTCATCTTTAGATACTAAAGAATCCAATTGATCCATAGTTTCAATATTACGATTTGATAATTTTTTTAACATTTTATGAAAAACTAAAGCCGTTCCTTCAGCATCGTAATCTCCTCTATGATGAGCAGACTCATCCCATGGAACTTCATATCGTTTAACTAATGCTGATAAAGAGTGTCTTGCATAAGTATTATCCATAGTCCTAGATAATTCTAATGTATCAATTACTGGATTAGTAAATGTCCCTAAATTATATTTTTTATAAGCCATTTCCAAGAAAGATACATCAAACTTAGCATTATGAGCAACCATCGGACAATCTCCAAACCACTCAATAAATCTTTTAATAGCATTTTCTTCATTATCTTTACCTATTAACATTTCATCAGTAATATTAGTTACATCTATTATTTTTTGAGGAAGAGCTCTTCCAGGATTAATTAATTCATCATACCTCTCAATAATAACTCCATCTTTTAATTTAACAGCTCCAACTTCAATAATAGAATCAGCTCCACCAGCATTAAATCCTGTTGTTTCAAAATCAAATACAACATATGTCTGATTTAACATTACTTCTTTATTAGGTCTAATTACAATATTAACACTATCATCAATCATTAAAAGTTCTGTACCATAAATTGCTTTAAACGGCTCTTCCCCTTCTTTTAATCCTTTATTATAACCAGTTACTAAATTAAATACATGTGGAAAAGCCTGAACCCCATTATGATCAGTTATTGCAATCGCTTTATGTCCCCATTTCATGGCTTGTTTAACTAAAGCTTCTTCATTTGCAACTCCATCCATTTGACTCATTACAGTGTGACAATGTAATTCTACTCTTTTAACATCTGCTGTATCTTTAATCGAATTATCAGCTTTTTCAATCTTAATAATATCTCTAGCATTTAAAACTAACTCTTTCGCAAACTGATCATTTTTCGTATAACCCCTAATCTTATACCAATTACCAGTCTTTAATTCTTTACATAATCTAGTATACTCATCATTATCTCTAACAAATACTTTACAATAAATACTATCTGAATAATCAGTTATTTTTAAAGTAATAATTTTAAAATCAGTCTTTGAAGACTCAAAATAATCAGTTCCAAAAACAAACCCTTCAACAACAACATTATTATCTTCTCCTAATAATGTCTTTATTTTAATAGGGTCTTCTTTAATACCTCTTCCAATAATACTATTAGGATCCTTTGGTTCTCTATGATATTGCTTTTCTTTAGAAACTTCTTCCTTCTTTTCTTCTTTTACTGCTGGTATTATAAGAGTAGAAACTTCTAAATCTTGTTTTATTTCTTCTAAAATATTTTCTTCATGTTTAATTACTATATCAATATTAAACTTATATCCCAATAATTTATAAAAAGTATTAATCTTATCAAGACAAGTACTTAATCTTTCTTTTTCTACTTCATTAGAAACAACTAATACAAGGAATCCATCTTCAATACGTAAACAATCTTCATATATTTCTAATACTTTTAAATCTTCTTTTAATTGTTTTAATAAATATGGATAATAATCTTTATAAGAATCTAAATTTAAATTACTTATTTCAAAAATAAACTTTATATCATGTGCTTTATCATCTAAAAGATATTTATTATTTTCTAATTCTTCATAAACTTCAACTGGTAATAAATTACTTTTATTAATAAATATATTCCAATTACCAGTGTGAGAATTAACTTTTATTTTACTTATTTTAGCATCAGAAAAATATTGATAATACTCTTTATCAATATTTATTTTATCTATTAATATTTGCATATTACTATCCATAACAAATCCCCCTACTACTAATTATATTAAATCTAATTGTTCTACTCTAATTATATGTTTTTTATTACTTATACAAAAATCTATAAACTGTTCTAAATTATATTCTTTTAATTTTTTATCATAAGGATATTTTTCTAAATCAAAAACTATTTTATCTCTTGACATATATTTATTCATATCTTCTTTTTCTATACCCAAGTACATTAACCAATATGGATATATTTGTCTTTTTATATAAGTTAAATTCTCTTTTCCCATAAAATAATGACTATTATTAGTTAAATTAGTTGCTAACTCATTATATATAGCCATTTCTATTATAGCATCAGCTATTAATTTATCATGATCTTTATATTGATCTATTTCTTTTTTTATAATACTTATAACTATATCTACTAATAATTTACTTAAATCTTCTTTAGTTGTTTTTTTACCTAAAATTATTGTTATTTGATTATCAATTTTAGTAACTTCTAAAATATCAAACTCTTTACTAACTAAAAAAAATGTATAATCATCAGGCTCTTCTTTTAAAATTCTTTTTAGATATTTATTTAATTTTTTATCCCATAATTTTAGAACTTCCAATCGATATTTGTCTGTTTCTTTTTTTATTTTTTGATACTCTTTTGACTCAAGTACTAAATTATAAATTGTATCATCATTAGGAATATAATTTTTAATGTCTTTTAACATTAAGTTTTTATCTTTATAAGCATCATTATATTCATTCTCATAATTTTTCCAAAGTTTTTCTTTTAATTTTTGAACCTCTTCTGAAATAGATACTCTAAATAATATATTCCAAATTAGTATATAATCATTTACAATGAATTTAATATTCATGTTTACACTTCCTATATTTTAATCAGTAACTTACATACATTATTCTAACTGAAAGAAACTCTTTCGTCAATAGAACTAGATGTACAAAATAGCATACAAAAAGATCTACATATTTATATCTATGTAAATCTTTTTTTACTAAATTATTACATTCTTTTTCCACTAGATTCTTGTTTAAAATAATATTCTTGATACCATGATCTAATTTCATTATCCATTGTTTCATTCATTGAATCTTCGTGTTTTTCAGCTTTATCCATCATACGAAGAAATTCTTTATTATCTTCCATTCGCTTAACTTGTTCATCATATAAAATACCTCTTAAACCAGCATTATCAACTTTATCAAGAGTATCAGATTGCTTTTTAGCTTCTGCCATCATTTGATTTAATTCTTCTTTATGAATATTACTTGGATTTTCTGGAGATGACCACCATTCTTCTTTTCTAGCGTTTTCTTCAGCAATTCTTTCTCTTGCTGCTCTTTGAGCTTCTTCACGACTATCTGCTTCTAATCTAAATCTATTAAGTCTATTCAATTTATCAACTTTTGCTTGTTGCTCTGGTGCAAGTTCAATTCCAATAGCTTTAAGTGCACTAATTGCTTCAGATATTTTTTCTAAATCAACATCACTTTGAACATCTAACCTTGATAAAACATCTACAGGAGCCGTTTCTTTTTGTTTTCTTAATTTTTCTTCTTCCTCTTGACGTTCTCTTTCCAAAACATCATCAACATTTAAAGGAGTATTTTGTAAACTAAATATTCTATCTAATCCCATATCAAAAACTTTTCTATAAAGTTTAAGTACATCTTTACTTTCTATATCATATTGCTTTTCTTTTGTTTTCGTGTAATCACTATAAGGATAATGTGCCATATAACAAGATACAAAATTATATTTAACAGCGTCAACAGGCAAATTAGTATAGAAATAATTACCATATAGTCCTCGCGTTGGAGTATAATAAACATAAAAGTTTTGATCAGTGGAAGAAATAAAAGTTGAATAAACACCGTTATCAGTTGCCTGACGAATATCTAAGCCGAATGTATGATCTGGATATTTATATAAAAGACAAGATTTATGATTTCCTTCACTAGAAAACAGCTCGTAAGCTAACACATCAAATTTCCTAGAACTATGTATACATTCTGGTCCGATAGCAAGTTTCCCACATCCTATTTTATTACTAATATCCACTTTACTATTTATTCCCAATCAAAGAGCTGATGCATATCTATCGCCTATTGCAGAAGAAACATTTAATCCCCTTACAAACTCTTCTATTTCTGACTCAGTAAAAAATGGTAAAACTTTCTCGTTTCCAAATTCAAAACAAGAAAGATAATTATCATAAATAGTATTTACACTAACATTTTCACTCATAAATTCACCCCTAGCATCATAATACAACAACTAAATAAATAAAATAAATTTCTACACATCAATATAAAAGTTATAATAAGGCTAACCAAAGTTCTTCCAAATAAAATATCCTGCTACTGCTAAAGCAGCAATAACTATAATTATTAAAAATACTTTTAATATAAGTGGCATTCTCTTTTCTTGAAAGTCTGTATCCATTTCAAAATCCTCATTAGATAAATCCATACTTCTTGTATAAAAATCAGTATCAGCATTAACTAATTTTGTTTCTACTTCTTCTTGCTTATTTTCTAAATCTTTAACTGTTACTTTCTTTATTTCTTCTAATTGATCTTTATCTAAAACTTCTTTAGATAATTCTAATTCCGAATCAGTCTTTTCATCAAACTCTTCTGTATCTTGAATTGGTGCTTCTACTTTATCCATAATATTAGTTGCCATTAAATCACTCAGTAAATCAACACTTGTAGCCTTATCTATTTCCCCAGCTAAAGTTTTAGATGTTATAGTATCAATTAATTCTCGTAATTCTTCTTCTTTTGGAGTCCTAACTTTCTTCAAATGTTCTTGTCGATATTTTTCCAATTCTTCTTTATTTAAACTAGTTATAATGTTATAACTACTATCTTTTAATTTTCTTTTGTCCTCTTTATCATCTATTTCCTTACGATTTTTTCTAGCTTCTTCTAATACTCTATTTACATCGTAAATTCTATTTTCTCTATCTTTATATAAATAATTAAACTCATCTAATTCTTTTTTTACTTTAGGTACTGGTATCGTCTCAATATTTTTATATTCCTTTACTTGATGATACCCTTCTCTAGTATTAGTATTTTTCGAAGCATTTGTTAAATCTATCGCATTAGCTGTCATAACATCGGTAATATTAGTATACCTAGTATTATTTCCTAAATTATCATATAAATCTTTGTTTTTATCTGATCGACTATATGTTTTAACTTCACTAGTATTATTATATCTATCCATTCTTGTTGGCAAACTAACCACCTTCTTACTATGATAAGTTTATCATAAGTTATAGAAAAACAAAAGTAAATAAATACTTCTTTACGTAAAAGTATTTATCAGATATAATTATCTCTAGGAGGAATTTAAAATGAAAGTTAAAGTAAATAAAGATGCTTGTATTGGATGTGGAGCTTGTGCAGCTATTTGTGATAAAATATTTAGAATTAATGATGAAGGATTATCAGAAGTAATAAAACCTGAAGTTCCAAAAGAAGATGAAGAAACTGCTAAAGAAGCAATTGAATCTTGTCCAACAGGTGCAATCATAGAAGAATAATTATGTTCTTCTTTTTTTAATAGTTAGAAGGTGAATTAATGGAAAATAGTAAACAAAAGTGCCCAGTATGTAGTAAAAATCTAAAAGGAAATTATTGTATGTATTGTGGTTATTTACCAAGTGGAGCCTTTATTGGAAAAAATGAACCAACTAGTATTTCTGATATTGAAATTTATCTAGGAGAAAAATATGATATAATAAACAGAAATAAAAATACTGGTTTAATCTTTATACTAGGACCCCTATATTTTATTTATAGTAAGTGTCCAATAGCTGGACTTATAGGAATTTTATTAGATATATTAATATTCCCATTAACAAGCTTATTAGGAATAAATGCCCTCCTAACATTACTTTTAATAAGAATTATGCATACTGCTGTTGACAATATGATTTATCTATGGCTATGTGAAAAGAAAATTAAGATAATAAAGAAAAAATATAATGATAATTATAAAGAAATTTTAAGAGCAAACGATCACAATACAACAAGTATTCTAAGTCTCATAATAGCCCTATTAATTATAGTACTTTTCATAATATTCATTATGACTACATAACTGCTTATTATAGGTAAAATTATTGTAGTCCCATATATACTTAATATTTAAAATATTTA
>CALVRD010000021.1 GCA_944358435.1 uncultured Bacilli bacterium | reverse complement strand
TTTTTTATCTATAAGGAAAGTGCGTTTTTAATCAGTACAGAGAAAATGTTATGATAGAATATATCTTAATATGCCAAAAAAAGTACTAAACCTATTTAAAATTTTCAAAAGGAATCATAGTACCATTACAGTAAGGACATTCCATTTTAGGAGTGTCTTTCTTTTTAATAAATTTTAGAAACCCCATATGTTCTCCAATAACGAACCCTGGGACTGGATCCAGTTTATGACACTTTTTACATTTAAAAATATAAATTTTTTCATCTTTACCAAAATATGATTGGGCTTGTTCTAGAAGCTTTTTAATTTTTTTTTCTTCGTTAATCATGATATACCTCCTATGTATAGACACTATTATAGTATATCATTATATTTTTACAAACTGGACAAATTAGTGGATCAGACTTGAATGATAGCAATATTAAAGACCGCCAATTATTTAAAATTCTTTTATAATCAGCTTTTTCTTTAGGAAGTAATTTAACGACATCGATTTTTAAAATAGTTGAATTATGATAAGCACCATAAAATCTTATTTGTTTAAAATTATAATCAGGGATATGAACAATGATTCTAGAAATAAATTCATAAGCATGAATTTTTTCTATAATAATTAAATCATCCTCATGTCTTTGATACCAGAAAGTAACATACTCCCCATCATAATCAATAATTCTAGATTCAGCCATAACAGGTCGAGCTACATATCTACAAACATATTTAATTAAATCAACATAAGATTTAAATTTTGAAGGAGGAGCATAAACATAAAAACCTTCTTTATATCTAAAATATAAATCATTTTTAACTTTTCTAAATTCAGATTTACCAATATCTTCTTCTAGCATGTCAAGAAGAACTTTCATAAATCTTTTACGAAAAGAAGGATAAGAGAAAAAATCAATTTTAACAAACTCTTTACATTTATTAGAAATACCACCATCCATCAATATCATATGAATATGAGGATTAAAAATTAAACTTCTACCGAAAGTATGAAGAATTGAAATATAAGCGGGGATAATATCTTTCTTTTTATATTTTTCTTTTATCCAATAATTAACAGTAATAGAAGCGGCTTTAAAAAGATAATTTAGCCTTTTTCTATCTTTTCTAAAATATATTCTTAAATCTTCAGGTATAGTAAAAACAACATGTCTATGTTTATATTTGAATAATTTAGAAAAAATAGAAGTAGCTCTTTGAACATTATATTTATTACCACAAGAAGAACACATTCTAGATTTACATGTATGAGGAACAATTTTTTCATTACCACAGTCAGGACATTTGAAAATGGCATACCCTAAATCCCAAGTTTGACATTTAAGCATTCTTTCAACATTATTAAAAACCACATCTCTAATATTAAGATTAGAATAATTTTCTAAAAATTTATTCCACCAATCTTTAAATATTCGTTTAATAGTAAAGATAGTTTTTCTATTCTTAATTTTATCTTCATAGTTAATAAATTCTCTATCATTTTCAGTGCATAAAATCATAATTACATCACAATATTATTTTAATACAAAAGAAAACAACCACAAAGTGGTTGGCGAATGAAATTTATTTCATTCTTTTTTTATTCTCTTAAAGGAGAAAAAAGAAAATTTATAAAAAATAACCCTGCACTAAAAGCTAAATTACCAAAAAATCATAAACCTGAAAAAAATTCTGTTCATATTTTTACACCAGAAGAAATTAAATGTATTTTTAATAGATTCAAAAATAGTCATACTATTTATTATTCATTTTTAACAGCGCATTATATAGAACTTATTGGATAATATAAATTTCGAAAAAAACACTCAGAGCAGATAAAAAGGTTCTTAAAAAAATCAACACCTAGAAACAAATGGTAGATTAATTAAAGAGAACATAAAAACTATTTGGTATTTTGAACCATGTAAAACCGCATCTAGCCATAGAATTGTAGAAATAGATAATACCTTACTTCAAACACTAAAAATTTTAAAGAAAAACAAGAACTTTTTAAAATGCAACATGGTGATTTGTATATGAAACATTATAAGAAAGAAGTAATTAATCCATATAATAATAAACCAGAAATAAAGATTGTAAATGTTCTTGCTAAAATAAATGTTGCTTTACCAGAAGCTAATCTAATATTTTTCAAAAATAATGAAATTTTTGAAAAAACTAATACTACTAAACATTGTTTCAAAATAATCCATTATGAATTAGCCATCTCTTGTAGATTTCAAGCCTTAAGAAATACTTTTGCAACAAAATGCATTAAAAAAGAATGCAATCCAAAACTTTAAGTGAAATATTAGGTCATTCTAGTGTAAAATAACTTTTGATAAATATGTTCATCATAGTTATGAAAATAAAGTTATAATAATGAATAATTTAAAATCATTGGTAGATTTTAATCTATCAATGGGTCATTTTTAATTTCTTTAAGCACATTACTTAAAGAGAAATAGTATTAATATGGTAAATGTCTAATAATTAAATTAATTTGACTACATAAATATAGTAAAATACTTGCTTGTTTTTATAAAAAGTATTATTATAAATACACCTTTTGTTAATTTAAATCACAAAGTAATGTACTTGTCAAAATTGAAGGTGAAAATATGGTGTATGAAGAATTGTTTATAGAGTCAAATAAGCTCCCAAAGCCATTGTCAAAGTCAGAATTATATTCTTATTTAAAACAATATAAGCAAGGTGATTTAAGTGCAAGAGAAAAAGTAATAATTCACAATATCAGATTAGTATTAAATCAAGTAAGTAAAAAATTTGCAAACACACCTTATGATAAAAAAGAATTAGTTTCAATTGGTATAGTTGGTCTAATTAATAGTGTTGATACATTTGACATGGATAAAAGTATTAAATTTGCAACTTACGCAATTAAATGTATTAATAATGAAATATTAATGTTTTTAAGAAAAGGGGAAAAAAATATTGCTGATCAAAGTATTTATAAACCAATAGGAATTGCTAAAGATGGAACAGAAAAAATCTTGGCAGATATTTTAGAAGATGATACATTTGATTTTGTTTCTGAATATGAGGATCAAATTACATATAATGAAGTTAGAAAAGCTGTATATAATCTGCCGGATAGAGATAGAGAAATAATATTGCTTTATTTTGGTTTTATTGATAATCATCAATATACCCAAAATGAAATAGCAGAAAAATTTCAAATGTCTAGATCTTATGTTTCCAGATTAATAACTAAAATAGTCAAAAGAATAGGAATACAACTACAAGCTAATGGTGTAATAGAAACAGTTGGAAAAATCGGTAAAAAATCAGAATTGTCATCGTTCAAAGCGAAAACGTCAGGAAAAAATTCTCCTGATCCAAAAATAGATGATTATACAACGAAAAAATCTAATATTAGCAAAGATAAAAGGAAAAATGAAAAAATGAGTGGAAAAAAATTACAAACAATATATGAGTATTTAAAAGAATATACAAGAGAAGAAATAGATGCAATGTTAAGCAAATTATCTGATGAAGAAATGTTATTAATAAGATTAAGATACGGTGATGATTTAGAAAATCCAGTATCAGTATCAACTTGGGGAGAAGAAGAAACAAATAAATTTTATGGTAAATTAATTCCTAAAATGAAGAGATTGTTATCTAATCCAGATGGTAAGAGAAAAAATCAAGAAAGCTCAAAAAAAGCAATAGCAGAAAATTTAACATTTGGTAATATTCAACCATCAAATGAATCAGTGGAAAAAAACAGTGTAACTTCACAAGTAATTACGCAACAAGAACCTCAAAAAGAAATTACCAAACAATTTACTTCAGAAATACAAAAAGATGATTGCTTAAGAATTTTAGAACTAATGAGAAATCCGAGTTTTGGAGAAATGTTAAAAACATTAACTCCAAAAGAAGCGGTGATAATTTGTTTGAAATTAGGATATATAGATGGTAAATATTTTACAACAGAATCTATAGCAGGATTTTTGGGAGTAGAAAAAGAAGAAGTTATAGAAACAACTAAGAAAGTATTATTGTTATATAAAGAAAACATAAATCAATTTATTGACAAAGCTGTGGAAGTAGCAGTAGCTCCTTCATTAGTTTTAAAAAAGAAATAAAATTAGTATAATACCATTTTTATATAATAACTTTAGAAGAGTTTAAATAAGATAAATGCTGCTAAAATAAAAATAATTGAAATAGAATAGATTGACTTTATATCCTTTTTACTATAAAATATAGACCTTGAAAAAGAGTTAGATGAAAATGAATAAGATTAAAATTAAAGGTTTTTTATCGGAAATATTAGCCTTATCAGTCGTGATAGGCAATCTTTCTACATTAAAAAGTTGTAAATTTACTTTAAATAAGATGTCTCAAATACCAACAAACACTATATTAGAAGATGATATTTCTAATTTAACTGAGGAAATCATAAATGATATGGAGATTATCTATGATGATTCAGAAACAACAATATTTGGTCTAGATACTAAACCAGAAGAAACGATAAATGTAGATTTGGAAATTCCATCAGAAGATTTGGAAATATCAACTGAAGAAACCATATTAGAAGAAACAACACCTTCTAAGGAATATGCTAAGAAAATAATTGCTTATCCAGTCGGAGAAGTTACTTTAATGGCGAACAATAACGATGATGCTATTGAGATTGGGACCCTTCAGGCAGATTTGCCTGTTCAAGTAATATTATCATGCAATAATTCTTGGGATTTAGTAAGACAAGGTAATAAAATTGGTTATGTTCATTTTAGCGACTTGGAGTATACATCTGACATTGTTGAATCAATATATCATCATCAATTAAAAAAAGATATTGCCATCACTACTGAAAGGGTAAACCTTAAAACTGATCCAACCGATACATCTCAAACGATTAAGGAAGTTTGGAAAAATACTGAACTTCAAGTTATAGCTGAAATTGATAACGGTTGGTACTTGGTTAGAAATAACATGGATATTGGCTATGTGCAAGGCGAATATTTAGACTCAGTTTTAGCAAAAGCCCAAGTTGCTTATCCAGAGTTAAACTTAACAGAACTTGATGTCAAAAAAGTGGTTTTCTCAACACCTTATGATGTTTTATTCATTCGTTGCGGAAATAGTACAGATTATGAAAAAATAGGTGGACTAGAAAGACTAGAAACCGTTAGAGTATTAGGCGAATATGACGATTGGTATTTTGCCATGACCAACGACTATAACTTTGGTTTTGTACACAAGGATTATACTAATGAATTAACTGGCAGTTATTCTATTGTGGATAAGAGTGAACAGAAACTATGGATGTATAAAAACAATCAACTATATTTCTTTAGTTTAGTAACGACAGGAAAAGATAGTACCCCAACTGATACGGGATTAACTGAAATAATAGAAAAAACCGAAGGAAGATATTTAATTGGTGCCGATTATAAGCAATGGGTTGATCACTGGGCTCAAGTTAATTGGGATGAAGAAGGATTTCATGATTCAAATCGCCCGGAAAGTGATTTTGGTAGCGAAATCTATCATACAAATGGAAGCCATGGTTGTATTAATATACCACCTGCTATAATTGCGGAAATGTTTGACTACTTATCAGTTGGTGATAAAGTATTAATTCATACCTAAAAATTAAACATAATATAAAGCAGGTAAAACGAAACCCTGTTTTTTTTGATTTATTACCACTAAAAGTTTATGAAACTATGATATACTATTAATAGATTTTATAAATTATTCAGAGGATTGTAATATGATAAAAATAATTTTAGGATTAGCCAATAAGTCTAAAAAAGAAGCAATTCAAATAGCTTTATAACAACTAAATATAAATCACTTGCATACCGGATAAGTCTAATGTTAGTTCTAAACCATTAAACGAAAAAATTATAGAAGGAGCACAAAATAGAAATGTCAATTTGCTAAAGTATTGTGAGCAAAACGATATTGATTTTAATTATCTTATAAGTATTGATGGTGGATACTATCAATCTGCTTTCAGCTACTTTATAGTTACATTTTCTTCAATATTTGATAAGAAAAATAATACTGATACAGTTGGAATGTCACAAGAATTATTAATAACAAGAGCGATGTTTGACTATGTCAAACCTAGAAGATCTCTTAATAAAGTTACTGAAGAAATTGCTCAAGTTAAAGATAATAAAAAATCTCAAGGAATAAGTGGTTACTTAACTAATGGATATTATTATAGAAGTTATTTTGATTTATCATCAGTAATTAGTGCGTTTCGAGCCATATTTAATAGTGAAAAGCAAACTGTTCTTGAAAAAAAATATTATAAAAAAATATATAAATTACCAAAATACGAGGAGAAAACATGGATATAAAAGTAATAACAATATGTGGAAGTATGAGATATTCAAAAGAAATGATAAAAATATCACAAGAACTAGAACTAAAAAAAGGCTATGCCGTTATTCAATGTGTTTATAATGTAGATGGAGAAAAATATGAAGAGCTAGATGTTAGTATTTTAGCTAAAATTCACAGAAAAAAAATTGACATAAGTGATGCTATATACGTTGTAAATATTGATGGATATATTGGAAATAGTACCAAAGATGAGATTAAATATGCAATAAATAATGGTAAAGAAGTAATATATCATGAACCAATAAATTAACTCTAAAAATTTGTAAAGTTAAATATAGTAATAAAAAAATAAGCAAAATGTTATGTTATAAGTAATAATGGAGTGATTAATAATGAATAAGCTAATTGCATTTTTTGAACAAGGTAATGTAAAATACTATATAAGTTTAAATCCAGAAAAAGGCCTTTTTTATCAAAAATATTTAGATGGAAAAATAGATAATACTTTATCAGAACCTGAAAAAATAATGTTACACAATGTCTGTGCCTCATTAACTATTCATCCAGAACAATCAACATATATAAAAGATCTGTTTCTAAATGGTAATCACTACAAGCTTTTTATTGATAACAAAACAAACAATTATTATTGGATTTCACTAACTGGGATTGACTCTGAAACTGATAATAACTATCTAAATTTTAAATACAATCATCAATTGCCTATAGCTTTTTATGAAGAAACTTCCTATTCAACTGAAGAAAAGAAAAATGAAAGACAAGACCATTATATAAAGATAGTAAAAATAGGTAAAAAATTAGTCTGTCTATTTGTAGCAGCTGGAATTTCTCTATCTATAGCTAACGGAATTTCAGTAAAGAAGAATACTAGCACTATACCTACTTCTAACACATCGACTATTACAATCACTCAAAGTACTAATTGCTTTCCACAATTAGAGTATGAAATACCAAAATCAATCCATGAATATAACTATGATGAAATAAAAGATGCTATAGCAAGCAACCCTAATTTTACTGATCAAGAAAAAGACTTTTTATATCGATTAAAATTTGTTTTTGATGAAAATTATCAATATATGGATTTAGATATTGTAGTTAATAGATTAAAAACCTTAAAAATTACTTATGCTGCTAATTGCACCAACAGTAATAATAAAAAAACTGCCTTTGTAACAGATGGATTATATAATCAAATTGAAAATAGTATTGAAATAGCTGCCCCTAGCTTTCAAGAAGCAAAAGGAACTTTTACACATGAGTTTTGTCATGTTCTTCAAACAGGAGTGGTACCATTAACTGGAGAATTAAGTAACTGCCTTTTTACTAATGAAATAATGGAAAGATTATTAATTGAAAACCGCATAGATAAAACATTCTTTTTACCTCCAGCAGTTGCAGAAGCATATAAAAATGGAACACTAGTAATTTCAAGTGATGAAGATTGGAGATATTTAACTTCTTTAACAAGTTTATTTAATAGTACCTATTTAAACTATACTCAAATATATTCAACACTTGCTAATATTCTTCCTCAAGAAACTTTAAAAAAATATCAATTTAATCCAAGTGATACCAATATACTTGTAGAAGAACTTGCTAAAATTGAAGAAACTAAAGATCAAAAAACACCAGGAGAATGCTTAAGTAATGCTAGAAGAACTATTGATGATATTAATGCTATAAGAAGTTTATCAGAAGACAGACAATCATATGACTATAACTGGGATTGTTCAAGCTGTATTGATAATTTAGATTATTATTATCAGTTAAAAACAGGAGCTAGTATATTTGAAAATATTGATGCTTGTTTAAAACTAAGAGAAATATTACCAAAATTATCAGTTGAACAAGAAAACAAAGTACAAACAATAGACTATTATAATGGTAGTAAGCAAATGATAAATTATTATTGCAGAACTATTTTCTCACCCGCCAGAGAAAATACAATAATACAATATCGTGAAGATGATACTACTTTTGATCTTGAAATAACACCAGAGGTTACATCAGATTTCCAAAGGTATGCTCAACAAAGAAATATGCTAGAACAGCCATCAACTGCAGAAATTGAATCAACAAACAAGCAATCAAAATAATAAAAATATCAAATTATTTTAATTTATAACAATAAAAGAATGCAAATACAAAATGTCAGCATTCTTTTAAAATGTCCTAATATTTTAAAAAAATAAATAATAATTTTTAATTCTAAATATCATTAAAAAACATATAGTAAAAAGCACCAAAGACAATTAACAAACTAAAACATATAGTATAAAATACTCTATGTAAGAAGAAATGTTACATGATTTTAGCAACTGATAATCCTAGAAAGATAAGAGAAATAAAAAAATTTAAAATACAAATATTAAAAGTTTGAAAGAAGCAAATATTAATATTAAAGCTAAAGAGAATTAAGCTACTTTTTATAGAAATTTTTATAAAAAAGCCAAATAAATATATGAAATTGCTAAAGAAAAAGTAATTGCTGACAATTCTGGATTATTTATTTCAGCATTGAAAGATTTTTCCAGTGCTTTAACCAATAGATTTTTAGGAGAAGAAGTTAACGATGAAGAAAGAAATCGATATCTGATAGGAAGACTTGAAAATATTTTCAATACAAATTCCGAAGTAGTTTGAAATTTAGTTTATTATGATGGAAAAAATACCATTGTTGGATAAGGAATATTAGAAGGGAAAATTGCTTTAGACCCCCGTGAAAATAATAGGTATGGTTTTGATACAATATTTGAACTATCAAATGGTAAAACTTTAGCAAAACTAATCCCACAAGAAAATAATTAATTGAGTGCTAGACATTTAAAAACAATTGATTTAAAGAAAAAACTAGACAAATTAAATCAAAGCAATAATTAAAAAGAGCTTCGTTAATTTAAAAACGAAGCTCTTATCGTATCAAACATAAATTTACATCTTAACTATTTTTTTAACCAATTTATAAGCAGAAAAACAAACATTATATAAATTGTAAGATCCTTTAGAAATTACTAAATCAAATTCACCAACTAACTCGTGAACACAAGCATTGAATCCTCTCTTAAAATCAAATAAACCATATCCCTTAGATTCTTTGTTGAAATTACCATCTATTCCATAAAAATTAAAAGTATCATATCCATTTTCAACAGCATAATTAATCATCTCATATTGTAGTAGATACTGAGAATTATATTTCATAAAGTCTTTATAACTAGCACCAAATAAATAAATAATTTCTCTTCCATATAGCATATACCAACCGCCAGCAATTATTTTCTTCTCACCAAATTCACTAATATGACTATCTAATACTTTAATTTTCTCTTTCAATCGATCTTGCTCTAGTTTTAATTCCTTAATTTGCCCGGTTTTCTTACTATTTTCTCCAAACTCTTCTAATAATTTAATATTTTTATCAAGTTCATTCTGAGATTGTTCCTTTAATTCTTTAAAATTAATCTCTACAAGTAAAACTTTAACTAATCCCTCTTTATTTAAAACATTAAACATATTTTTGTAATATGAAAGAGGTCTATCTATAAATTCTCTTCTTTCGGCGGTATGCTTCATAAGATTTTTAAATTCAATTAAATTGTCTTCATCAGCTTCAATTATTTTTAAACAGTTCTTACGACTATTATTTATTCTCCATTTAGTACTACTACGCATATCTTTAAATAATTGATCCATAGTTTTACTTTTAATATCAAGTACTGAAATCCATCTTGGTTCTAAGTCTTTTTTATTATCTTGATCAATATAAAAACCATTATGTTTATATCCAAGCTCTCTAAATTTCTCCATTAACTTATCTTTTGCTGTATTATCAATAACTTCACCATCTACATCTCTTAATTGATAATCAACGTAAGGATTTATCTTTAAAAATAAAGCATTATTTTTGCTTAAATATTCCTTAAGACCAATAGTAAATTTCTCTAATAAATCTAAATTATTATAGTCTAATAAGAAACCACGAGGAGCATAATACATTGTCTTAAAAAACTTAATTTTCTTACTTAAAAGAAGCGTAGCTGCTACTACTTTATTTTTATCCTTTAATCCTACAAAATGACTTTCCCAGCCATTATCTTTCTTTATTTCCGCCCAATATGGTGTTTGAAAAAAAGAAGTCATTTCACTATCCTTAGAAAATTCTAAAAATTCTTTACTTGTTAAAACTGCAAATTTCATATTATCACACTCTCTATTAATTATTATAACTAATTTTAGAAAAAGACAAAAGAAAAATTTAAAATTAGTGTTGCTTTTTCTAATATAGATTAAATATCTATGTTCAAAACAATATACGTGGTATAATAAAATCATAAAGAAAGAACTATAAATTTATTAATTAAAGGATGCGCTAAGTTTGAATAAGGTAGAAATACAAAGGAGAATATATGAACTTAAATCTGAAGATGAAATTATTGAATTTGTTAGTTCAAGAATAGAGAAGTTAGAAAACAATTCAAAAGAACTGACTGTTGGAGAAGTCTATAAAAAACTAATTAGTGGTGTGTCTTTAAAAGTTGCCTTATCAAAAACAGAACAAAACTATAGAAGAGTATATGGTCTTAATAAGTCATGTATTTCAAGGAAAAGATTATATAAGCAGACAAATAAATGATGTCGGCCAAAAAGAGAAAATAATAGATGAAATGTATGATAAATTACATTCAGAAAATAGAAAAGAAAATCTAGATAATAATCATAAAAGATAATGCTTAAATAAGTAATAAAAGCTTAATATTAAATATAATAGGAGGAGAAAATGGCAAATAGAGAAATAATTGAAAAAATAAGGAGCCTATCAACTCAAGAACAAAGGAACATACCATATGAAGATTTAATAAAGATTATTGAACCATTAACAGCTGATGAAATCATTGAATTAAGTAATATAATTGGTTACCCAGTATTTACAAGATTATGCATGGGAGTTCTTAAACATAGTTTTGTTTTACTGCAAGATGGAGCAGCTGCGATTATTGTAAATGATAAAGGTCAAATTTTATTACAAAGCAGAGCTGATAGAGATCAATGGGGACTACCAGGTGGTTGTCAAGAATTAGGAGAAAGATTTCAAGATACCGTTATTAGAGAAATAAAAGAAGAAACTAATTTAGATGTTTTAGAAGAAGACTTGGAACTAATTGATATAGTATCTGGACCATCTAGAAGAAATAGTTACCCTAATGGTGATATAGTAATAAATAATACTGCTTTATATTGTGTTAGAAAATACTTGGGAGATTTAAAGTGGGATAGTGAATCTAAAAGTATGCAATTTTTTGACTTAGATAGTCTCCCAGAAAATCAGCATGATCCTGATTTAATTAAAGTGTACATCAATAAGCTACATAAATAATTAAAAAAATTACTAATTAAAAGGAGAAATAATGAAAAAGATATTTTACAATGGAGACTTTGTAACGTTAGAAAAAGAAAATATAGAGGCCATCTTAATAGAAGATAAGATAATAAAAATAGTTGGCTCAAAAGAAGAAGTATTTAAAGACGCCGATGAGAAAGCAGAAATTATTGATCTACATGGTCATACAATGATGCCAGCATTTTTAGATGCACATAGTCATTTTACAAGCGTTGCTAATAACTTATTAAAAGTAAATCTAGAAGAATGTGTATCATTCGCTGAAATTAATCAGAAATTACTAGATTTTAAAAAAAATAACAATGTTAAAGATGGAGAATGGATTATAGCATGTAATTATGATCATAATAATCTAGTTGAAAAAACGCATCCAACCAAAGATATAATAGATAAAGTGCTATTAAATAACCCCGTTCTTCTACAACATAAATCTGGTCATATGGGAGTTTTTAATTCTAAAGGACTAGAACTTTTAAATATAAATGAAAATACCAAAGATATTGAAGGCGGAACGATTGGTAGAAATAATGGTATTCCAACTGGTTATCTTGAGGAAAATGCCTTTATAGAGTATCAAATGAAAGTACCAATGCCATCTTTTACTGATTTATTTGAAGCCTATAAAAAAGCCCAATATATATATTTATCAAATGGAATAACAACTATTCAAGAAGGAATGACTTATCCTCAAATGATTCCCTTATATGATCAACTCCTAGAAAACAACTTATTAAAATTAGACTTAATTTCTTATATTGATATAAATAGCAAAGATATATTTTTTAACAAATTTAAAGATCATATCAAGAAGTATAAAAACAACTTAAAAATAGGTGGTTATAAAATATTTCTAGATGGATCTCCGCAAGGAAGAACTGCTTGGATGAGAATTCCATATGCCGATAGTAATGATTATTGTGGCTATGGAACAATGAGTGATGCTGAAGTTTATAATGCGGTAGAGAAAGCTTATAAAGATAATTTTCAAATCTTAGCTCATTGTAATGGTGATAAAGCCGCTGAACAATATATTAATGCTGTTGCTAAAGCAAAAAATGAAAATGATATAAGACCAGTTATGATTCATGCTCAATTACTTGGTAGAGACCAAGTAAAATCACTAAAGAAGCTAAATATCATACCATCATTTTTTATTGCTCATACATATTATTGGGGAGATGCTCATGTTAAAATTTTGGTTACGAGAGAGCTAAAAACATAAGCCCAGTTGGAACAGCAGTAAAAGAAAATATAAAATATACATTCCATCAAGATTCACCAGTAATATTTCCTAATATGTTTGAAACAATTTGGTGTGCAACAAGTAGAAAAACAAAAAATGGTGTACAGCTAAATGAAGAAGAAAAAATAAGTGTAATTGATGCAATTAAAGGCCTAACAGAAAATGTAGCTTATCAATACTTCGAAGAGGATAAAAAAGGAAGTATTAAAGAAGGGAAACTTGCTAATTTAATTATAGTTGATAAAAACCCTTTAAAAGTTGAAATAGATGATATAAAAAATATTAAAGTTCTTGAAACAATAAAAGAGGGAGAAACTTTATATAAAATATAAAAATATTAAGAAAGAGAAAAATAGCTAGATAAAACCAATAATTACCAATTAAAAGTCAATACAAGAACCGTGAATTATATAAATAAATACAATTCTCCTCTAGGAATTATTACAATTGCAAGTAACGGAGAAAGCTTAATAGGACTATGGTTTGATAATCAAAAGTATTTTGTCAGTACATTAAAAGAACCAGTAAAAAAAGATTCACCAGTATTTGCTGAAACTAAAAAATGATTAGATATTTACTTTAGTGGAAATAATCAAATTTTATTATTTCAATAAAATTAATTGGTAGTTATTTTTATAAAAAAAGTATAGCAATGTTTATTAAAAATACCATATAGGAAGGTCCTAACGTATGGAAGAATAACTAATGAAATTTTGAAAAAGAGAGGCATCGCAAAAATGTCTAATCAAACAGTTGGAAATGCCATTGGACATATTCCAATTAGTATCATTGTTACCTGCCACAGAGTAGTCAGGATCAAAAAATAATTTAACTGGCGCTGCCGGCGAAATATCTAAAAAGATTAAGCTACTAGAATTGCAATGGTAAAATAGTAATTTATTTATAATTAAAGAGAATAATTTTATTTAATTAAGTAATAGGATTAATTTATAAGACGTTATATCGCTTAAATTAAAAATTATGGTAATAAAAAACACTTTTATAAACTATAAAATGAGCCGAAATATCAATAATTAAGCTATAAATGCCATAAATTAGTAAAACAATAAAAGGAGCCATGTTAGGCTCCTAATCTATTTACAGAGGATCTTCACATTATACAGTGAACCTTCCTCACTAATAATGTATGCAATTAATAAAATATTATTCACAAACTAATTAACAAAATTGTTTTATTATAGGAATTATGATATTCTAATGTTGTATAAAAAAGGAAAATATAACTAGACTAATAAGAGAGGAATTATTGTTTATGGAACTTAAAGAACTAAAAAGAATTTTTGAAAACGCTCAAAATAATGTAGAAAATTTATGGAGGGTGCTTTGACATTGACAAGTCAAAGCAAGAACTATTAACTATTCAAAAGAAAACAGAAGAACCTGATTTTTGGAATAATCGTCAAGTTGCTGAACAAGTAATAAAAGACATATCTGATCGAAAAAGTTTAATTACTTCGATTGAAGAACTAAAAGAAAAAATAAGTAATAACCTAGAACTATTAGAGCTAATTGAACTAGAGCCAGATGAAGAACTTCAAAATCAACTAGAGGAATATGCATCAACCATAGACAAAGAACTAGAACAACTAAGTTTAGTTTTATTATTAAATGGACCATATGATAAAAATAATTGTATTGTAGATATTCATTCTGGAGCTGGAGGTACTGAGGCTTGCGATTGGGCTATGATGCTATATCGTATGTACACTAGATGGTGTGAGAGAAAAAATTATAAAATAGAAATACTTGATTACCAAGATGGTGATGAGGCAGGTATAAAAAGTGCTTCAATGTTAATAAAGGGAACTAATGCCTACGGTTATTTAAAAACAGAAAAAGGAGTCCATCGCTTAGTTAGATTATCACCATTTGATTCTGGAAATCGTCGACATACATCTTTTGCATCAGTAGAAGTAACACCAGAAATTAACCAAGACAATAGTATTGAAATAGATGACAAAGATTTAAAAATTGATGTCTACCGTTCCAGCGGTTGTGGTGGACAAGGCGTAAATACAACTGATTCTGCCGTAAGAATTACTCATTTACCTACTAAGACAGTTGTAACTTGTCAAAATGAACGTAGTCAAATTCAAAATAAAGAACAAGCTTTAAAAGTCCTAAAAAATAAATTGTTATTAAGAAAAATTGAAGAACAAGAAGCCGAACTAAATAAAATAAAAGGTGTACAAAAAAATATTGAATTTGGCTCTCAAATAAGAAGCTACGTAATGCATCCTTACTCGATGGTCAAAGATCACAGAACAAATACTGAAACAAGTAACGTTGAAAAAGTTTTAGATGGATATATAGATATATTCATAGAAGATAATTTAAAAAAGGGGTTATAATATGAAAATTTTTTCACAAACTAAAAGCTTAAAAATATTAGAAAAAATCAATGAAAAAGCTCGAGTAAAAAGAATTATAAGATTTATGGTAGGAAGTTTTATTGTTGCTATAGCTTATAATTTATTTCTAGCGCCTAACCACCTAGTTGCTGGTGGAGTAGGAGGCATTGCCATAATTTTAAAATCATTATTTGGTTTTGAAAATTCTACTGTTATTTTATTTTCAAACATTTTTTTATTAATACTAAGCTACTTTTTACTAGGCAAGGAACAAACAAAACGTTCGGTATTAGGATCAATATTTTTCCCAATCTGCGTAAAACTAACAGCAGATATTGGTCATATGATTGATATTGATACATCGCAGCTATTATTATCGGCAGTATTTGGTGGATTATTAAATGGACTTGGTCTTGGAATGATTTTTAAAGCCGGTTTTACATCAGCCGGACCTGCTATCTTAAACCAAATATTTAGTAAGTATTTTAAATTTAGTATTGGAAAAAGTATGTTATGTACAGATGGCGTAATTACTTTGTCATCAGCACTTGTTTTTGGAACAAATAAATTAATGTATGCCATAATAGTTTTATATATTATTAGCATAATGTCTGATCGTGTAATACTTGGAATATCAGATAGTAAAGCATTTTATATAATTACCAATGAAGAACAGGCAATTAAAGACTATATTCTAAAATGTTTAAATCATGGTGTTACAGTATTAAACGCCAAAGGCGGCTATGCTAAAGAAAAACAGACTGTGCTAATGTGTGTTCTACCTACCAAAGATTATTATCGCCTAAAAGAAGGAATCTTAGAAATTGATCCAGAAGCCTTCTTTGTTGTAACAGACGCTTACGAAGTGTTTGGGGGTGAATAATGTGCAAAACTCTGTTCAAAAGGCAAGAAGAAAAAAAATTAAAAGATTTATTTTGCTAATTGTCTCTACACTTATAAGTGCCATTGTTTATAATTTATTTTTATTACCAATAGACCTAGTAACTGGTGGTGCCGGAGGTATTGCTACTATAACCAATTATGTTTATGATATTGATCCTGCTATTATGGTTTTTCTTATATCTGCTGCTTGCGGTATTATAAATTTACTATACTTAGGAGTAGAATCAACTCTAGCAACAATTGCCACTATAGTCCTTTATCCACTATTCATAAAAATTACTGCCCCAATTACTGATTTATTTTTCATTAATTATAATGATGTCTTCATAATAGCAATTTACGGAGGAATAATTGGCGGTATTGGAAATGGATTAATGTACAAAAGTGGCTATAGTAGTGGCGGACTACCTGTGATTAGTCAAATATTAAAAAAATATTATAATATTCCAATCGCAACTACCAGTGGAATAATTAACGCCACAATAGTTATAATTGGAGCCTTCTTCTTTGGACTAACAAAATCTATGTATGCTCTAATCTTAGTCTATATTAATAGTTTAGTTATAAATAAAATATTATTAGGGATTTCAAGTAATAAGGCTTTCTATATTATTACTAATGAGAAAGATAAAATTAAAAATTATATTATAAAAACGTTAAAGCACGGCGCTACAGTATTTGATGCTAAAGGTGGCTTTAAATTTGATAAAAACAATGTAGTCCTAACGGTAATCCCAACAAGCGAATATTATCGTGTAACAGAAGGGATTAAACAGATTGATAAAGATGCTTTCTTTGTCGTTACAGATTCCTATGAGGTTATAGGCGGAAAATAATGTCAACATAGAGAAGATCTTAATGCTTCTCTTTTGTTATAAAAAAATTTATGTTATAATAAATAACTAAGGTGGTTGATAAAAAAATGGATTTAATAAGAATTAAGCATGTTGAAAAAAAATATAAGAATGGTGTTACAGCTATTCAAGATTTAAACTTAGCCATTGAAAAAGGTTCCTTTGTCTTCGTAATAGGGGGATCTGGAAGTGGGAAAAGTACATTAATAAAAATGCTTTATCGTGAAGAAAAACCAACAAAAGGACAAATTATTGTTGGTGGACTTGATGTTGCTAAACTAAAAAATAAAAAAGTATATAAATTAAGAAGAAAATTAGGAATTGTTTTCCAAGATTATAGATTATTACCTAAAATGACTGTTTACGAAAATGTTGCTTTTGCCCTAGAAGTTATCGGTGCTAAAAAGGATGAAATAAGAGTAAAAGTACTTAAGGCCATAGAAGAGGTAGGCTTAAAAAATAAAATTCATAATTACCCGGATCAATTATCTGGTGGAGAACAACAAAGAGTAGCCATAGCTAGAGCTATTGTAAATGATCCTAAATTACTTTTATGCGATGAACCTACCGGTAATCTAGATCCAGAAAAGAGTATGGAAGTTATGAAAGTTCTTGATAACATCAATAAAACTAGAGGTACAACAATTATTATGGCAACTCACGATCAGCAAATAGTCAATAGTATGAAAAAACAAGTGCTAATCTTAAAAGATGGTCATTTAGTAAACTTTAAAGAGAAAGGAATATACGACAATGAAGCTATTTAGAATGTTAGGACGTAGTATTCGTGATGCTTTTAAAAGTGCAATTAGAAATTTTAGTTTATCACTAGCTTCAATTTCTTGTATCACAATAACTTTAATAATTGTTGCAATTGCTATAATGGCATCCTTTAATGTAAACAATTTCACAGACTTAATTGAAAGTGACTTGACAATAGTTGCTTTTGTGGAAAATGATGCAACAGAAGAAGATTTAAAGCAAATAAAATCTGACATAAATTCTTTATCCAATATTCAAGAAATAAAATTCTTTTCCAAAGAGGAAGTTGGAGAACAAATAAAACAAGAATCAGAAGTATTTGAAGTTGTTCTAGAAGAATTTAAAGATGGTGAAAGCCCCTTAAAAGATACATATCAAGTAAAAGTAAAAAATATTGAAGAAATAAAAAGAACGGCTGAAAAAATAAAGAAAATTGATAATGTAGCCGTAGTAAGATATGGTGAAGGAATGGTTGAAAAACTGGTATCAGCCTTTGATTCCATAAAAAAAGTTACGTATGGGATAGTTATAGCTTTAATAATTGTAACTATATTCTTAATTATTAATACTATTAAATTAACAATCTCCGCAAGAAAAAGAGAGATAAGTATTATGCGCTTAGTTGGAGCAAGCAACTTTACTATAAAGACACCATTTATTGTTGAAGGAATGATACTTGGACTATTAGGTTCTATTGTTCCAGTAATATTTACTACGTATGGTTATTTAGCATTTTATAGACATTTTGAAGGATATTTATACTCTCAATTAATTCAATTAATTAAACCAGAACCATTTATTTATCAAACTTCATTAATTGTAATAGTAATTGGAATTTTAGTCGGCATGATTGGTAGTGCAAGTGCCGTTAAAAAGTATTTGAAAATATAATGAAAAGTAAAAAAATAATTTGTTCAATAATTATAGTCTCAATAATTGTATCATTATTTGCACTACCATTGAATACAAGCGCTAAGACTATAAAGGAATTTGAGGAAGAAATAAAAAAGTACACTGATGAATTACAAGCTAAAAAAAATCAAGTCGAAACAAATGAAGCAGAAATAGCCAAAATAAAGAAAAAAATTGCTAATATTGAACAAGAAATTAAAGAATCAGAAATAGAAATAAAAAATCTTCAGGATGAAATTGATGAAAGTAATAAAGAAATACAACAAAAAAGCGAAGAAAGTAAAAAAATTCTAGAATATTATCAAATATCTAATGGCAATAATATTTACTTAGAATATGCTTTTGGAGCAACAGATATTACAGATATGATTTATAGATTATCTGTAATAGAACAATTAACTGATTACAATGACAAAATAATGAAAGAGTTAGAAGCGCTTATTGAAAAAAATAAAAAGCAACAAGAAGAACTAACAAAAAAACAAAAAGAACTAGGAACGATGAAAAACAATTTACTAGCTGAAAAATTAAGAATAGATGCTGATAGTGCTGCTATAAAAGCTGGAATGCCTGGTATTGAAGAGCAAATTAAAGCTGCCAAAAGTCAACTTGAATACTATAAAAACCTTGGCTGTGGAGAAACAGAAGATATTCAAGCTTGTCAATACCGAAAAGATCAAGAAAATCAGAGTTCCGGGTCATCTATACCTAGTGTAAATGGTTTTTATAGACCAGTAGAACATGGATACATTACTCAGTGGTATGAAGGATGCAGGTATTTTGATCCAAGAATAAACACCTGTACAGGACATCTTGGAATGGATATAGGAAGCTCTAATAAAAGTATTGATATATATCCAATTGCTCCGGGCTATGTGACCGCAACCTATTATGATAATGCTGGAGCTCTAGTAGTAAAAATAAAACATAAATATAATGGAAGATATATTTACTCAACTTATGCTCATCAAAGAACATTTGCTGTAAGAGCCGGTCAGTATGTTTCTCAATATACTACAATTGGTAAAATGGGATCTACTGGAAATTCTACTGGGCCACATCTTCATCTAGAAGTAACAAATTGTGATTGGAAATCAACAGGTGGTGGCTGTTCATGGAGAACGTATGCCGAGTCAAGTACAATGAATCCAGCTAATTTTGTTAGCTTCCCATCTAGTTGGAATAATAGATAATAAAACGGAAAAGTACTTTTACTTTTCTCAGGCTGTTGACAAAGTAAATTTTGTTAATAGTCTTTTTATTTTACATAGTTTGTTGTATAATTAATATGTAAG
>CALVRD010000020.1 GCA_944358435.1 uncultured Bacilli bacterium | reverse complement strand
TTGGCATATTAAGATATATTCTATCATAACATTTTCTCTGTACTGATTAAAAACGCACTTTCCTTATAGATAAAAAAGTCAGCAAAGATGCTGACTTTTAAATTTGTACATACAAATTGCACATATTTTGGTATTTTACGCTTTTTTATGTTTTTTTGCTGTTTTCTATAATGTTTAATTCTATTAAGCTCTTATTTTATGGGCTATTTTCCACAACATTGTTTATATTTTTTACCCGAACCACATGGACATGGATCATTTCTTCCTATTTTTTGAACTTTTTTAGGTGCTCTTTTTATGCCTTCATCTTTTTCGTTAGTTATTTGTTTTTTTGATACAACTTTTCGTTCAATATTTTGTCTTATTTCAGCTTTTAATAAGAAGATAGATACATCTTTATCAATTCTTTGAAGCATTTCATCAAATAAATTAAATCCTTCCATTGTATAGGCTCTTAATGGATCTTCTTGTCCATATCCTCTTAAATGGATTCCCTCTCTTAAATGCGACATAGTATTAATATGTTCCATCCAATATTTATCTAATACTTGAAGAGTAATTACTTTTTCAAATTCAGCAGTTACTTCTTCTGGAATTGATACTAGTTTCTCTTCATATTCATCAATTACTTTTTTAGCTAGTTTATCAATTAAATCTTCAGGACTTAGTCCACTGACTGATTCTTTTGTTATATTATTTTTCAACAAGTTTTCATTAGCAAATTCAACTATCTCGTCATAATCTGTTTCAGTTAAATATCCTTCTGGTGGAATATGGGAATTAACTAAGTCTTCAACGTGATGTCTAAATGTAGTTAATACCATTTCATGAATTGAATCGCTGTCTAGGATTTTATTTCTCTTTTCATAGATAATTTCTCTTTGGTTGTTCATGACATCATCATATTGTAATAATTGTTTACGAATATCAAAGTTATTTCCTTCAACTCTTTTTTGAGCTGTGCCAATAGACTTAGTGAATGTCTTACTTTGAATAGCTTGATCTCCTAGACCCATATTACTCATCATTTCACCAATTCTATCAGATCCAAAGCGAACCATTAAATCATCTTTCATTGAAACAAAGAATTGAGTATATCCAGGATCTCCTTGACGTCCAGAACGACCTCTTAACTGATTATCAATACGACGTGACTCATGTCTTTCAGTACCAACTACACATAATCCACCTAAATTTCTAATCTCATCAGATAGCTTAATGTCGGTACCACGACCAGCCATGTTTGTAGCAATAGTTACTGATTTATTTAATCCAATCTTAGAAATAATTTCAGCTTCACGAGCATGGTTTTTAGCATTTAATACTTCATGTGGAATTTTTGCTTGTTTTAGTAGGTTACTAATTAATTCACTTGTTTCAATGGCAATTGTACCAATTAGGACAGGTTGCCCTTTTTCATATTTTTCCTTTACAAAGTTAATAATTGCCTTATACTTAGCTTCTTTAGTAGCATAAACTAAGTCTGGGGCATCAATACGTATTACTTCTCTATTGGTTGGGATTTCAATAACATACATATTATATATGTTTCTAAACTCTTCTTCTTCTGTTTTAGCGGTACCAGTCATACCAGATAATTTTTTGTACATTCTAAATAGGTTTTGAAAAGTAATTGTTGCCAATGTCTTTGTTTCTTGATTAATTGGCACTCCTTCTTTTGCTTCAATTGCTTGATGTAATCCATCAGAGTAGGCTCTTCCTTTCATTAAACGTCCAGTAAATTGATCAACTATAATTACTTCATTTTCTTGAACTACATAGTCAACATCTTTTCTCATTGAATAGTTAGCTCTTAATGCTTGATTAATGTAGTGTAATAGTGAAGCGTTATCTATATCGTATAAGTTAGAAATATTAAATGTTTTTTCAGCTTTATCAGAACCTGATTCGGTTAAATTAACACTCTTAGTTTTTTCATCATAGATGTAATCTTCATTTTCCTTTAACTTTTTAGCAAAATGATCGGCATCAATATATAGATTAGCACTTTTCATTTCACCACCAGATATAATTAATGGCGTTCTTGCTTCATCAATTAAAACAGAATCCACCTCATCAATGATAGCAAAATTTAGTTTTCTCTGCACTCTTTCTTCCTTATGAACAACCATATTATCTCTTAAGTAGTCAAAACCTATTTCATTATTTGTTGAATAAAGAATGTCACAGTTATAGGCGGCTTGTTTTTCTCTAGGTGATAAGTCTCTTGTATTTACGCCAACTGTTAATCCTAGAAATTCATGGATTTTCCCCATCCAATTAGCATCACGAGTTGCTAAATATTCATTTACTGTAATAATATGTACTCCTTCACCAGTTAGAGCATTTAGGTAAGCTGGTAAAACACTCGTTAAAGTTTTTCCTTCACCAGTTTTCATCTCAGCAATATTTCCATAGTGAATAGCAAGGCCACCTAGTATTTGAACATAGTAATGTTTTTCTCCAATAACGCGGAAGGCGGCTTCTCTAGCAGTCGCAAAAGCCTCTACTACTATATCATCTAGTGTTTCACCATTTTTTAGACGCTTTCTAAACTCTTCAGTTTTATTTTGCAATTCAGTATCAGTCAGTTTAGAATATTCTTCATCTAAGCCTATAATTTTATCTGCTATAGCAGTAAATCTTTTTAATTCTTTATATTCATGATCGAATAATCTTTTTAAAAGATCCATTTAATCATCTCCTTCGTTATATTATTTTATCAAAAATTATTAAATTATAAAAGCATTTCTTAATATATAAGTAAATGAATATAAAAATTTTTTATATTGTTAATTAGAAAAAATGTGCATATAAATAAAAAAAGCTATTAGTAAATTATTTTGCTAATAGCTTTAAAATCATAAATTTTTATTCTGATTCAATTATTCCGTAATTACCATCATTTCTCTTATATACAACAACTATTTTGTTTGTATCACTGTCTTTGTACATATAGAATTGATGTCCAAGTAATTCCATTTGAAGAATAGCTTCATCTTCATTCATTGGTTTTATTTCAACTGTTTTTCTTTTTAATACTTTTTTATTTTCATCTTTATCAAATTCTATTTCGGACATGTCAAAGTCAATGTTTGTTTTAACTTGCTTTGACATCATTCTTGTTTTATTCTTTCTTATTTGTCTTTCTAGCTTATCCACAGCTTTATCAACTGCTGCATAAAAGTCATCTTTTGTTTCTTCTGATCTTAAAATGTAGGTTTTTAATGGGATAGTAATCTCTACTCGTTGCTCATGATTTTTAACTTTAACTATAACGTTCACACGAATATCATCGCTATTTTTTAGGTATTTATCTAATTTTCCTAACTTCTCTTCAATATAGTCGTTCATAGCCTTAGTAATCTTAAGCTTATCACCGCGAATTATAAATTCCATATTATTCCTCCTTTACAGCCTTAGTATAACACATTTGCCTAAAAAAAACTACTATTTTATGTCAGTAGTTTCTTTTACTAGTTTAACATTTATTGCTTGATAACCTTTACTCGTTTCAATTAGTTTAAATTCAACAAGTTGATCCTCAGATAAAGTTTTGTATCCCTCTACCTCTATTGCTGAGTAGTGTACAAAAATATCTTCATTTTCTTTGAAATCAATAAAGCCATAGCCCTTTTCATTATTGAACCATTTAACGCGTCCAATCATCATACATCTAGCACCTCACATTCTACCAACATTTTATCTTTTCTTGGTAAGTTAAATTTTATCAAACTTTGATGTAATATTTTATTTTTTCCTTAAGTGGTACTTTTAGAGTCTTTTTGGTTAAGTTTTCGACAAATTTCGATAAATTCTGACATTTAGTTATTTCTTTATAGTTTAAAAGTAGCTGTTTTTAGGCGTATAATTCATAATATAATTAGTAAAATAAATATTATTGTTTAGAGATAATATTTCTATGTGAATTGATGAACTAGTGAAAGATGTTTGTTCCTATTTAAAAACTTTTCCACAGGTAAAAGACTGTTGCTTATACGATAGTATTAGTAAGAATGATTATGATAATTATTCAGATATTGATATTGAAATCGATGTATTTAGGAGTGAATGATTGGCAATTTCTTATTAATTTACCTCTATTGCTGGTAAAAAATTTAAGGTGATTTTTTATGACTATTTGCCTAGTTAAGCTTTAGAAAAATATATTGTTACAATTGCTATAAATGAAAAAAATCTATTTATGTTAATAGATATTTGTTGTAAAGCAAATTATTATTTCAATGATGTTACAAGACTAGATTTAGATAAATTAAATGGATTCATACGTTCATATTAAAGCATTTTAAAAGAGGTAATAATTGTCACGATAATATTTGTAATATGTATAAAAAGATATTTGCTTTGAATTTATCTTCTTATAATGAAGTGGAGAGGCTTAAAGTTATTTATAGTTGGTTAAAAAAGGCTAATAAAAGGTATATCTTATACATTAAAAATTTTGATGATTATATTTAGTTTCGTATTCCTCTGATATATTTAATTATTTCTTTCTTTTGATTTCTTGATATTGCTGTAATTGTTTCACCATTTTTAAAAATTATTTTTCCTTGTCTCATATAATAATTTTCAATTTGATCTAAATTAATTATCATATTTCTATAGCACTTTATAAATCTATTATCTAAACTTTTCATTATTGTATTTAAGGTTCCAGGTATTGGATATTTCCTTGTAGTTGTTTTGATAATACATCTTTTATTATCAGTTTCTTTTTCAATTGATATTATTTGTCTTAAATCAATATTATAGATATTATTTTTATATGTATACGTTATTGTGTTTGGTCTATTATCATAATTTTTCATACATCTAGTTAAGGCTATTTGAAGATTTTTTTCAATGCTTGGTGATTTATTAATAACATCAATTATCATTAGGCTTTTTTCTATACTTGTATGTTGCTTTTTACTATCAGCTATAATAACAATCATTGAAGTCCAATCATCATATTCTTCTCTTATTAATTTTGCTGCATCTAATTCCGATATACTTTCTTTGCTTGGCGCTAATAAATATATTTTATAGCCATCTTCTTTTTTGGCATATTTCTTCCAGCCTTCACCATATTCATTATAAGTATGACATTTGTAATCAGTGTCATATTGCATCATAAATTTCTCTATTTCATTTTTACATTTATTTAATAAAAGCACTTCATCTGTACATATTACAAAGTTTATCATTGCTTCACCTGCTTATTTTTTGATACTATTAATTTTACCATATTTTTCCATTTTTTTAACATTAAAATTAAAAGAGTACTTATTTATTAGCACTCTTTAGTTTGTTATTTTTAGGAATTAATTTTGACTTTACTTTTTTGGTTATTTCTGGACTTTTGTCGGAAATAATAGTAGTATGCAGTACAAACCATAATACAAGAATTAAAATTAGTATATACATTACTATTCCAGCTGTTGCATCTTTTATCGTATAAAATATTGATGCAGCTGCGAATAATAAGTTTATTCCATATATTATTAAAACTGTTGTACGGGTTGAGAAATTCATACCTAATAATTGATGATGAAGGTGTTGTTTATCTGCTTTGAATGGTGGCTGTTTTTTTAGTAGTCTTCTGATGATGGCAAACAATGTATCAAGAATTGGTATTCCTAATATTGTGATAGGAGCAAAGAAAGAAATAAGGGCTGGTCCTTTAAACTCAAGAAGTGTTATTACTCCAATAATGAAACCCATAAAAGTGGCACAGTCTCCGGCAAATATTTTTGCTGGGTTAAAATTGTGTAGTAAGAATCCTAATGTTGATCCTAACATAATGAATGTTAATGTCATTACTAAACTACCATAACGTCCTTGATAGAATCCAATTATACCAATAGTTATATAGAATATACAACATATACCACCACTGAGTCCATCTAGTCCATCTATTAAATTAATAATATTAGCACAGGCAATTAAAAATAAAATTGTTATTGGGTAAGCAAAAACACCAAAGTCAAAATAGAAGCCAAATGCAGTTATATTATTTAGTAGTATTCCACCATAAAAAACAATTACCATTGCTGCTGCAATATGACCTAGCAGTTTGTACGTTGCTTTTATTGGCTTAATATCATCGACTATTCCCGTTAAAACTACAATGAAACTTCCTATTAGGATAGAATTCATTCTAATACTTTGTTCACCAAAGAGCATGTATCCTAATAGAAATCCTAAAAATATTCCCACTCCTCCAAGTTTTGGAGTAACATTTTTATGAATATGTCTGTTTTCTTCCTCGCTACGAGGAATATCAAGGGCTCCTATATGATGAGCTACTTTTTTCATTAATATCATAATTACTGCTGAAAAAATAAATGTTACTAAAACAATCTTGCTAGCAGCTAAAATCTGTGTTTTCAAATTCGTCACTTCCTTTAATATGATTATATCAAATATAGCTATTTTGGCAAAGAAAAAGCCAATTATTGTTGGCTTTGTTCTAGCATTTTTATGTTATTTATTAGTATTCCAGTTCCTTCAGCAACACAAGTTAAGGGAGACTCGGCTATTAAAACTGGTATGTTTAGTTCTTGTTTAAATAATTCTAGCAGTCCTTTTACGAGAGAACCACCGCCGGTTAAGACAATACCTTTTTCAAAGATATCTGCTGATAATTCTGGATCTGTTTCTTCTAGTAAATTTATTGTTGATTTAATTAATTTATTGATGCTTTCCATTAGAGATTCTGATATCTCATCTTGAGTTATCTCAATAGCATGTGGTAGACCAGTTATTAGATTTCTACCTCTTACTTCTAATTTCTTTTTTTTATTTGGTTTAAATACATTGACGAGGTTAATTTTAATTTCTTCGGCGGTTTTTTCCCCAATTAATAACTTATATTTATCTCTAATAAAATTTATAATATCTTGATCAAAAGTATTACCAGCTATACGAACAGATGTTGATGTAACAATACTATCTAACGATAAAATGGCTATGTCTGTTGTTCCTCCGCCAATATCAATTATCATATTAGCCGATGGTTTAGAAATATCTAATCCTGCTCCGATAGCTGCGGCTTTTGATTCTTCTTCAATATATACTTTTCTAGCTCCAGTTCTTTCTGCAGCTTCCCTTATAGCATTTTTTTCTACTTGAGTTATATTAGTTGGACAACAGATTAAAATTCTAGGACGAAAAAATAAATTTCTGGCTTTTATCTTTTTGATAAAACTATTTAGCATAATTTCTGTTGCTTCAAAATCAGCAATTACTCCATCTTTCATTGGCTTTATGGCCTTAATTTTACCTGGAGTCCTTCCTAACATTTCTTTTGCTTCTGTACCTACTGCAACAATATTTTTAGTGTCCGTTTCTAAAGCTACTATACTTGGTTCATTTAAAACTATTCCTTCACCTTTTATATAAATTAATACATTAGCAGTACCAAGATCTATACCAATATCTTTTGTTAACATATGTATCACATCCTTTTTATAATAATTATTTTAACATAAATAAATTTTTTCTATATATTATATTATTAATTTATTTTATGAACAATGTCCAAAACTTTAACTTTACATATTCCTATTATTGTCTTTCTATTTTTTATTATAATTTTATCTATTATAATGATTGTAAGTTAAAATTTTTAGTTTTAATATTATTTTTTATAGAAAAAAGAGTACTTTTTATTGTTACTCTTTAGATATTTTACGATAATTCTTTATTTAAGAATAAAGTTGGGTCAACTATTTGTCCATTTGCATAAAATTCAAAATGTAGATGATTTCCAATTTCTTTATCTAGCTCATTTGTACCACTTTTTCCAATTACTTGTCCTTGACTTATTGTATCATCTTTTTTTACACTTACTTCTGATAAGCTTTGATAGATTGATATGTATCCATTATCATGTTTTATTTCTACTATTTTACCTAATGTTTCATTGTCACTTACGCCTGTTACTGTACCATTTAATACGGCTATTACATCAAAGGCATTTGGACTAATAAAATCAATACCAGAGTTTTGCATATATGTTCCATCATGATAAATAATTGATTTTTCTTGGGACTTGGCATCAGCTTTATAATCATAGAAATACTTACCAATAGTTACTGATTCATCTACATAAGGATTAATCACTTTAGTACTAGTATTGATAACAGCTATTTCATTGTCTAGAATTGTTTGCGTTACATAATCTATTTGTTGTGGTAAATTACTGAAATCATTTGATGTTTGTAAACTCATTATACTAGCAAATATTGCGGCAATTAGTAAAATTACGGATATGCTTGGTATGACAAATGGCTTTAATTTTAATTTTCTCATTTTATTCACCTCATTATAAGTTTTTACTAAAAAAAAAGATTTATACTTCTTTTAAAATATTTTTCCAGAAATAAATAAATCCATTATAAAATTTGTTACTAAATAGATGAGTGAAAAAGCTAAAAATACATAAAATAATCTAGCTTGAATAACTTTATTTTTTTTAAAAATTTGATTAATATTTATTGAATCCATTGCCCAAATAACAGCAATTGTTACTAAAATATAGAGAAAGAATTTACCACTCATTAGTTATTCTCCTCATAAGATATTATTTTTTGAACACGACGATAATGTTTTTCTTCAGTTGAAAAAGCCGTTTCGACAAATGTTTTAACTATTTTTAGTGCTTCATCAATTGATGTTTTTTCCCCAAAAGCAACAATATTTGAGTTATTATCAATTCTAGTTACTTTAGCTTCTTCACTAGTAGTAACTTTTGCACAGCGTATTCCTTTTACTTTGTTACAAGCAATACTTATTCCAATGCCAGATCCACAAATAGCTACTCCATAATTAACTTCTTTATCAACAACGGCTCTTCCTAAGCGAAAAGCAAAATCAGGATAATCCACAGATTCTGTGGAATAAGTTCCATAGTCTACTACTTCATAATTTTGGTCTTGTAATTTTTCTTTAAGTTTTGTTTTTAATTCGTAACCACGGTGGTCGTTAGCAATTCCTATTTTCATTTTGTTTTCTCCTATTCTTTACTTATATTATATCATATTGAATGAGAAAATTTCCTTTAAAGCAATTTTAATTTTTTTATAACCTTTATAGATTAAATTAGGACCTTCTTATTCCTTATGTTTTACCTATTATAATGGTTTGATTATATCTAGTCAAATTTTTTGTCAATTGAAAAAGCTGCTTATTAAGCAACTTCTTTTGAATCTAAACCGTATTTTTTATTGAACTTGTCTACACGTCCAGTACGTGATGCTCTACTTTGTTTTCCTGTATAGAAAGGATGACATTTTGAACATACTTCAACACTGATTTCTGGTTTTGTTGATTGTACTTTAAATGTTTCTCCACATGCACATGTAACTGTGCAATCATATACCTCTGGATGAATTCCTTTTTTCATATTATCTCTCCTTCCGCCATGACAATGTTTGCCATAGTAATTAAATGCGTTATTAGTATAGCAACTATTTTATTATTTTTCAAGATTTTTTGCTATTTTTGTAATGATTTGTTTTGAAATAGCTTCATATCCTTGGTGGTTAGGATGATAATTTATAAAATTAGGGAGGTAATTTTTGTTATTTTGAAATAATTTATAAGTATCTATATATATTACATTGTCATTTTTTTGATAGACTTGATTTAATTTTTTTATTGCTTTTTCATATAAAGTACTTTCAGGGTAGATATTATAATAACCAATTATATATATATCATTTGGATAATACTTTCTTATTTCCGTTATTAGCTGATTAAATTCTATTTCGATGTTACTAATAATTCTATTAAGTGAATGTTCTGTTAATTTTTCTGTTATAGATAGTTGATAAATTAAATCATTTAATCCAATTGAAATAGTTATTACATTACTTTCTCTTAGTGTTTGTTTAATGTTGATAGTTTTATTTTTTAGAATTATTTTTTTATTTAATGTAATATCTTGATATAGACTATTAATTGAGGCATCTTTTTTAGAGAAAGATTTAATATATTTATTTAGTCTATCTTCTTTTATTAAATAATCTTTTACATAATCGCTATATCCATAATCAATTTGTTCATAGGCATTTTCTCCTAAAGCAAAACTATCACCTAGAGATGTGTAGTTTATGTTGTGATTGTTATTATTTTTAAATATATAAAATATTGTTAGGCAAACAAGAATAAAGATAATTAACTTTGAGTGTTTTCTTATAAAATTCATTTTTCCTCCAAAAAAAAGAAATATATTAAATTATATTTCCTTTATTCTTACTTTAGCACCTACTCCAGTTAATTTTTCTACTATTTGTTCATAGCCTCTCAAGATATGCTCGACATTTGTAATTTTTGTTGTTCCATCTGCTAGTAAGGAAGCAGTGACCATGGCAGCTCCTGCTCTTAAATCTGTTGCGACTACTGATGAGCCGCTTAGTTTTGTTGGTCCAATTATAGTAGCTGTTTGATTTTTAACTGTAATGTCTGCACCTAATTCTCTTAAATATGGAACATGCATAAAACGATTTTCAAAAATTGTTTCAATTACTTTAGACTTTCCTGTACATTGAGTTAATAGAACACTAAATGGTTGCTGCAAGTCTGTTGGAAATCCTGGATAAACTGCAGTCTTAACAGTAGTCGATTTATAATCTTTACCACTATTAATAATTACATAGTCAATTCCCACTTCGACATCAACACCAATTTCTTCTAGTTTCGAGATAAGAGCATCAACGTGTTCTGGAATAACATTATCAATCTTTAGAGGGCTACCACATAAAGCACCAATAATTATATATGTTCCGGCTTCAATTCTATCCGGGATAACTTCATGAAAACATTTGTGTAGGTAATCAACACCTTTAATCTTTATTGTTGAAGTACCGGCTCCAGTTATTTTGGCACCCATATTGTTTAAGAATGTCGCAACATTTACTATTTCTGGTTCTTTAGCAGCATTATCAATAATTGTCGTTCCTTTTGCTTTTACTGCAGCTAGCATAATATTAATTGTTGCTCCTACCGATGCTATATCTAAGTAAATATTAGCACCCTTTAATTCTGTTGCTTCAACAGTATATTTATTTTTATCAATAGTAACAGTTGCTCCTAAGGCTTCAAATCCTTTTAAGTGTAAGTCTATTGGACGTGAACCAATTGAACAACCGCCGGGAAAATACATAACTGCTTTACCATATTTTCCTAGTAGAGCACCCATAAAATAATATGATGCACGTAACTTTTTGGAATATTTCTCTGTTATTTCAATATTTTCCATATTAGTAGGATCGATAATAATACTTTCACTAGCTCTTTTTACATTTACTTTTAAAGTTTTTAAAATGTCACACAAATCATCTGTATCAGTAATTTCTGGAACATTGCATATAGTTGCTTCTTCGTCCGTTAAAATTGCAGCGGGAATTAAAGCAACAGTTGCATTTTTTGCTCCACTGACACGAATTGTACCAGTTAACTTTCGTCCTCCATCAATTTCTAAAATTTTCATTATACACCTCCGACTTTTACCTATTATATTTTATAATCTTGTTCCAAATATAGTTACAATTTTATTAATTTGATCTTTTATAGCTTTCTCACCACTACCAATAATTTTTCTTGGATCATATATATTTTCATTTACAGCGACAAAATCTCTTAATGCTTTACTCCAAACAACTTGTAACTCGGTATTGACATTTATTTTAGAAATACCACAAGAAATGGCCTTTTTAATCATATCTTCAGGAATGCCTGTTCCGCCATGCAATACTAGTGGAATTGGTAATGTTCTATTAATATTTTCCATTGTTACAAAGTCTAAGTTTGGTTCACCTTTATAAAATCCATGAACACTTCCTAAAGCAGGAGCAAGTGAATCAATACCAGTATTTTGATATAATGCTACACAGTCTTCTAAAGTTGCATTTAAAATATTACTGCTTACGTTGTCTTCTGAACCGCCGATGTGGCCAATTTCCGCTTCAACACTTACTCCTCTTGGATGAGCATAATCAACTACTTTCTTTGTTAATTCAATGTTTTTAGCCAATTCATGTTTAGAACCATCAATCATTACGGAAGTAAATCCTGCATCAATTGCTTCCTTGCAGCTTTCAAATGAAGATCCATGGTCTAAATGAAGACAAACTGGAGTTGTAATTTTTAAGGATATTATTAAGCCATTTACCATTGAGCTTACAGCAATAAATCCTCCCATATATTTGGCAGCCCCTTCACTGACACCTAAAATAATAGGTATATTTAATTCGTTACATTTTTCTAATATATATTTTGTCCATTCTAAGTTATTTATATTTAAATGTGGTACAGCATAGTGTCCTTCTTTTGCCTTTTTTAGCATCTCATTACAATTTACTAACATACTATCACCCAATTTAATCATAAGAAAAATACCTTGTTTTGTCAATGAATTGGACACTTTCATAAGTAAATAAACGTAAATTATAAAAGCAAATATTTTATCGCTAAAAGAATTAAAATTATTATCCCAAAGTAGATAGCATTTTTTCCATATTTTGTTGATAAATAATTACCTATATTTAATCCAATATAAGTAAAAAGGGAACTTACTATTGAAAATATTAAAAAGGCTAATTTTAAATTTATTTTTTGAATACCAAGAGCTATTCCAACAGAAAAACTATCGATACTTACGGTAAAGGAGAAAATTATTAAAGAAAAAATATTTGTTAAAGTACCAGTCTTTTCTTCATTTCGAGATTTGTACATTTCAAAAGATATAATTAAAAAGACTAAACTTATAATGTAGTTAGATTTTGTAACAACAAAGTTAATATGAGTTCCAATCATTGAACCTATATAAGGCATGAAGTAGTGAAATGTACCAACTAAAAGACTAAGAATAATAATTTTATTTTTTTGAGGTTTATTAGTTCCATAAGCAAGAGATAGGGAAAAAGCATCCATACTTAAACCTATGGCAATAAAAAAATATATAAGGTTTTGCACAATATCACCTTATATATTTTATGTCTTAGAAGTACTTTTCAATTACTTCTTTTATAAATGATGTATATTCAACATCAGAAGTTTCACTTTCTTCAGCTTCTAGTAAGCATAGAGGTGGAAATAATACGCACCAGAAATTTTCTCCTAAACCATCACCTAATGTTATAACTAATGATTCATACTCCCCTGAAGGATATATTACACCTTTGTAATTTTTTTCTGGAAAGTAGTTTAGTCCATAGTTTATATTATATTTTTTAGTTAGTTTTGTTTCATTCAAAGTATTTTTGACAACATTATCAATGGTTTGTATTTGGGACTTTATGATAGATCTTGCATTGTTTATGTCTTTATCTTGAATGTTTAATTTAGAAAATTCATTATAAATATTGGCAGTAACCTGTTTTTTTAGACTTTGGTCTTCTTCTGTATTACTATTAGCAATTACTCTAAAACGAATTGCTTCTTTTGGAATTGTAATTACTTCTTTTTTTCCAAGACTAATTATTAGGATTAGGCAAGCAATAATTATTACAGCTTTTTTCATATAAAAACCTCACTTTCATTATAATAGTGAGGAATATTCTATTTTTTTATACAAGATTGTGAAAAATAAATAACATTCGATCTTTTCCTGATAAATCCTTTTTCACTTCTACTTGAATATCTTTTAAATATTTATAAGCTAACGCAATAATATCGTTCGCCTGTGTCATACCGATTTCAAAAGCAATTAGACATTTATCTTTCATATGGTTTGTTGCTTGTCCAAGAATTTTTTTGTAGCAGTCTAGACCGTCGACTCCTGCATATAGAGCTAAATGTGGTTCATTATTTTTAACTATGTCTTCAATTTCTTCTGTTGTTTTTATATAAGGGGGATTACTTATTATTACATCATATTTTTTTTCCACTTTTTCAAACATATCACTTTCTATTAAAGTAGCTTTTGAATTTAATTTTGCACAGTTTTTGTGGGTAACTTCTAGTGCTTTGGGACTAATATCTATTAAATCCACAGAATTTGTGGAAACTTTTTTTTCTAAAGTTATACCAATGACTCCGCTACCACAGCCTAAGTCTATAATATCCACAGGTTTTGTGAAATACTGTTTAATATATTTAACTGTATTTTCAACTAATTCCTCTGTTTCAAACCTTGGAATTAAGACATTTTCATTAACAATAAACTCATTTCCATAAAAATTTACATGGCCAAAAATATATTGCAGTGGTTTATTATTTTCTAGCGCTATTACTTCTTGTTTAAAAATTTCTATTTTTTCACTTGGTACTTCATCATGTAAATGATTTAAAAGCTCTAAGGGATTTAGAGCTAATAATTCTGCAAGAAGAAGCTTAGCATGGTCAGAATGAATATGCTGTTTAGCAAAAAAAAGAAGATTTTCAACGTCCATATTAATTATCTCCTTCTCTTTCTAGTCTTATATTTTTTTGTAATCTTTCTTTTTCAAAAAAGATATTTCCTATAGAAGAAGTTTCTAAGTAATTATACCTTATTTTATTAGAGTAAATTAGCATTACTCAGTATCTCCTTGAAGTTTTCTTTTTTGGTCTTCTTGAATTAAGGCATTAATTACATCATCAAGATCTCCATCCATAACACGGTCTAGATTTTTAGTTGTAAAACCAATACGGTGGTCAGTAACACGATTTTGAGGGTAATTATAAGTTCTAATTTTTTCAGCTCTATCTCCAGTACCAATTTTACTTTTTCTTTCAGCACCGACTTCTTCTAGTTGTTTTTGTAATTCTAATTCATAAAGACGAGTTTTTAATACTTTCATAGCTTGTTCTTTATTTTGGATTTGACTTCTTTCATTTTGACATGTAACAACTGTATTTGTTGGTAAATGCGTAATTCTTACAGCAGAATCAGTAGTATTTACACCTTGCCCACCACATCCACTTGAACGATAGATATCAATTCTTAAATCGTTAGGGTTAATCTGAATATCAATATCTTCATCCGCTTCTGGCATTACCAAAACTGTTGCGGTTGATGTTTGAAGGCGTCCATTAGCTTCTGTTACCGGAACACGTTGAACTCTGTGTGAGCCACTTTCATACTTTAATAAAGAATAAGCATTATTGCCTTTAACAATAAATTCAATTTGACTAAATCCACCTGCTGTTCCATCTACAGCATTATATACTTGATAACTCATTCCGTGTTTTTCGGCATATCTAGTGTACATTCTAAATAAGTCTCCCGCAAAGATATTAGCTTCATCTCCACCGGCTGCTCCCCTTATTTCAATGACAACATTTTTTCCATCATTAGGATCCTTTGGTATTAATAAAATTTCTAATTCTTTGTCCAATGAAGCTTTTTCCTCTTCAAGATTTTTTAATTCCTCTTTAGCGATTTCTCCTAATTCTAGATCTTTAGTCATTTCTTTAGTGTTTTCTATGTCTTCTAATACTTTTTTATATTTTTTATAACAGTTGACAATATCTTCTATTGCAGACATTTCTTTTGAATATTCTCTAGTTTTTTTAATATCACTTAGGACTTCTGGTTTAGTTAATTCTATTTCTAACTGTTGATACTTTTCTAGCGTAGCTTCTAATCTTTCGATCATAGTTTCACCCTTTCTTTGTAATTCATACGTATTATATCATACTTTTTATAGAAAAAAACTAGATTATTCTTCTAGTTCTAATTCATCTTCATCTATTATAACTAAATCTTTTAATTCTTCATTTGTTTCATCATCATAATCTGTATCGTCTGTATCATCATAAGAATCTTCAGAAAGTGAGTCATCATCATTATTTTCCTCATCTTCGTCTTTTCCTTCTGTTTCTTCTTCATCTTCTTCTTCGTCTTCATCTTGAACTTTAACAACCTTATCTGAAGTATGACGACTTCTTAAATCCCAAGTACCATCAGCAAGTAAAATAAATCTTTTATCTGTTGCTAAAGATGTATAGTAATCAGCTATTTTCTTTTCAAATTCGCTTTCTGGTAATTCTAATAATTTAATTATTCTTTTAAATAATTCAGCTGTATTTATTGATTTATTACTCTCTTCTAAAATTAAGTTAGTAATGTCTTTGTTTGACAATAATTCTAACTCATCTTTTGTCATCTTTTCTAAGTCCATGTTGACCTCCTATATTAAAACATTATATGTAATTTATATTCTTTTGACTGGGTAATAAAATTACCAATAAACTTATAACATATATCTTATATAAATACAACAGTTTTTTACATTTTTTCTGGTACTCTAATTCCTAATATATCTAAAAGCAATGTATCTATGCTATAAACAACTTTTGTTAAAACTAGCCATGACTCTCTTAATTTCTCGTTATCTTCTACTAATATTTTGTTTTCATTATAAAATTTATTATATTGGGAAGTTAGTTTATATAAGTATTCTGCTATGTCATTTAGAGATTTTGCTTCAATTGACTTAGTTAAAATAAGTGGTAAGTTTAAAATTGTTAAAGCAATATCTTTCTCAATATCACTATTTAGAATATGCATATTTTTATAATTTATTTCTTTAGCTTTTGATAAAAGTGATTTCATTCTTATTACTGAGTATAGAAGATATGGACCTGTTTTGCCTTCTAAATCAGCAAATTTTTCTACTTCAAAGATATAATCCGTACCACGATATGGTAAGAAGTCAGCATATTTTAGAGCAGCTATAGCAACAGTCTTAGCAACTGATTGACGTTCTTCTTCAGGAACTGTTGCAGGATTGATTCTCTTTAAAGTTTCTTCATAAACTAAATTTATTAAGTTTTTTAAAGACATTACTCCACCATCTCTAGTTTTAAATGGTTTGCCATCTTTTCCATTCATTGTACCAAAGCCAACTACTTCTAAATTAACATCTTCTGATATAAGATTTGCTAGACGAGCAGCCCTAAATACTTGAGCAAAGTGAAGCTCTTGTCTTGTATCGATGCAATACCATATTTCATCAGGATTATATTTAATTTTTCTTTCTAATATAGTAGCCAAGTCAGTTGTTTCATACGAAATAGTTCCATTTGATTTAATAAATAATAGTGGTGGCATAGGAGATGTATCTTCTGGAGTTTTTACTTCTACTATTTGAGCACCTTCACTTTCTGTTAAAATGTTGGCTTCTTCAAATATTTTTTTTAGTTCAGGCATATACTCCATAGCATCACTTTCACCTTGCCATAATTCAAAATGGACATTTAAGTCGTCATAAATTTGCTTAATATCGGCTTTAGAAATTTCCACAATTTTTTTCCATAAGTCGTAGTAGCCACGTACATGGTTTTGAATTTTATAGGTTACATCTCGTCCTTCCTCTAAATAAGCTTCATCTTCTTTAGCTTTTAGGGAGGCATATGGATATATTTGCTCTAAATCAACATTAGTTATTGGTAGTTCTATTTCACTATAGTCACCAGTGTAACTACTATCAAAATATGGTAAGTCAGGATATCTTTTTTTAATTTCCAAGACAACAAATCCTAATGGTCTACCATAGTCGCCTAAATGAGCATCTCCTAAAACTTCATATCCTAATAACCTAGCTAATCTCTTTAGAGCTTCTCCAATATTGGCACTTCGTAAATGCCCAACATGAAGAGCTTTAGCAACATTGGCGCCACCATAGTCTAGAATTACTTTATTATTAGATTTTTTGTCAATATTTACTCTTATATCATCATTAACCATATTAAGCATTTTGGCTAAATAATCATTTGTTAATGTGATATTAATAAAACCCGGTCCAGCTATGTTTATGTTTGTAAAGCGTGAATCCTTTTCTAACTCTTTTTCTATATCAGATGCTATGTCACGAGGAGATTTTCCATATTGTTTAGCTAAACTCATGGCACAATTAATTTGATATTGACCTAAATCAGGTCTATTTGATAGTTGAAACATCGGATCTACTACATTATATCCAGCAGTATTTATTATGTTAATAATATCCTTTTCTAAATTCTTAATTAAACTCATTTTATCACCTCAATTTTATATTCAATTGGTTCTTTTTCAACAGTAAACTTTAGTTCAATATTATATCCTTCACGAATAATTGTATTAGTCTTTATTCGTAATGTAAGACTTTTTTGTAAGCCATATACTAATAGTTTTCCCATTGTTTCTTTTTCTAGATCAAAATTATAACACATGGACAATTCTTTATTTTCTCTAATTAATTGATTCTTATCATAGTTAAAGTAAACTTTGGTTTTTTTAGAATCTTTTTCAATATATACAATTGTATTATCTCTAACTAGTGCTGTTATATCATGAATAGTCTTTTCATTATTATTAAGTGTTGTAATGCGGACTTTTTTTCGCATGCATACATCACCGCCTTAAATTTATAGTTTAAATTATAACATAAAATATAGATATTTTATACATATTTTATTTTTTTATTTAAATACTAATAATGAAAAGGAGACTATTATTATGATTAGAAAAATTGGAAAATTTATTAAATTTAATTTTATTTTGTTAATACTTGGTATTGGTGGTGTTTTTGCTTATGTTAAATTATCTCCTAAGCCAGAGATTTCAAGTGCTAATAGTCTGATCTTATATGATAATAGTGAACAAGTTTTCTTTCATGGAAATGAATCAAAAGAATGGATATCTTTAAATGATATGTCAGAATATATAATAAAGGCAACTATTTGTACTGAAGATAAATATTTTTATAAACATTTTGGATTTGATTTTTTAAGAATTTTAAAAGCTGGTTATATTAATATAACAAGTGGTTCTACTAAGCAAGGGGCATCAACTATTACTCAGCAGTATGCTAAAAATTTATTTTTAGATTTTGACAAAACTTGGAAAAGAAAATGGGATGAGATGTGGTATACATTAAAAATTGAAGCTAATTATTCAAAAGATGAGATTTTAGAAGGATATTTAAATACAATTAATTATGGGCATGGAAAATATGGGATTGAAAATGCTAGTAAGTTTTATTTTAACAAGTCGGCTAAGGATTTAACTTTGGCAGAAGCAACTATTTTAACAGGAATTCCAAAGTCTCCAGAAAATTATTCACCATTAAATAATTATGATTTAGCTAAAAAGAGACAACTATTGATCTTAGAATTACTTGTTAAAAATGGGGTAATTACTGAAGATGAAAAAGATAAAGCTTACAATGAAGAATTAATTTTTACAGGAAAGGATGAAATACAACAGCTTAGTACTATTAGGTATTATCAAGATGCTGTTATTAAAGAATTAAAATCTATCGATTCAATTCCACTATCTTACAGCGATAATAAGGGGTTAAAAATATATACTAATCTTGATTTAACAGCTCAAAAAAACTTGGAAGAGATAATTAGTAATACCATTCCTAGTGATTCAGAAATTGAAACTGCTGTTGTTATGATGAAGCCTGAAACTGGTGGAATTATTGCCTTAGTTGGTGGTAGAGATTATAACGTTTCTTCTTTTAATAGAGCAACTGATTCGATGCGACAAGTCGGATCAACCATGAAGCCATATTTATACTATGCTGCTTTAGAAAATGGATTTACTTCAAGTTCTGCTTTTACTAGTGAAGAGACTACTTTTACCTTTAATGACCAAAGTAATTATTCTCCTAGAAACTATAATAATACATATGGAAATAAGCCAATATCAATGGGGGCTGCTATTGCGTATTCGGAAAATATATATGCTGTTAAAACGCATTTGTTCTTAGGCGGAGACGCTTTAATTAATGTAGCAAGACGAGTTGGAATTACATCAAAGCTTGAAAACATTCCTTCTTTACCGCTTGGTACTAATGAAATTAGTATTATGGAAATGGCTTCAGGATATTCAGCATTTGCTAATTCAGGATATAAAGTAAAGCCTCATTTAATTGAAAAAGTTGTTGATAGTGAAGGTAATGTTTTATATGAGGCAGATAATGATAAAGAATTAGTTCTAAACTCAAGTTTGGTATTTATTTTAAATAATTTATTAACTGCAACTTATGATCCAGACTATATTGATTATAACTATCCAACTGGTATTTCACTTGCTTCTAAACTTACACATAAATATGCTTTAAAGAGTGGAACTACAAATGGTGATAATTGGAACATTGGTTACAATAAAGATATTGTTTCAGCAGTATGGGTTGGTTATGATGATAATCGTTCTTTAAATACTTCAGAATATAAATATGCTCAAAATATTTGGTTTAATTCTGTTGAAAAATATGAGGCTGGAAAAGAGGATAACTGGTATGAAATTCCAAGTAATATATCAACTGTTATGGTTGAACCAATCTC
>CALVRD010000019.1 GCA_944358435.1 uncultured Bacilli bacterium | reverse complement strand
GTGATAAGATTTTAATCTTTATCACTCTTAATTTTTTTGTTATCTTCTTTAAATAATTCGGCTATATCTATATCAAGTACAAGAGCCAACCTCCAAAGTGTTCCAAGTGAAAACGTTTGATGATTTTTACTTTCTATATTAGATATAAATTGTGTTGAATAACTCATTTTATTGGCTAATTGTTCTTGTGTAAGTCCTTTTAGTTGTCTTTGCTTTTTTATGTTCTTTGATACTACTTCATATATATAGTTTTCATCTTCTCTTTTAAACAATTATACCACCACCTAACACTATTAATATTTTCTCAAAAATAACGCCGAATACACTTACTCTATTCGTGTAAGTTATGGTATAATAGTTTATAAGAAAGGAGTGTGACTTTATGGGAATAATAGTAATGGCAATATTATCAATTTTATTAGTATATTTTATAGGAACACATTTTGGTTTATTGTTATTAATAATTTTAGGTATTGTTGGTATATGTTTTTTATGGTGTCTGTTTACAGAAAGTGAATTTTATAAAAAACAAAAAATCGAAAAGAATAAAAAAATAGTTGAAAGTGCTAAAAAATTAAAAGAAGAAATAAATTCTGCTGGAGTTTTTCCTACACATTTATTATCAAACGATGTTTCAACACTTTATTTTGATGAAAATAATAGAAAAATTTATCTTAAATTATTATATGAAAATGTTGTTATAGATTTTGATGATATTACTAATTATGAAATTGTAACTAGCGATAAAACTAATCTACAATATACACTAGGAACATTTGTAACTGGTAGAATTGAACAAAATAAAGATTTGGATAGTATTTTTGTTTATATATACCTAAACTCTCTTATAAGACCATGTGTACAAGTTTTGTGTTTAAGAAATGGATTAAGTTCTTATGAAGCTATGGAATTTGCTCAAAAAATAATTGGAACATTAGATTTTATTAAAAATAACCCACCAAGTAAAAAAAAGCCACTAATCAATTTAATTCCAAATTTACCTACAAAATATGTACCACCTAAAAAGAAAAAATAGGTATATGAGAAAATGATTTATATTCTTTAAGAAAAGGAGTATTGATTTTATGAAAAAGTTTAGTTTAATTTTATTATATATGTTTATTTTATTAGGTGTATGTGGTTGTGACAAAGAAGAAAATATAGAAACCCCACAGCCAAAAATAAATTATGTGGATGTAACAACCAATAATATAAGTGATTTTATAAACATAGAAAACTATATTTCTACCGCTATGCCTAATTGTTATGATTTTCCTGACCTTAGTTGTAGAGACGGCGGTTTTCACAAACTCTACCAAATAACTTCAAAATATAATAATATAAACTTTGAAAACGTAAATATATCTTTAGATTATGAACTTGTATGCTTTAATGACTCAAGTTATAGTGATACAACAAAAATTGTAACTCATTTAGACGATATAGTATTAAATGGAAATGAACGGTTGCTATTTTCTACCGATGGTAGCGTACAACGTTTCAGTAATAATCAATATTGCTATGATGAGCAATCAGATAAAATTGTTGTTACCAATGCAAATGGTAAAATTAAAATAACTGAAAATATAGATAATCAAAATTAGGTAGTAAAAACAAAAAATATTTCTCTATAAAAAGTATATAAACAATTTGCTTATATACTTTTTATTTAACAAAAATATACCAAATTAGAGTTTTTTTCTTTGTCGCTACTATATATATGAGGAGGTGCTACTATCAAAGACTTATTTACTTTAAAAGAGGCTTGTAAGATTATAAATATATCTTATAAAACACTTTATAGTTGGGTTAAAAATAATGAAGTATCTTACACTAAAATTGGTAATAGATATTATATGACACAAGAGCAAATCAATGCTCTTGTTTTTGTTTATAACAAATCATAGTTTTGTAATACTTAAAAACTTAACACGAACCACTATATAATATTAAAATTAAATTGTAAAAAGTTATAAGGACATACCATAAGCCTTTTAAAGAATAATTATAGGTATTATGACAGCAATTTTATATATAGAGTATATATTATAATAATACTCCTTTAATATATATCTATTAGTAGTGATAAATCGCTTAAAATCCACTTTATATTTTGTATAAGAAAAGAATAAGAAGAAAGATAGGCATTTAAGCCTTATTTTATAGGATTTTCGCAAAATATAGATACCAATATGTTGGTATGCAACACACCAAGTAAATGGGGTCTATTAAGGCTGTTTTTAAGCCAAAATTGGTATGTGTTTTTATGAGGAGACAACAATGGAACAACTAAAGAGAAAAGAAATTAAAGAAAGTGAAATTGTATGTAATTATATTGATACCGAAACAGGAGAAGTTCAATATACTTTACGAGAGGGAGATAGTATTAGAGTTGATACTAGAGAGCAAAAAGAATATAGAGCCAACCATAAATATATTAAAAAGAATAATTCATTTGTAAAAGTATATAAAGACACTATTGGCATACTTGCTAAAGAAGATTTAACAAAAAGTGAGTTTAAAATTATTTTAACCGCACTTGCCTATCTTGATAAAACAAGTGGTATATTAACTGAAGATGGTGTAAATATTGGAAAACAAAGATTTATGGAATTAGTTGATATATCACATAATACCTTTGCCGAGGGTGTAAATCATCTAATTGACCTTAATATAATGGCAAGGACTAAATCGGGTAAAAATAGTGTTTATTTGATGAACCCTTTTATCTTTATGAATGGAACTTATATCAATGCAACTTTATATAGAATATTTAAAAAAAGCAAATGGAATACACAAAATGATTAAATAATTTTAGGTAGGGCATAGGTCGATATGTCCTTTTTTTATAGTGGATTTACTAAAATCACCCCTACCTATCAAGGAGGAATAATGAAACAAAGATTTTTAACACTTGCAGAGGTATGTGATAGCCTACATACTTCTATTGGGTATATAAAGAAACTAATTGATGAGGGAAAAATTAAGGCTATTAAATCATCAAAAAATTACTTAATTAGTGAGTTTGAGTATTTAAAGCTAATTGAGTTTATGGAGGTAAAGCATAATGAAAAATAATAAAATCAGTATAGATTTAGATATTGAGGACTTATTAGGTATTAAAGAAACAAGCAAAGATAGTTTAGAATATGATTTAGAGTTTATAGTTAATAATGGTTATGATGAATATATCAAGCAACAAGAAGAACATAACAAAAAGAAACAAGAGTTTATAGAACTATTTAAAGAGTGTTATGATGAGTTATGTATTTTTATGGAAAAAGACCCTAAACAAAGAGTTGCTATATCTTGCTTTACTTGTATTAAAGGTATGGATTTATCTAAACAATATGGTAAGCCAAAAAAAGATAAGTAGTTAAATGATAACTTGCTTATCTTTCTTTTTTTATTTTATATTTAGATAACTTCTCATTATTTGAACTTGCACAGGGTTATTTACTTGAAACTCTTTTCTAAAACTTTTCAATAAATTATCAAATTCTTTTTGCATAAGTTTTCTTTCTCTAAAAGATAATTTCTCATTCTCAAGTGCTTGTTTCAAAAAAAGTAAATGCGTTAATATTTCTTGCATTTTGTTAGTCATAGTAAAACGCAAATCTTTTAAGTCATCAAACATTTTATCATCCATTTTTCCACCTTTTTCATTATAATTAGTACCTTTTTCATAAATTAGTGCCAATTCAATTATTATTTTTATTACTCGTTATTGTTTAGCCCTTTATTTATAATACTTTTATAGATAATTATTAAATTTTTTACGAGTGCCATAATAAGTGCCATACTAAAAATTACTTTATATAATTTTATAATAGTTTGTAATACTTTTTTAAATATGAAAAAAAGCCTTGAAACCCTTTAATTACAAGACTTTTACTATCAATAATGGCGTCCTTGGGCAGATTCGAACTGCCGGCTTTTCGCTTAGGAGGCGAATACTCTATCCTACTGAGTTACAAGGACAGGTTTTGCCTTATATTATAAGGCTTTCTTTTGTTTTTTTAATGTGTCTTTTTTCATAGCCACTTACTTAGGAGGCGATTGCTCTATCCTACTGAGCTACGAGGACATATAACAACAAATCAATTATATCATATAAAAAACTTTTTTAAAGATTTTTTTAAAAAAAGAGAAGTCCTACTAGAGTCTTCTCCATAACATATATTATATTTCTTGAATTACTGTAATAATCATTGGTTTTGCTCCAGTTTCTCTATAAAAGAATTTACCTAAAACATCACGAACTTCATTCTTAATCTTAGCGTAGTCAACTCTTTTGGAATTTATTTCAATATTACTCTCGATTGCTTCTTTTGAAATGGCCTTAGTCTCTTCTAATAGGTCTTGACTTTCTTTTACATAAATAAATCCTCTAGTTAAAATTTCTGGTCCGCCAAGAATTTGTTTACTTTGTTTATCAAGAGTACAACTAATAATAACAATACCACTTTCACCTAACATTTCACGATCTTTTAATACTAAATCTCCAATATCCCCTCGACTATTACCATCGATTAAAATATCATCAACCTCAACATGCTCAGTCGAATTAGTATTAACTCCATTAACTAATTCAAAAACATCACCATTTTGTTTTAACACAATATTTTCTTTTGGAATTCCTAACTCTTCAGCAATTTCTGCATTAGCATATTGTAAACGATATTCTCCTTTTACTGGAAAGTAATACTTTGGATTCATTAAATTGATCATTAGCATTAAGTCTTCACGAGATGCATGATGTAATAAATGTTTCTTACTAGATAAGCTTACCGCATTCGCCCCAAGCATCGCAATATCATCCATTACAACGGCCATTCTCTTTTCAATTCCTGCATAACTTGGTTCAGTAATAAAGATAGTATCTGTTTCTTTTATTTTAATGTATTTGTCATACCCTTTAATAATTCTCTCTAAGTTTGCAAAAGGCTTTTCTTTCTCATCAGAAATAAATACCACAACATCTTTATTATCTAAATCATTTAAAGTTCCAATTCTACTTTTATCTACCTTCAAATATCCCATCTCTAAAGATCTATTAATAGTTTCTTGTAATGCTTTACCCATAATAACAATTTTTCTATGTGTATTAGATATTTCATTAAATAACTCTTGTACACGATAAATATGAGCTGGTAAAACTGTTGCAATAATACGATTAGGATTTTCTATTAATACTTCTCTAATAAAACTAGACACACGATTATTAGGACTAGTATGCCCAACTCTATCAGCATAAAATGACTCAGAAAGTAAACATAAAACCCCTTGTTTACCAACATAAGCTAATTTACCAATATCAGTTTTATAAGCTCCCATCATTGTTGAATCAAATACAAAGTCTCCAGTATAAACAATAGCACCATCTTCAGTATAAAGTACATAACATACAGCATCCGGTATTGAATGAGTTACACTAATTGGAAACAAAGCATTAGGGCCAAAATCAATCTTTGAATGTGGCCTAATCTCTTTTAAATTAGCCTTAGTTATTTCAGCACTAGTCATATCATTCTTTAATATTTCTAGTGTTAACTTAGTACCATAAACAGCAACACCCGGCAATTTACTAATAATATCTGGAACAGCTCCCATATTACCATCATGTCCATGTGTTAAAAAGATACCTTTCAAATTTTTTCTATTTTTTATTAAATAATCAAAATTTGGAATAATATAATCTATCCCTAAATTCAAATCATTATCATATTTTAGTCCAGCATCAAATACAAAAATATCTTCATTAACCTTAACAATATACATATTCTTGCCATTCTCATTTAACCCGCCTAAACTAAAAATTTTAATTTTACTCATAAATTCTCCTCTCTTTTATATTTATAAAGACTATTAGCTTTCAAAGAGCACAGTAATTATATCATCATTTAAGTTAAATTTCAAACCTAAACAGCCAATTTTTTTAAAGATTCTTTAGCCGCCTCTTGCTCTGCTTCTTTTTTTGAACTACCAATTCCTGTTCCATAAACCATGTCATCAATCATTGCCACTACTTTAAATGTCCGATCATGAGCAGGGCCACTTTCTTCAATTAATTCATAATGTACTGACTTTTGTTCTGTCTGAACATATTCTTGTAAAGAACTTTTATAATCGCTAAAAAAAGTAATATTAGGATTTTCAATATAAGGAACAATTACATTTAAAACTGTTCTTCTCGCAGTTGCATATCCTAAATCTAAATATATTGCTCCAACTAAAGCTTCAAATATGTCCGCAACTATTGCTTTTTTATATTTGCCGCCTTCTTTTTCTTCACCATGTCCAACTCTAATATATTTATTTAATCCTAAATCCATTGAATACTCATATAAAGCATTTTCACAAACATAACTAGCTCTTACTTTAGTCATTTCTCCTTCATTTTCACTCTTATATGAATATAAATAATCCGCAACTACTAAATCAACAACTGAATCTCCTAAAAATTCTAGTCGTTCATAATCACCCTTTGCTTTATGCTCATTAGCATAACTACTATGAGAAAAAGCAGTTATATAAAGCTTCATATCTTTAGGTTTAATATTTAATTTTTCAAACAATTCTTCCACATTTCCTCACCATGATAAGTATATCAAAATAAATTAAATTAGTATACTTATAATTGCTATTTATCTAAAATTATAGTAAACTATTTTTGCAAGATAAAATAAAAAATATACAGGAAGAAATGGTATTTAAAAAGGTGATAATATGAAAAGAATTTTAATTTTTTTTATAAAGCTCTATCAAAAAATGCCCTTATCTTGTCATGCATCTTGTCGTCATATTCCAACTTGTTCTAATTATGCAATTGAAGCTATTGAAACATATGGATTAATAAAAGGAACTTACCTATCTATAAAAAGAATTCTTCGTTGCAATCCCTTTGGAACTTCTGGATATGATCCTGTACCATATAAGGAGAATAAGAATAAAAATGAAAAAATGGCTAAAATATAGTACTTTATTAATTATAATGTTAACTCTTACTTTATTAACTACTGGCTGTACAGCTGATGATATGGAAAATATTGATATAATTGTTACAAATTATCCAAATGAATATATCACTAAAAGTTTGTATTCTGAACATGCTACAATTACTTCTATATATCCAGATGGAGTTGATACTGATAAATATACAATCAGTAAGAAGCAAAAAAAAGACTTTAGTAAAAAAGATTTATTTATCTATAATGGTTTAATTGAAAAAGAAAGAGAACTTGCTATAGATTTACTAGATCTTAATCCTGATTTAAAAATAATTGACAGTGCTTATGTTTTGGAAAATACCTACGCTCCTGAAGAATTATGGTTAAATCCTGCCGGACTGTTAATGATGGCTCAAAATGTTCATATAGGTCTAGAAGAATATATTTCCAGTAATGTTTTAAAAGAACAAGTGAGTCAAAAATATGAAGAATTAAAAATTGCCATTTCTGAACTTGATGTCAACTATCGTATCACAACCGAAAACGCTGGTGAAAAAGTTATTGTTGTTGATAATCCAGCTCTAAAATTTCTTGAAAAATTTAATATAGAAGTTTTATGCATTGACTCAAGTGCTTCTGATAAAACAATAAGTGATGTTAAAAATTTAATTCAAGAAAAGAAAATAAGTTATATCTATACATTTAAAGGAGATACTCCTAGTGAAAATGCTGATAAAATAATAGCTGAATTTCCCGCTATAAAGCCAGTTGAACTTCATCGCTTAGATATTTTAACCGATAGCGAACGTTCCGAAAAAAAAGATTACTTAATAATTATGAATGACAATCTAGAATTACTAAAGCAAGATCTATATCAATAAAAAAGTAAAACATCAACCACAACCTCATCTAGAGGTTGTTTTTTTACTAATTTTTTATTATAATAATGCCCATTTTAGGATTTAGTCAATACCTTTGCTCTTTCCTGATAACTTTTTCTTGATAAGCCATATATACTATTAAATCTATCATTCAAAACAATAGATCCACCAGCACTTAAAATATACTCAGTTCTTTCCTTTATCTCATCTAATTTTAATGATAATATACTAGCACTATTGATTACTGTTGGTAGAGCATATATTGCTTTATAATTAATTATAACTATCTTTAAAACATTTAATTTATATATATTTTATCACTTAATATATATAAAAAAGAACTACTTTTTATATAGTCCCTTCATTCATCTACTTATACTTTAGTACAAAATCTTTTACTGACTTATCAACTCTTAAAGAATCCCTAATCTTTTGAATTGCCATTCTAATAATTTCTTTATCCAGTTTATTATTATCTAAAAACTTAATTGTCTTGTCTTGATACTTAACAAAAGATACACTAATCAACCAAGCAATCGCCATATCTACATAATATGCCCGTAACTTAATATTATTAATTAATTCTAAAACTTCATCAATATATTCATCTACTAGAAAATAATCAAGTAAAAATATAACTCCAACTCTAACAATAAATTCTTCACAACTATTAAGATATTCTTTAATCTTTACAAAAAAAACATCCTTATTTTTATTAACTATCTTATAAGAAGATAAACAAGTATCACATATTGCCCAGTTATCAATAAATACTATAAATTGATCTAAATAATTAATAAATTCCTTATAATCATCTATATATGATAATAAAATACCTCGTATTAAAAGTTCCTCATATAAACCACTAAATTTACAATTTAAAAACTCTCTAAAATTACTTTTGCTAATTATCTTTGTTACTTTTCGAATATCTGGAATTCTAATACCTAGCATCTGATATTTAGTAAAAATTATTTTTTTATTAAATTCTAAATAGTTACTATCTCCAAATTTAGCTAGTTCCTTAAAAAAATTCTTATAATTATCTTTATTCCAATTATTATAATAAGTTAACTGCATTTATATCCTCATTAATTAATTGTACTAAAGTTGGAACTTGGAAACTTTCAAATGACTTTACTAATATTTCATAATCAATTAAAAATATCTCTAATCTATAAATTAACAATAATTCAATAACTTCTATTCCAATACTTTCAAAATACTCAATATTTTTCCTAACATTATCTTTTGAACAAATAAAACTAAATACTAAAGCTTTATCATTATTAACTTCTATTCTATAAATAACTTCATCAGTTATACCAAATTCCTTTAAAAATTCCATCTTATCACCTAGCCCTCTAGTTTAACCATTTTACTTATCTTTACAAAGTCATCTCTACTAATCATTGTATTATATAAAAGAGCATACAAGAAACTTTCATCATTTGCTTCTACCCCAACTTTTAATAAAGTATCAAATATTCTTAATACTTTTAATTTTGATATTCTAATACCATCAAAATCATAAAGAAGAGGTTCTTTATAATCAGAATATCTATTTACACATTGAATATATTTATTATCAAATATTGTAGCTGAAATATCATTACTAATTTTATTTTTAATTAATGAATAATAATCTCTACTATAAGTAGGTATAAATATATTAGTAATTATATATTTACTATCTTCATTTATATTAGCATAGGCATTATAATATGTTGAAGATAAACCGCTAACTTTTCCTTGAAGAGCTAGCTGCGATAAATTATTATTAACTATCTTTATAAAAGCTGCTTCACTTCCAAAGTTCTTATTAGAATAATAAAGTTTATAAAATACCAAATCTTCTAAACTACTAACTTGTCTTAATATACTTAAATTATTTTTTAAATACTCCAGTCCAAATGGATGAACTTCAATAAATCGGTCTATTATTTCAACAGTATTATATTTTAATAAAGCCGAAAGCGTTGAAAAACATAATTTATTATTTTTAGTTTTTAAAGAAAAACCATAGTCTTGAAATAAACTTAAATTATGACTTAAAACTTCATTAGAACAAATAAGAACATACTTACATCTATCATAAATATATCTAACTGAAATACCCCATTTTCCAAGTTCTTTAACATTCTTTTCAAAATCTTCTTCAGATCCAACAACTCTAGGGCCATCATCTATAACATTTTCAATATTAAATCTCTCATATAATTTATTACTTCTAACTTTATTTTTTGACTGCTCAATTAAAATTCCACCAATTGTAAGTACTTCATCAGATGTTAATCCTTTTGAAAAAGCTAATTTACTTATCTTGCTTATAGTAGATTTATTACTCCCTATAAGTAAAGACATTAATAAATAAGCATCTTTTTCGATATTTAATTTATAATTATTATTTAGTAATGTTTCAAATACTTCTTTTATATTATTTATAGATGCCTTATCCACAATTACTTCTTGTATTTTACTTGGTAATTTATCAAAATCATATCCATACTTAGTAAATAACTTCTTTAATTTACTAATATCGTTCTCTCCTAAAAGTTCTAAGTCTTTAATACTACAATTACCTATTTTATAATCATATACTTTTTTATTATATTTCAATATAAACTGATATATATCATTTCTATTTTCTTCTGATACATTATTTATTTCCAATAACTTATCAATTATTTCAAGATCCGTAATAAAATTTCTGCTCTTAGAATCAGATAAAGCTGTAATTATTTTTTTATAATTTCTATTCTCTTTTTCTACCTGTTTTTTATATACATTATTCCAATCATTATTATTTTTATTTAAAGCTATCATTTCTTTATTTTTAATTATAGCTTTTTGTAACAAATCAATTAGTCTCTTTACCATCATAAAATAACACCTCCTACTATTCAAATTCTGTAACTTTGTCTATCTTTTTATTTCGTCTAATTGCACTCTTATAAAATTTAACATTATTAGAAATTGCTATAGATAAAGCATTATTTTTAATTTCATCACTAATTTTAAACATATTTAATATCATTAAAAAATCATCAATATTTTTAATTTCGACACTTCCAGCTTTTGTAAAAAAATAACTAATTAATTGTTTTAAAGAAGAAAGTTGATACCTAAGCTCGTTTTCTAAATCTTTATCTATTTTTTTATCAGTTAAACACTCATCTTTTAATTTATTAATAAAATCAATAACTACTCGCTTAGCAGCTCCATATTGTATAGTAGAATTAAGACCCGCTTTATTTAAAAAATATAAATTCTTAAACTCGACCATAAAATTTTCTACCATAGCATTATCATTATAAGTAGTTTGAAGTAAAGACAAAAATTGTCTTCTTACCGCTTCATTTGAATTAACATAATAAGTAGTAAGTAATGCTATATCAGTTGTCGATAACTGTAATATATCATTGCGATATTCTCTTCTAGCTTTTTCTTTAACTAATTTTTCTAATTTACTATTAATTTCCGTTTCCAAATCTTCCAATGACGTAAGCACACTAGCTAACATTTCACTCTTATAATTCATAATTACACCCCAATAACCTATCCTATATTGATTATACTATATGGCATCAAAAAAGGAAATAAAAATACTACATTTTCATTTCCCGTTAACAACGTTCTCTAACTCTTTAAAAATAGCTTTCATAAATTTATTAAATCCTGCCTCAATAATTTCTGAAACCTTCATTCCAGCCATTGAAATGTTATTATTATAATTCTTTTCTTTTACCAAGTAATTACTAGCCACTATCTCTTTTCCTTCCGAGACATCTTGCTCAAATCTCTTTATTGCCTCCTCTGTTAAAGCAACTTTTCTATTCTCAGCAATTTGATAATACCCAGTTCCTTGACCTATATATATAATCAAAAATAATATTACAACAATTCCCCCTACTAATTTAAAAAGACTTTTAAATTTCCCCATTAACAACCTCCATAAAACATTCTGAAAAAGCTAATATTGAATTAAGCACTTCCGATAAAGAATTTTCATACCCCCCTACTTCAATTAAAATAACTCTATTTGAAAAATCTTGATTATAAACTCCATTAACCCCTTCTCCCCCTTTCTTATATATGCCTTTAGATAAACCAGGATATTTTTCATTCATTTTATCATTAAGTCGCATCGTAAACTCTAAATTCTCTTCATATCTTTCATTTTCTAGTCCAATTAAAAATATAGTTTTAGCATAATCTTTACCATTAATTGTAACCGTTGTCCGATCTTTAGTTAAACTATCTCTATGTACATCAATAAAATATTTTAATGTTGGATTACTACTTTTAGCTTCTTCCATTAAAACTCTACTTGCTCTATAACTATAAGCATAATTCCAACCATGTTCATTAAGTACGCTCTTTATATTTCTCTCTTCCACTATTGTTTTTAAATTATTTTTATTAAAAACATCAGCTAAAATATAATCTCCAACCATAACTGTCGGATTAACACTAAACTCTGCAAAAGTAGTTGGTATATATTCTTCACTTTGATGTGAATTATAAATATAAATAATTGGATCAGCTTCCGAAATAACAGGAACTGCGTCATTCTTACCCTTCTTATCATTATCATTATCATTTTTACTATCAGTATAATTATTCTCTAAAAAAAACGTAGGACGTATCTCTTTAAAAATCTTTTTATCACTACTAAAAATTTTATTTTCAAATGTTACATCAACTAAAAATTTAGCCAAAGTCTTATCATTAATTTTAATATTACTACGATTTAAGTATTTAAAACTAAGATACATTCCTAAACAAAAAAACAATAAAAAGAAAAGAAACTTATAACGTCTTTTTCTTTTAACTTTATGCGCAACAAATTTCTTTTTCATAATATCACCAATATAAATATAATAATAACTCTTTAATTATTTTGTCGGATTAAAAGAACTATGTAAACTTTTATTAATACCATTTCCGATTAATAGACCTAATTTTTCAATTATAAAATCAATTTCTTTAGGAGTAACCATTAAATTATAATTAATTGGAGTTAAAACTTCTAAAAATAAACTCTTCATTTCTTCTTCATCTAAAGATCCCAATATTCCCATTACTTTTTCCCTATCACTATCACTAAATACAATATCTTGCCTACTATAATCATATGTCTCATTAACCATTAATTTATTTTTAACATTATCAATATTTTCTAATTTATAGCTTAAGTGTTTTAATAAGTATTTCATTGTATTAGAAACAATTGTTGCCGCATCAACAATTGTTGGTACACCAATCGCAACAACTGGTATTCCCAAAGTCTTTAGTGACAACTCACGTCTATTGTTACCAACCCCACTACCTGGAGCAATCCCACTATCAGTAATTTGAATAGTTCTATTAACTCTTGTAATAGAAGAAGCAGCCAAAGCATCAACAACAATTACTAAATCAACATTAAGTTTATTAATAACAGCTTCAATCATATCACTTGTTTCAATTCCCGTAACACCAGTAACTTGTGGTTTTAAAGAGCAAACATTTAAATAGCCATCTTCAACATCTCCTAAATTAAATAAATGTCTTGTTACTAAAATATTATTAATTACTTCAGGTCCTAAAGAATCTGGCGTTGATTGGCTATTTCCAAGTCCAACCACTAATATCTTACTATCTAAAGTTACATAATTACTTAAAATATTTTTTAATTCTCTAATAAAAATCCATTCAACATTCTTATAATTATCTTTATCTGTAACATCTTCAAAAGCTATAGTTATATATTTATTATTAGAATCAATAATAGTATCAACTAAAATTCCCTTTTCTTCATAATGATCACCATTAACACTATTCACTTTTTCAATAATTAAATCAGTTCTATAATTATATTTACCTAAATCTATTGTATGCATTTTACCTCACCTATATATAATATTAACAAAAAATATAATTTTTATTTGCTTTTTTACTATATATTTGATAAAATTAATGTGTTTATAAAAGTGAGGTGAAATTATGCCAAATATTAAAAGTGCAAAGAAACGTATGCGTTCAAGCGTAAAAAAGACAGATGCAAATACTTTAGTAAGTTCAAGTATGAGAACTGCTATCAAAAAATTTGAAAAAGAAGCAAAAGCTGGTAATAAAGAAACTGCTAGTAACAACTTAAATATTGCTATTCAAAGAATTGATAAAGCTATGTCTAGTGGTTTAGTACATAAGAATAAAGCAGCTCGTTTAAAATCAAGATTAACAAAAATGATGAATTCAATAAATTAATTTAAAAAATCGAAATTTATCGATTTTTTTCTTTGCCCTAAAACTATTTACAACCTCTAAAAATTAAGATACAATGAACATATAAATAATACTTAGGAGGAGTCATGAAAAAACTAGCAATATTAGGAACTCTATTTATAATATTAGGTCTAATCCTAATGCAAAATAAAAAATTATTAGTACCAGTTACAGAATTATTAAGTGGGAATCAAACAGAAGTCACCTTAGGAGAAAAAAATAAATACTATCGATCCTATGATTTCTCATATATTCAAAATACAACTGATTTTATGCCCGATTGTAAACAAGACTTATTAAATATTTATTATACAGCTATTAATGCTGGAAAAAATGAATTTACATTTTACTGTAATAAAGATTATGACAATTGCTTAACTGATTTAGAATCAATCGCCAACGATCAGGATACTTTATCACTTATTAATAATTATGTCCATCCCTATAATGGGTTTAAGCATATTGAAACAGAATTTGATAATAATGGTAAAATTACAATTACTATTCATAAAAATTATAATGCTACTGAAATAGCTAATATTGAAAAACAATTAGATACTATCGAAAAAAATATAGTTAATCAAAATTTATCTTTAGAAGCAAATATTAAAGCTATACATGACTATATTATAAACAATGCAACTTACGATGTAGGGCGAAGAGATTATAATGATCAAACATATAAATCAGATACAGCTTATGGAGCCTTACTGCAAGGATATGCTACTTGTAGTGGCTATACAGATGCTATGCAATTAATGTTAGAGCGTTTAGGAATTGAAAATTTTAAAATCGCAAGTGATAATCATATTTGGAATGCCATCAATTTAGATGGTACTTGGAAACATCTAGACCTAACTTGGGACGATCCCATCACAACAACAGGAGTGAACACAATAACTCATGACTACTATTTAATCTCAACAAAAAAACTATTAACACTAGATCAAACAGAACATAATTTTAATCAAGAAATTTATACTGAATTAAAAGAAGCCTAACAGGCTTTTTTATTTTATTGATTCATATATAGTATCTATTGTTAAATTAAAATTATCGAAATTAACATCATACCAATCTACCTTAAATTGATGATTAAAAAAAGTATATTGTCTCTTTGCAAATCTCCTAGAGTCAAGTTTAATCTGATTAATAACTTCATCCAAATTTTTAGAATTATTAAAATAATCACTAAACTCTTTATAACCAATTGCACTATTTAAAATACGTGAATTTCTATAATAATCTTTTAATTCATCTACTTCTTCAAGTAATCCATTATCAACCATAGTATCCACTCGTCTATTAATTCGATCATATAAAATTTCTCTATCAGTAGTAAGACCAATAACTCTAGCTGGATAAAGTAACTTATCTTTATCGTGAGAAATTTCTTCCCTATTTTCAAACTTATTTAGTAACCTAACAAGTCTTTGTCTATTATTAATATGAACATCAATGTCTTCCTTATATTGAACTATTTTATCATATAACTCTTGATTACTAAGATTATCATAATTATTATTAATTGTTCCTTTAGTAAACTTGTAATCATATAAAGCTGCTTTTATATAAAGCCCTGTTCCCCCAACAATAATAATTCTTTTTCCGCGCATAGTAATTTCATTTATTAATCTACGTACATCAATCTGATAATCATAAACTGTATAATCTTCCCATACATTACGAATATCAATTAAATGATGTACTATGTGTTCTCTTTCATTTATTAATGGTTTAGCACTACCAATATCAAGTCCTTTATAAATTGCAACCGAATCCCCATTAATTATCTCAGCATCTATCCTCTTAGCTAATTCAATACTAAGTTTAGTTTTTCCAACACCAGTTGGTCCTACAATCACAATAATATCATTCATAATACCACTCCAAAAACTAATCAATACTTCTTTTAAATAGTTTTTCTAAATCATATTTTGTATAAGTAATAATTGTTGGTCTACCATGAGGACAAGTAAATGGATTTTCACATTTACGTAGTTCATTTAATAACCAAACTTGATCATCATAAGAAATATAATCATTAGCTTTAATAGACATTCTACAAGCCATAGTTGCTGCCATCCTCCATACAAACTGATCAAAATCAAAAGACTCTTTAGACGCAATAATATCAATAACTTTACGAACACATTCTTCAGCTATATCATCCATTATCCAATTTGGATGACTTCTAATTAAAATAGTATTTATCCCAAACTCTTCTGCTTTAAAACCATATTCTTCTAAAATAGAAAAATTATTTCTAACAATTAAATACTCATGAGCTGGAAGTTCTACTTTTATTGGAACTAATAAATCAACAAATACAACATGGTTCTTTAATGCTTTAAGAACCTTTTCATAATTAATTCTCTCTGCTGCTGCATGTTGATCAATTATATACATACCATCTTCATTTTCTGCAATAATATAAGTCGAATATACTATTCCTCTAGGAATCATTTCCTTTATTCGATAAACTGGTTCAATTGTAGTATAAGATTCACTATTCTGAGTCAAAGAGCTATCATTATCAGTTAAATTATTTTCATCATTATAAACTACAGGCTCCTCATTAACAGAAAAATCTAGCCTTATCTCTTCAATATTCTTACTTTGCATATTTTTTTCTTGAATATAACCATTAATTTGATTTTTAACTTCTGAAATATTTGATACATCACGTACAGAAATATTTGGTATCAAGACTAATTCTTTCAATTTCTTCGTAATTACTTCCGAAACCAATTCCTTTAATGAATCCATTTTTGAAAACTTAATATCCATTTTTGTTGGATGTATATTAATATCAATAAGTATTGGATCAACATCAATATTTAAAACAATTATCGGAAATTTATCTTTAGGTATATAAGTGTGATAGCAATCAACAATAATTTTATTTAATTCATTATTTTTAATAACTCTTCCATTGACAAGTGTCGTAATCGAATTACGATTACTCTTAGTAACTTCCGGATAAGATATATAACCACTTATATAATAATCATCATTTTCTTCCCTTATTTCAACCATCTTTTTAGTTATGTCAATACCATATATTTGATAAATAACTTTAAGTAAATCTCCACTACCATCAGTTTGTAATAAGAGTTTATCATTATTTATTAAAGTAAACTTTATATTTGGATAAGATAAAGCCATCTTATTAACATATTCAACAATATTAGCTAATTCTACATATAAATTTTTTAAATATTTTAAACGAACTGGCGTATTGTAGAAAAGATTAGATACAGTAATAGTAGTTCCCTTTTGTAAGTCAGCTCGAGTAACTTCCATATCTTCTCCACCATTAAGCATAACAAGTGTACCTGTAGTACCATCTGAAGTTTTTAAACGTACATTAGAAACAGAAGCAATTGACGGTAAAGCTTCGCCTCTAAAACCTAAAGATTCAATATAAAATAAATCATCTAAATTTTTAAGTTTAGAAGTTGCATGTCTTAAAAAAGCCATCTTGGCATCATCCTCATCCATACCAATTCCATCATCTGAAACTTCTATCTCTTTTACACCAGACTCAATTAACTTTATAGTTATTTCACTACTCTTTGCATCTATTGAATTTTCAACTAACTCCTTAACAACATTCATTGTTTTTTCAACAACTTCCCCTGCTGCTATCTTATTAGCTAAAATTTCATCCATAACTTTAATTTTAGACATAATATCACCTACTAATTTAGTAATTAAAGTATAACCTCTCAAAACTAATATTGTCAATTAAAGTACCCTAAACAAAATAATATTTTAAATAAAAAAAACTTACCTGAGTAAGTCTTTAATATTTTCTTTAGTAATATAACCAGTATGACTAGTTACCTCAATCCCACTCTTATATACTTTTAAAGTTGGAATTGCCATAATAGCATTTACATTCGCAATATTTGGAAACTTATCAATATCAATTTTGACAATTTTCAAATTTGTATCCTCATTTGCTAACTCTTCTAATTCTTTTGCCATTAAATGACATGGTCCACACCATTCAGCATAAAAGTCTACTAAAACAGTACCAGTCGAAATTAAACTTGAAAAATCTTTTTCACACTCTAAATAAATCATATAATTCTCCTTCTCTATATAAACATATTTTATATTCTATTAATACTTTCCTAAAACGCGATCTAAATTAGTTATACCTTTTAATTTATCTAATACTACTAATTGTTCAATCGTTTTTTTATCAACTATTTTATACTTTAACATAACATCAATAGTTTCTAAATTAGCTTCATTCGTAGTCAATTCTTTTTTTGCTAATTTTTCACCCAACATATAAATTTCATCAATTGAATTAGTTATACTTCCAGTCCATTTTGAAATAACTGGTGTATCATATACTATCTTTGAAGCTAAATTACTATCTTTAATTAAAGAGCTATCTTTAAAAGGAATCATTAATGTTAAAAGAAGTGCAAATATTATTAAATATCCTTCTATTAAAGAAACAACTGCACCACCTAATTTAGATGGAATAAGTAATATTATTGTATAATTTATAAGTTTCTGTAAAACTCCCGATAATTTTAAAATAATTGAATAAACACCTGATAATATCAAATAAATTAAAAAGAAAGCAATAAACTGATATAACAATATATTAATTGAAATAACACCATCTAAACTACCACTAAAATTAAAGAATGGTAAATATTTACATAAGACATTACCAACATATCCCTTAAAAATAAAAGCAATAACAAAAATTAAGATAAATCCCATAAAAGAGACAGCAGATTTAATTATTCCCTTTTTAAACCCTGAAATTAAAAACATAATTAATAATAAGATAATTCCTACATCTAAAATACTCATTATACACACCTCCTATCATTATTATACTATTTTTAAGTAAAATTATCTAGAGAATTATTTCTCCCCAAAATATAAATTATCATTACTGACTTTTAATTATAAATTTAGTATAATATTTTTGAGGTGTTTATTATGAACGTGGTTATTAAAGTAAATGATGAAACTAAACAAAAAATGATTGAATATTATAAAGATAAAGTAAGAGACAAAAAAATACCTTATGCTATTTTTCAAGCTCAAGAAGAAGATACTGTAATTACACTATATGAGTCTGGTAAAGCTATGTTTCAAGGAACCAGCGCTGACGTTGATGCTGCTATGTGGGGAACTGTATTAGATAATACTAAAGAAAAACAAGAAGAACAAAAGAAAAAAGATTTAAAATATCATAATTGTTCATCAGTTGGTTCAGATGAAGTTGGTACGGGTGATTATTTTGGTCCAATTGTTGTTACCGCAACATATGTAAAAAAAGAAGACATTCCTTTCCTAGAAAAACTTGGAGTTGGTGATTCTAAAAAAATTGATGATTCAAAAATATTAAAAATAGCTCCAGAAATAGTTAAAAAAGTAAAATATCGTAGTGTTATTCTTAGTAATAAAGAATATAATGAAAAGTATGACAAAGACATTAATATGAATAAAATCAAAGCTATTATGCATAATCGTGTATTATATCAATTAATGCAAGAAGAAAAGCCAGATGCTGATTATATTATTGTCGATGAATTTGCTAGAGAAGCAAGATATTATGAATATTTAAGAGGAATTCCTACAATTCAAAGAGACATTACTTTCTTAACTAAAGCTGAAGATAAAAATTTAGCTGTAGCCTGTGGTTCAATTATCAGTCGTTACATTTTCTTAAAAGAATTTGATAAACTTTGCGATAATATCCATATTCCCCTACCTAAAGGCGCTTCAAAAGATGTTGATAAAGTTGGAGAAGAAATCGTTGAAAAATATGGTAAAGAAAAACTTAAAGATCTTGCCAAATTCAACTTTAAAAATACTGATCGTATTCTTCATACAATGGTATTTTAAAAGACAGTCGACTGACTGTCTTTTATTTTAAATATAAGTTACTTCCTTTGGTTTATAGTTTTCTTTTATATCAGTTAAATATTTAACAGTAGTCATCTCTTTATATGGAATAATCCATACTAATAAGACAAAAGTAAACAAAACTAAAATATGCCAACCCATAAAACTTAATTGTAATACAAATAAGTCCATCTTATAACCATTCAACAATTTCACACTTAATCTTAAAATATCTCCAGAACTCATTCTTGGATTATCAGCAAAATATAATCAGTAAACATATATCCAGAACTTTTTATAATTCTAGGAAAAATTAATAATAAAGTATAGATAAAAACATAGAAAAACTTATTTCAATAAACCGCAAGTATTGATATCAAATTATTAATATTTACAAAAAGTCAAATATAAAGTTTTTGACAATTTT
>CALVRD010000018.1 GCA_944358435.1 uncultured Bacilli bacterium | reverse complement strand
GTTATAGCAATTATTGCTGCAACTCCCTTATTTAAAAATATTATTTGTAAAATTAAAAAAACTAAATTTGGTATTATGATTGACATATTAGAACCAGTTGTTTATACATGTTTACTTACTCTGACAACTGCCTTTTTAATAGATGCATCATTTAATCCTTTTTTATATTTTAGATTTTAGGTGAAATTTATGAAAGATAAAATTATAACGTTTTTATTTGTAGGATACTTATTAGTATTTTCAGTACTTGGAATATTATTTAAAGATAAAGATATCAGCAATAGTGAAAGACGTAGACTAGCTAGTTTTCCTGATATAGAATTTAGTAGTGAATATATTACTAAAGTTGATAAATATTTTCTTGATCATTTTCCATTTAGGGATAATTTTAGAAGTATAAAGGCTAATTATAATTATAAAGTGCTTAATATGCTAAGCAATAATAATATATATTTAAAAGATAATTATATTTTTAAGAGTCTATATCCAACTAATGAAAAATCTATTAAAAAGTTTACTAATCATATAGAAGAAATGAGTAAGCTATTTCCTAATAGTAATATTTATACAATGGTAATTCCTGATAAAAATTATTATTTGGAAGATAAAGATTTTTTAAATATTGATTATGATTATATTTATAATGAAGTTAATAATTTAGGTACTTTTATTGACATTCGTAAAGTTTTAGAACTTGAAGATTATTATGAGACTGATACTCATTGGCGACAAGAAAAGCTTTCTAAGGTAGTTAAAAAGATGAGTACAATAATGAACTTTAACTATAGAGATATTTCCTACACAGAAAATACTTTTCCTAATTTTTATGGAGTTTATTATGGTGAATCAGCCATTAATAGAAAAAGTGAAAAATTAGTCTATCTAACAAGTGATGAGCTTTCAAAAGTAGAAGTAAACTATCTAGAAAATAGTAATCTTCATAGTATTTATAATGAATCCAAGTTAGAAGGATTAGATGCTTATGACGTATATTTAGATGGAGCTAATAGTTTTATTGAAATTTCTAATAATAATATTTCTAGTGGCGAACTAGTCATATTTAGAGATTCTTTTGGTAGTAGCTTAATTCCATTACTTATACCATACTATAAAAAGATAACGGTTATAGATAATAGATATATTAGTAGCAACTATTTTAAAAGTTTAGTAACAAGTAATAATCCCGATGTATTATTTTTATATAGTACACTTGTAGTTAATGATAGTAGCAGTTTAAAGAATTAAATGATATAATATTCATAAATGAATGATTTGTTGCTAGAAATAAAACTTTTTAATCTTTGTTAAAAAAAACAGAATTTGACATTAAGAAAAGTAAATTAACGTATAATATTTTAAGAAAATAAGTCTTAAAATTAATTATAAATTAAAAATTAAGTAAGAAGTAGAGGTATTTATATGAAGAAAGGATTTAAAAAATTAAAAAAAGCTTATGTTTATAGTGATAAAAAGACGTTATTTTTTTACATACTTTTAAGGGTGTTGATTGTTGTTTGTATGATTAGAGAGTTATTTCATGGCAATATTCAAAATGTAATGTTATGTATTTTATCATTATTTTTACTATTATTGCCTAATTTTGTTGAAAAGACATTTAAAGTTGATTTGCCTAGTACCTTAGAAATAATTATTTTCTTGTTTATATTCTCAGCAGAAATATTAGGCGAAATAAATAATTTTTATGGGCATATTCCTGGTTGGGATACTATTTTACATACTTTGAATGGTTTCTTATGTGCAAGTATAGGTTTTTCTTTAGTTTATTTATTAAATGAAAATTCTGATTCAGTTAAATTATCACCTATATTTGTTGTCTTAGTATCATTCTGTTTTTCAATGACTGTTGGTGTTGCTTGGGAATTCTTTGAATATGGAATGGATAATATATTTAATTTAGATATGCAAAAAGATAAATATGTTTATAAAATTCAAACAGTAACATTAGATCCTAAAAATGATAATAATATCGTTACAATCAATGGAATTGATCATACTATTTTATATGATAGTAATAATAATAAGTTAGCCGAGTTAGACGGATATTTGGATATTGGAATTCATGATACAATGAAAGACTTATTAGTAAACTTTATTGGAGCTATAGTTTATAGTATATTTGGCTATTTATATATTATTGATCATGAAAAACATCAACTAGCTGGTAAATTTATTACAACAAAGAAAAAAGAAGTCTAACTCAAGAGATATTTCGTGTTAAAAAAGACTTTTACATTGTAAGATTAAGATGTGAAAGGAGATTCGAATATGAATCAGGAAAAAATAGGGAATTTTATTGCGACCTGTCGAAAGGAAAAGGGACTTACACAATTACAATTAGCTGAAGAACTTGGTGTAACTGATAGATCAGTTTCTAATTGGGAAAATGGTAAATGTATGCCAGACCTTTCTTTATTTAATCCACTTTGTGAAAAGTTAGGAATAACTATTAATGAGTTTTTGGCGGGAGAGAGAATTACCAAGGATGATTTAGAAGTTAAAACAGAAAAATCTATGAAAATGTTAGTTGATATTTTTAATAAAAAGATAAAAAATGCAAAAATTAAATTATTCTTAATTTATAGTATTCTGACAATGATTATATTGTTTTTTATAGTTGACTTTATTGGCATATTTATTTTTAATAGACCAGTATTTGCAATAAAAAATGCTAAAGAAAATGTGTATAGGGGATTACTTTATGATACATATATTTGTCCTGAATATAGTGTTCCCCAAATAAAATTAAAGGGAAATAAGTTTAATTGTTCAAAAAGTATTAAGTATCAAATTAGGACTACTACTAGAAGCGATTCTAGTTGTGACACTAGTCCAAAATTATATTATGATAATGGTAAAGAGAAAGTTTATCTTTACTGTTTAGATAAAGTGGAAATTAATGATAATAATAAGTATATTAGTTTACTTGAATATTTAAAAAAGTATGATGACTTATCGCAAGCAGTTAAAAGTTTAGACCTATCTTTATCTGCAGCATTTTATGATGGGGGAACGACTATATATCGAGATAGCGGTAAAAGTAGTTATTCTAACGAGGGTATAACTTTAATAAAATGTCAAAAGATGTTGGAAAATGGAACAGTTAATAACGATATTTACTTTGGACCTAAAGATATGGAATTTAAAAGTAATTATTGTACTAATAATAATCAATCTTTTATAAGAACATATAAGTTAGAAAACATTAAGCATGGTAATGAAGAAAAGTCTTACTATTTAACTTTGTCTAAATTTCAGGGAGAGACAGATACAGTTTTAGTTTATAATATTTTTGATAAACTGAAAGTAGGTAAAAATTATGAATTTGAATTTTCAAAAATACCTTCTTCTTTAGCAGTAGACGATAAAATTGATGAGATATTTAAGAATACAAAAATTATTTCTATTAAGGAAACAGATAAAATAGGATTAGCACAAAGACAAGAAGAAATGAATTAAATGATCATATTAATTGTGAAGTAAAAAGAATTTGTAAATAAATATGAAAGAAAAAATTACTTTCTGTTGATTTATAAATCTTTTTTTGATTTAATTATTGTGCAGGTGATAAAATGAAACAAACATATGACTTAAAGACAGTATACAATTATATTTGGGGTAATGACATTCCTGGATATAATATAGAAGATTTAGAAAATGATCCTTTATTTATGTTTAGTGTCTTAAGCTGTTCAAAAGATAAAAGAATGTATGAATTATGCTCTGATACTGTTAAGAAAAATTATGACTTTGTCAAAGGAGTTGTTAAACTATTTGATGATGACTTTGATTTTGCCACAACTGTTGCGGAAACTTATTTGTCTTCACTTACTGAAGATGAAAAGAAATATGATATCTCATATCATGAATTGAATATAATAATGAGCAACTTATCTGAGAGAGATATTAATGAATTTGTCCTAAGAGCCACTGCTTTTTATGAGGCGGAACGAGTAAGAATGGCAATTTGTGCTAATGTTATTAAAGAAACTGATAATAGTATAGATATAAGTGAGAGTAAAGAAGGCTTTATATTTTCAGCAGCACAATATGAAGAAAGTGAAATTATAGTTGATTTTATTGCTAAAAGAATGATTAATGATGCTCTTTATGGAGAAAGAACTAATAACTTAGAGTACTTAATTCATAGTAGATTTAAAAGTGTTGAAGACTTAGAAGAGTATGGAGAAGTTAATTTTCTTCATAATTATATTAGTATGTATGATAAGTCTTTAGAATTATATGCTTTTGATACAAGTCGAATAAAATCATTCTCGCCACTTTTTAATGAGATTCTTAAAAATATAGAGGTAGTAAAGCGTGGTTGGCCCATGTATATGGCTAGACTTAATTCCTGGAGAGTTTCTTCAATAGAATATGAAGTAAGTAAATATATGTTAGATAATGGACACTTTGGAAACTTATCTTGTGATGATGTAATTAGATATGTTGCAAATAAATATGGTGTTCTTGAAGTCTTTAAAAAGTATGCATATGATTTTGATCCAAACTATGATGAAGAAAAATATAAAGTATTAGAATTTGGTGATGTTAGCTCAATAAATGTTGCTTCAGACCTAGTAAAAAGACTATTTAGTACAGATGTAAACTATGATGATTATGATGATTATGATGATTATGATGATAAAATAACTCCTATTCAAGATAGACAAGAATCTTTAAGTGAAAAATGTCCTGGTATAATTAAGTTTCATATTATTGATACAACTGATGAAAATAAAAATAGTAGAAATAAACTATAATAAATGCCATTTGCATTGAATGGTTACCTATATTATATTAAAAAGGTGATAAGATGGAAGATTATTATAAAGCTTATGATAAAAGATTTAGACAAGTACATGATAAAAATACCCTATGGTTTTCCTTTATACCAACTATTGAAGTAATGGATGTTATTAATGAATATAAAATTGATAAGAACAATAAAATTCTAGAAATTGGTTGTGGTGAAGGAAGAGATGCTATATTTTTATTAAACGATGGCTATAATGTTATCGCAACTGATTGTTCTAAAGAAGGCATTAATAAGTGTAATGATTTAAGTAAAAATAAGTATACCAATAATTTTAAACAACTAGATGTAATAAATGACAAATTAGATGAAAAATTCGATTTTATTTATTCTATCTCGGTTTTAAATACCCTTATCGATGATAATCATCGTCAAAAGTTTTTACGATTTATAAAAAGCCATTTAACAGATAATGGCCTAGCTTTTATAGTCGTTACTGGAGATGGAGAAGAAGAGTATTGTTCTAATAAAGAAGATGCTTTTATTGACGTTGAAAAATTAAATATTAATACCGAAGAAGAAATGCAAGTTGCTAATACATCATGTAAAATAGTAAATTGGCAATCATTCTTATCAGAACTTAAAAATAGTGATTTAAAAGTTGAATCAAAGTGGATTTCTGATCGAATCCCTGATTTTAGTATTTCAATGTGTGTAGTTGTTAAATAATAAAACTTATTTTATTAGTATTAGGTGGGATAATAAATGGATAAATTTAAATATATTAAGAAAGCCAGCATTTTAGGAGTACTAGGTAATTCGTTTCTATTAATAATTAAAGGAATAGTTGGCTTTTACACTAATAGTCAATCTATGATTGCTGATGCTTTCAATAGTGCCTCTGATGTTTTTTCATCAATTATGACTTTTATTGGTAATAGAATAGCTTCAAAACCAGGAGATGAAGACCATAATTTAGGTCATGGCAAAGCTGAATACATATATTCAATGCTTATTAGTATAGCTATGCTACTACTAGGCTATGAGGTTATTAAAAGTTCAATTTCTTCTTTAATTAATAATAGTAGACTTACTTATTCAATCTGGTTGATAATAGTTTGCTTAGTTACATTACTTGTTAAAATTAGTTTATTTATCTACACTAATCGCTTATGTAAAAAACATAACAACTTATTATTAATTGCTAATTCCAAAGATCATTTAAATGATTGCTTGCTTTCCAGTCTAAACTTAATAGCTTGCCTACTTGGAAAATATAAAATATATTTTGTTGATGATGTGGTCGGAATAATCATTTCTATATGGATATTTCATACAGCCTATAAGATATTTAAAGATAGTTATGATGTATTAATGGATAAAGCTATTTCTAATGAAACAAGAGAAGAAGTATATAAAGTAATTAAAAATTATAAACAAATTAAAAAAGTTAATCATTTTAATGCTACACCAGTCGGCTACCAATATCAAATATCATTTACTATTTTTGTCGATGGAAATATGTCAACTTATGAAAGTCATAAAATTGCTAATGATTTAGAAAAAGAAATAGATAATAAGTTCCCAGAAATATATTTAACAGTTATACATGTTAATCCATTAGATATAAAAAATGATTAAGAGATGTTTTTAATTATTTACTAGGTGTGCTATAATATTAGCAGCAAGAGGAGTGTTAGGATGAACGAAGAATTTGATCTTAAAAGTAAACGTATAAGTATTTTAGATAATTACGGAGAAAATTTTCAAAATAAAGAATATATTACAAATCCAGCAATTGGTCGAGATGAGCAAATAAAGCAGTTAATTTTAATTTTATTAACTAGTGATAAGTCAGCTGTTTTAATTGGTAAACCTGGTGTTGGTAAAACAGCAATTGTTGAAGGATTAGCTTTTCGAATTCAAAAAGACTTAGTTCCTGACAAATTAAAGAACTATCAAGTTATAAAAATTAATACTTCTGCTTTATTAGGAGTTGATCCGGTTACTGGAGAAGCTAAGATTCAGACCCTTATTGGAGAACTAAAAGAGAAAAATAACTTGATTTTATTTATTGATGAAATTCATACCCTAATAGGTTCCAATGGTGAATCACTAGACTTTGCCAATATGTTTAAACCAGCCCTAGATCGCGGTGATATTAAGGTCATTGGTGCAACAACTTCAGATGAATATGAAAGATATATCTTAAGAGATAAGGCTTTTGTCAGAAGATTCCAAAAAGTAGAAGTAAGTGAGCCAACAAGAGAAGAAAATATTGAAATATTACTAGGAACTCTTCCAAAAATAGAGAAAAGAACCGGTGCTAAAATGAAATATACACCATTTATTCAAAGAAAAATGATGGAGTTTATTACAGATATTACAAGTGAATATAAAAGAATTTATGAAATAGGTTCTAGATATCCTGATGTTTCTCTAACGCTAGTTCAAGAAGCCTTTTCCCATGCTTTATTTGATAATAGAACTGAAGTTGGTGTAATGGACTTTAAAGCTGCTATTGAAAACAGTAAGAATATCTATCCCGATGTAATTAAAAAGTCTATGCCAGTATTTGATACATTATTTGCAAATCAAATAGCTGAGTATAACGAATCTAATAATATATATGAAAAACTAGGCGAAGACAAAGTAGAATAAAACTACGTTGAATAAAAAAGTTGAAAAGTCATTTTTCAGCTTTTTCTTTGAAAAAAAAATAATCACCATTGACGAACGTCCAAATTTCCGTTAGACTTATTTTATAATGGAGGTTATAAACTATACTTATAGAGACAAGGTTTTATTAATAAATAAAATTAATAAGAGAAATAATTAGATTTAAAAATATATATTTTAATTGGAGGTATTAGTATGTGTGGAATAGTTGGTTATATTGGAAAAAGAAATGCTGTTGATGTTTTAATCAATGGCTTAAAATGCTTAGAATATCGGGGATATGATTCTGCTGGTATTGCTTTAAAAAATAAAGAAATTCAAATAATTAAAAGCCTAGGAAGAATCTCTGCTCTTGAAGAAAAATTAAAAGGTATGAATATAATTAAAGCTAATACAGGACTTGGTCATACCAGATGGGCTACTCATGGAATTCCTAGCGAAAAAAATGCTCATCCTCATACTATAGGAAAAGTAACCATAGTTCATAATGGAATAATTGAAAATGCCAGGGAATTGCGCAAAAGATTAGAGGCTGAAGGTGTTAAATTTAATAGTGATACTGATACTGAAGTAATAGCTGCTTTAATTAACAAATATTATAGTGAAGATGCTATTATGGCTATAGAAAAAGCTATTAATGAGTTACAAGGTTCCTATGCTCTAGGAATAATTTTTGCTGATAAAGATGAATTGTATGCTGTAAGAAAAGATTCTCCATTAATTTTAGGTGTTGGTAAAGATGAATATTTTATTGCTAGTGACATGACACCTATAGTCAATTATACTAATAAATATATATTACTTGAAGAAAAAGAAATAGCTAAAATATCAACTACAGGAATTGACATTTATTCAAATAGTAATAAATTCAATAAAGATATCTTAACAACAGATCTTAGTTCTAATAATGGAGATAAAGATGGCTATGAACATTATATGTTAAAAGAAATAAATGAAGAGCCTATTCTTTTAAAAAATACAATTGCTAGTTTCTTAAAAAATATAAATGATATTCCTAAACTAACTGATTATGAAGAAATTCATATAGTTGGATGTGGCTCAGCAATGTATGCTGGTATTGTTGGAAAAACTTTAATTGAAGAAAATACTAATATTCATGTTATGTGTGAAGTAGCTAGTGAATATCGCTATAAGAAAATTAATTATGACCGAAAGACATTAGTTATTGTAATATCTCAATCAGGTGAAACAGCCGATACAATTGCCGCTTTACGTAAGGCTAACGATAATAAAATAGATACCTTAGGAATTGTCAATGTTAAAGGATCAACTATAGCAAGAGAAAGTAGTAAACAAATTTATATAGAAGCTGGTCCAGAAATAGCTGTTGCTACTACAAAAGCTTATATTTTACAAGTAGCTGTTATGTCATTATTAAGTTTACTATCAGCTAAAATGTTAGATGATGCGAAAGATGATCTTGAAAAATTGCCAACACTATTAAAAGAAGTTGTTGATCGTCGAGACGATTATAAGAAAATTGCTAAAGAAATATTTAATAATACTAATATATTCTTTATAGGTAGAAAGATAGATTATGCTATATCATTAGAAGGAAGTTTAAAATTAAAAGAGATTTCTTATATTCACAGTGAAGCTTATCAAGCTGGAGAATTAAAACATGGAACTATCGCTTTAATTGATAAAGACGTACCAGTTATCGCAATAATTACTGATAATTCTATTAAATGTAAAACTCTTTCTAATCTAGAAGAAGTTAAATCACGTGGTGCTAAAACTATTGTAATAAGTAATGAAAGAATTCCTGGATATAATTATGAAATAGTTGTACCAAAAGTTAATAGCTTTTTTCAATCAATACTTATCGTTCCATGTCTACAATTAATTGCTTATGAAGTTGCTAGATTAAAAGGCTGTGATGTCGATAAACCTAAAAACTTAGCTAAAAGTGTTACAGTAGAATAAAACTTTATTAGTTTTAATATTAAAAGTATATTGATAATAATTCAATGTATTTTTTCTTTATAATAATTTTTCATTTAAAGTACATCATAATAATGGTGATTTTATGAAAAATAAAAGTATATGGTCAGAATCTATTAAGGGAAAAACTTATCCAAAACTTGAAAAAGATATTAATATTGATGTATTAATTATTGGTGGAGGAATAACTGGAGTAAATGTTGCTTATCATTTGATTAATAAAGGACTAACTGTCTGTTTAGTTGAAAAAAACTTAATAGGAAGTGGAGTAACTAGTAGAACTACTGGCAAGCTTACTTATTTACAAGAAAATATGTGTTCTAAAATAAAAACTTATCACGGACTTGAGAAAACTAAAATGTATGTTGAGTCACAAATTTTTGCTATTAATTTAGCTAAAGAAATTATTACTAAAGAAAAGATCGATTGTAATTTAGAAGAAGTAGAATCATATATTTTTTCAAATTATAATAACAAAAAATTAATAAATGAACAAAATTTATTAGAAAATCTTGGTATTTCTGTTAATAAAAGTAATCATTTACCTAATGATAATAAAATTAATAATAATTTCTATGTAAAAGATACTTATGTTTTTCATCCTATTAAATATATTAAGTCTTTAGCTAAAATTTGTTCTGATAAAGGAATTTCTATATATGAAAATACAAAAATAGTTTCAATTATCGAAGAAAATAATCATTATATTTCTAAAACAGAAAATAACCATATTAAAAGTAAATATATTGTTTTAGCTATGCATTATCCATATTTCTTAAGTCCTTTTTGGATGCCTCTTAAAGGCTACTTAGAAAAATCTTATATTGAAGCTTTCAAAACAGATAAGAACTACAAGTTTAGTGCAATTTCCATTGATAATCCGGTATCTTCACTAAGGTATTATAGTGATAATGATACTAATTATCAGTTATATCTAAGCAATTCTCATAATCTAGCAATTAATAATAATGAAGAAAAAAATTTTCAAGAGCTCTTAAATAAAGAAAGTACTATGCCAGACTATTTATGGTCCAATAAAGATATTATGACAATAGATTCGTTACCTTTTATTGGTCGAGTTAAAGAAAATAAAAATCTATTAATTGGAACCGGTTATAATACTTGGGGAATGACTAATGGTATATTAGCTGGGAAAATTTTAAGCAATATAATTTTAAAAAAGCATAATAAGTATGAAATTTTATTTAGTCCCTTTAGAAAACTTGGTATTTCAGTTATTGAAAAATCCCCACTGATACTAGGAAGTAGTGCTTATTCATTTATAAAAACAAAAGTTAGTAAACAAAAAAGATGGTATTCATCTAATGTCAAATTTGAAACTAGAAATGGAAAAAGTATTGCTATATATATTGATGAAAATAAAAAAGAACATATAGTTTATAATATATGTCCTCATCTAAAATGTAGTCTTATTTTTAATGAAGTAGAAAAGACTTGGGATTGTCCTTGTCATGGTTCTAGGTTTGATATAGATGGTAACTGTATTGAAGGTCCAAGTAATTACAATATTTCTTTTGAAAAAAAGGATATTAATATATAAAACAAAAAACTCACGAACTTTTAAATTCGTAAGTTATTTCCATTTTGGGGCGTCGTAAGGGAATCGAACCCTTGCGTACTAGTGCCACAAACTAGCGTGTTAACCACTTCACCAACGGCGCCATTTCAAAATACATACTTATTTTACCAATAAATTATTTGTTTGGCAAGAGTTAATGTGCAAATATCTCATTATTTTCTTTTATATAGGTATTTATCTATGCATATTTACCTATTTTTCATAAATTAAAGAGAAGGGAGATAATATGTATAATTATAATATTTTTAATGAAAACTGGCTTAGAAATATGAATACAGATAATAACTTAGGTATGAACAACGTAGTAGAAACAAAACTTTTTTATCCAACAGAAGCCTATAATTCAGGAAATTTATATTCCAATTTATATAGTCAATATAAAAATTATAAACCTGCAGTTTTAACGGCACGTAATGAAAAAGAACAACTTCTCTTAGAGTTGTCACGTCTATCTTTTGCTGCCCATGAATTGAATTTATATTTGGATTTATATCCAAATGATGAGACTATGCTCGCATTATTTAATGATTATCGTAGTGAAACAAATGCTTTAATTAAACAGTACGAAGGTAAATATGGTCCTTTAAGTATTTCTGGCAATGGCTTGGAAAATACCCCTTTCAGTTGGCAAAAAACAACCTGGCCATGGGAGGATAGATACTATGTTTAGTTATAATAAACGTTTGCAATATCCTATAGATATAAAGAAAAAAGATTTACGTATGGCTAAATACTTAGTCACACAATATGGTGGTTCAAACGGTGAACTTGGAGCAGCACTTCGTTATTTAAATCAAAGATATACAATGCCTGATAATAGGGGAAAAGCCTTGCTTACTGATATTGGTACTGAAGAACTTGCCCATGTCGAAATGATTTCAACAATGATATATCAGCTTATGAAAGATGCTACATTAGAAGAAATAAGAGAAGCAGGACTTGATACTAATTATGTCGAACACAGAAGAGCTTTATTTCCAACTAATGCCAATGGAGTGCCATTCACTGTAGCATATTTTGCTACTACAGGAGATCCTTTAGCTGACATTTCAGAAGATATGGCTGCTGAACAAAAAGCCCGGGCTGTTTATGAAAACTTAATCGACTTAACATCAGATCCCGATGTAATTGGACCTCTATTATGGTTAAGACAAAGAGAAATTGTTCATTTTAATAGATTTAAAGAATTATTTGAATATTATGAAAAAAAACTAAGAAATGGAGAAATCACATTAGAAAGAATCGAAAACAATATAAATAATCTAAATAATATAAATTCTAATAGTCTTTATGATCTAAGAAAAAATAATAGAATGTAGGAATCTACATTTTATTATTTTCTTTCTACATAATATATATGTCTTTAGAATAATATTTAAACGAATATAATATATAAAAATATCAATATAATTAAAAAATACTAGTACTAAATATTACATATTTTAGTAGAATTTTAAATAGGACTTTGGTATACTTAAATTATAATTGAGGTGACTAATGTGAGTAATAAGAAGGACCATAAACAAGATGAAAATGATACAAAAATACTAGAAAAAGTAGAAGATATGGAAAAGACCAAGAAACTAAAAAAATGTTCAGAAGAAAGTATAGCTAGTATTGATGATGCTAATTCAGAAGAAACAAAAGAAGTTGAAAAAATAGAAGATTTACCGCTTGAAAAAGAAGGCACTATTATTGATGAAGATACTGATACTTTTAATAAAGTAACTAAGGGAAGCAAAGAAACTATTAATGATAAAAGCACATCAAAAAAAACAAATAAGAAAAATGTTTTTACAATTATTTTAATTTGTATTATATTTATATTATTTGTTGCTTTAATATTTTCCCTTAATAAAGAACAAAAAAAGGAAAAGAAAGATACTGATAAAGTCAAAGATACGACAGATATAGTACTAACAGAAGATGATAAAAAGGAAATGATTACTTCCTATGGAAAAGCATTAGAAAATGTCATTGCTATTTCATATCAAAAAGATCAAGTTTTACTAAAGTTTGAGGAAGCCAATAAATTAGTAAAAATAAAAGATGATATTATTTGTAGCATTCATGAAATATATGATGATGGAAAAATCTACTTAAGTAGTTGTTCTGTTAATGGGAAGATGACAAAATATAGTTATGGGGAAAAACAAGAACCAAAAGAGTTATTTGATTCTGAAACAATGTTAAAAGTTTATGTTAATAGAATGACTAATGAGCGAAGTTTTACTATACCTAATAATACTGAAAATGTTGATGAATATACAGTCCATTGTGATGGCGTATATGAAAGTCCAACACTGCTTGGTTTTAGTGATTATGTATTCTATTATGATAGTAACTATAATGTTCAGATGAAAAACTTTAAAACTGACAAAAAAGCCTTAGAAGGCATGAAATATTCAAGCATTCTACCATTTATTAATAAAAATCAATATGATACTAAATATGTTGCTGTATCTGATGGCAATAAATGGGGAATATATGATTTAGAAACTACCAAAGCTGTAATTGCCCCAATTTATGACCATGTAGTCGTTAACTTAAATATGGGAACTGCTGGACCACCAATTTCAATTTCGACAATAAAAGGTACCAATATTGCTGTATGTAAAAATGGCAAGTATGGAGTTATTAATTATACTAATGGTAAAGAAATTATTCCTATAAATAATGATACTTTACAGTTAAGTGGTAACTATTTATGGGCTACCTCTAATGCTGAAAATACAATTTACGATTTTTCAGGTAATAAATATTTAACTGAAGGTTATGATAAAATATATGGTATTTCTGCCGGTACTTATGTTTTAGTAGAACAAGATGAAAATATTAAATTAATTCAAATGGATGGAAAAGTCTTATATGAATATGGAAAAGTCAAGAAACTTGGCCCACTAAATTTTGCTTTAGACTATAATGGAGGAGCATTATTCCAATTTTATAAAGAAAATATGCAAGATCCAATGTGTATTGAATATTCATATGATCCAGATAGTAACACAGGAGAAACAAAAGAAATAGAATGTGGCGGTCTAGCTAAACCAATTTTATATTTATATCCAAAAGAAAAAACAGAGGTAACCGTTAGTTTTGAACATCCTGAGTTTCTAGAAACTACTTATCCTAAATTTAATAATTATTGGAAAGTTTCAGCAGATACTAATGGTGATTTACTTGATAAAGATAACAAGTATTACTATGCGCTATATTGGGATGAGAAAAAAGTTCATTCAGTTGACTTTAGTGAAGGATTCTACGTTGAAAAAGATGATGCCATTAATTTTCTAGAAGAAAAATTATCATATATTGGTCTTAATGATAAAGAAAAAAATGAATTTATTATGTACTGGTTACCAGTATTAGAAAATAATGGTAAGAGTTTAGTATATTTTGAACTTACTGAAGAAAGAGAGTCTTATAATAAATTACTAATTAATCCAAAACCTGATTCAATGTTAAGATTAGTTATTCATATTAAAAAAGTTGATTCCAAAACTAATATCAAAAAAGAGACTTTAAGTAAATTTAAAAGATCTGGCTTTACAGTAGTCGAATGGGGTGGAACAACCTATTGATTGTAAAGTAATTGAAAAAAATAAAAGGAGAAGTTTTACAGACTTTTCCTTTTTCTCTAATGTGATATAATTATAATGGTGAAAGATAATATGAAAAGCAGTAAAGATAATAAATATAAAATAACACCTAAAAAAGTATTTGGTTATTTTCATAGCGTTAATAAGCATAGATTTCAAGTTTTTTACTTGTGCTGTAGAGCAGGTATTCCTTGGAGAGGACTTATTCACGATTTATCAAAATATTCAATTACCGAATTTTCTGACGGAATAAGACATTATGAAAAGGGCTCAAATTTATATGATAATGCTAAGAAAACAAAAGGATATTCGTTATCTTGGCTCCATCATAGAGGAAGAAACAGACATCATTATGAATATTGGTATGATTATTCAGCAAAGGAAACTTCTCCTATAATACCATATAAGTATTTAGTAGAAATGGTATGTGATACCCTAGTAACAGCTTCAGCTTATTATGGTAAAAGAAAAACAAATGATTATCAACTTAACTATTGGCTTAAAATACGAGAACCAGATAAAATTAATCCTAAAATAGATTTTTTATTAACTAAAATTTATACTGATGTTAGTGAACAAGGCGTATCTAAAACAATAAATAAGAAGAATTTGGAGTACTTATATCGAAAATATATTGGAATAAGTAATAAATAATAGTATTTTGTAAATATTAAGTACAAGAAGTACTTTTTATTTTTTTTATAATTAGCACTCTATATTGACAAGTGCTAAAATATGAGTATAATATAAAATGTGAGGTGGTAATATGTATGGTTATCCAAATGAAGAACAATCTGAAAATGTTTTAGAAAAATATGGGCGCAACATCATAGAAGAAGCTAAAAAAGGAAAAATTGATCCTGTCGTTGGTAGAGATGAAGAAATCCGCAGTATAACAAGAGTTTTATCACGTAAAACTAAAAATAATCCAGTTTTAATTGGTGAACCAGGTGTAGGTAAAACAGCGATTGTTGAAGGATTAGCCCTAAGAATTATAAAAGGAGATGTTCCAAGTAGTCTGAAAGATAAAACTATTTGGGAATTAGACATGGCTGCATTAGTAGCTGGTGCTAAATATCGCGGTGAATTTGAAGAACGTTTAAAAAATGTCTTAAATGAAGTAAAAAAGAGCGAGGGTGAAATCATCATGTTTATTGATGAAATTCATACTATTGTTGGTACCGGTAGAACGGAAGGAGCAATGGATACCTCTAATATTTTAAAGCCAATGCTTGCTCGTGGTGAAATTCACGTCATAGGAGCAACAACTTTAAATGAATATCGTAAATATATTGAAAAAGATGGAGCCTTAGAAAGACGTTTTCAAAAGATTAAAGTTGAAGAGCCAAATGTTGAAGATACAATAACAATTTTAAGAGGCTTAAAAGAACGTTTTGAAATTCATCATGGTGTAACAATTCAAGATAAAGCCCTTATCTCAGCTGCAACTTTAGCTAATCGTTATATAACTGATCGTTACTTGCCAGATAAAGCAATCGACTTAGTAGATGAAGCTTGTGCCACTATTCGTGTCCAAATGGACTCCGTTCCCTTTGAACTAGATACATTAACTCATAATATTATGAGATTAGAAATTGAACGTCAAGCTCTCAAAAAAGAAAGAGATGACATATCAGTTAAAAGAGTAGAGGCAATTGATAAAGAACTAGAAGGCTTAAAGGTAAAAGAAAAGAAACTTACTGAAGCCTGGAATAAGGAAAAAAATTTAAATGAAGATATTAAGTCAAAAAAAGGCGAGATTGAAAAAGCTAAATTTGAACTTGATCAAGCTGAAAATAAATACGATCTGGAACGAGCAGCTATTCTTCGTCATGGTGAGATACCAAAACTAGAAAAAGAGTTAGAGGCATTAAATAATATTGAAAAAAACAAAATATTAAGTGATACCGTTACAAGCGAAGATATTGCTAAAATTATTGCTAAATGGACCAATATCCCCATTACTAAATTAATTAGTAGCGAGAAAGAAAAATTATTAAAACTAGAAGATAATATGAAAAAAAGAGTTATGGGTCAAGACGAAGCATTAAAATTAGTAAGTGATGCCATAATTAAATCTCGTAGTGGAATAAAAGATCCTAATAGACCAATTGCTTCATTTATGTTTTTAGGACCTACTGGCGTTGGTAAAACAGAAGTAGCTAGAACTTTAGCCTATGAACTTTTCGATGATGAAAAACACATGGTTAGAATTGACATGAGTGAATATATGGAGAAATTTAGCGTTTCAAGATTGATTGGATCTCCTCCAGGATATGTTGGTTATGAAGAAGGTGGCCAATTAACTGAAGCAGTACGAAGAAATCCTTATAGTATCGTATTATTTGACGAAATAGAAAAAGCCCATCCAGAAGTACTAAATTTATTATTACAAATATTAGACGATGGTCGAATTACTGATTCTAATGGCCGTACAGTTGATTTTAAAAATACAATTATTATTATGACTTCTAATTTAGGTAGTGAACATATATTAGATGGTAATAGTGATAGAGTAATGGACGATGTTAGACATTATTTTAGACCAGAGTTTATTAATAGAATTGATGAAATAATAGTATTTAAAGCCCTAAATAAAGAGGCTATTATGGCTATTCTAGATAAATTAGTAAGAAATATTGAAGAAAGATTAAGTGACATTAACTTAAAGATTGAACTTACTAATAATGCTAAGAAACAATTAGTAGAGGAAGGATTTGATTCTAATTATGGAGCTAGACCATTAAAAAGACTATTAAGTAGAACAATTGAAACTGATTTAGCAAAATTAATCATAGAAGGTCAAATTAAAATGAATGAAATTGTTTTAATTGATTATAATGATGAAAACTTTGTTATTATGAAGAAAGAAAAATAAGACCTAACAATGGTCTTTTTCTTTTTGCTCAAATATTTTTTTATTATTTAAAAGTCTTTCGTCATTAGGTTTAATTTCTAAGGCTATATCATTAAAATAAATAGCATAATTATATTTTCGCTGATAATAGTTACAAATTGCTAGTAAATCATAGATTGTCTCATCCCAACTAAATTGCTCATTAATATATGTTTTTGGATGAGACTTAATAGTTAAAGCTTTTAAACAATATTTTTCAGTTTCCAAGTAGTTTTTTAACTGATAATTTAAAAGTGCCTTTTCAACATAGGGATCTCGTAAATAGGGAGCCTCTTTTATTGCTTCATCTAGCCATTTAAAAGCTTGATCATAGTTTTTTAAGTTTTTATAACAGCGACTAATAAATCTCATTGATGCACATCTTTCATCTTTCCAAGTAGCAGTTGGTAGTTCCAGGTGTCTTTTTAAAGTTTTAATACTTTTTTCCCACTCTTGATAATACATATATTCTCGTCCTAAGTAGTGCATATTTCTATCATCTGTTGGATTTTCTTCTACCGATAATTCCAGTAATGACAAGTAAGAATCTCTAGATTTTGTATTATCTGGGTAGTGATTTAGGGTGATGTTATCTAAAGTGATTATGTTTTCTTTAATCTCAGGTGTTAATACTTCATGAACGGGATGAGTCCACTTATAACCATTTCTCTTGTGAATTTTCTCAATATAAAAGTTGACTCTTGGATTATTATTTTCATCTAGACTCCAATTATAGTTATACCTTGCCCTAGTAATTGAATCTCCAACTCCCCAAGCGTCTTCCAACTTTTTTCTCCAACCTGGTTCAAATACTTCATCTAAATCTGTACAAACACAAATATCAGTATCTTCTGGTACTAACTTTAAAGATTCATTTCTTGCAACATCAAAGCGCCAAGGAATTATTGGTTTTACAGTTACATTAACACCTTCATTACGTAATTTTTCAACAGTTTTATCAGTAGAACCTGTATCAAGAACATATATTTCATCAGCTTCACTCATTGATTTTGCCCATCTAGTAACAAAACTCTCTTCATTTTTAGCTATAGCATAGACACATATTTTCATATTTTTTCCTTTCTATCTAATATTTTTGCTAATATTGACAACAAAAATATTTTATTTTTTATAAAATATGGTATTATTATATTAGATGATTTAAAATATGTATTTATGAATAGGATAGTTGGTGATTATAATGAAATTTGATGACATACCTGCAACTAATAATGAGAAAGGAAAAAAATCTCTTTTTATTCCAATATTAATTGTTGTTATTATTATTGTTGCTATATTAATCGTATATAGTATTGTAAATGGTAGTGGTAAAAGTAAAGTTATAGAACTTGATACGAATAGTCGTCTGGTACAAAGTCTATATACCGGTGTTCATGATTTTAAATCTACTTCTCCATATTGGATGTATGATGGAGAAAATACTTCTTCTATTGCTAATATGACTGAAAGCAATAAGATGGTACTTGCTTATTTGAATTTAAAAGCCTCTGACTTCTTAGCTTCTAATAATTGTCAGTTATTACCACAAGAAAATTATTATGGAAAACTTGTATGCAATGATAAGACTGTTATTATGAGAGAAGATGTAGAAAGGTCATATAAAGAGGTGTTTGGTAATAATGTTATACTAAATACAGCTGTTAATATGAAAGTAAATCCAGAGCATGAAGTTTATGTTTATAACTCTGAATTAGATTCTTATATTTTATATTCATCCGCAGAAGACGATGATACGCAGGACTTTTCAAAGGCATTTAAATATAATTATAATATTTATAAAGCAGAACAAGAGGGAAATGTAATAAGAGTATATGAAGAACTTACAGTAGAGCGTGTTTCAACTGGAGCAGTAGAAAACCAAAGCAAATATCTTTATACTTTTGCTCTAGAAGAAGATAATATGTATAGTTATACTAGTATAGAAAAAATAGCATAAGGGGCATTTTTAAGAAATGTCTTTTTTAAGTAAAAAAACTGCATCTAAATTGCAGTATTTTTTTTTAAATAATCTAGAACAGTTTCAAGATCAATTTTAATTTGTTGACTTCTCTTATTATCTGGATTTATTTTTAATGCTTGATTGACGTAATCCAAAGCCTGTTCATATCTTTGTGTATAGGCATATGCTTCACTTAGCATTCTATATGGAGTATCATCCCAGGAAAAAATTTCATTTATAACGTATAGAGAGTTATTTTTAATTGTTAAGGCATACTCAAATAGATTAATTGCATTTCCATAATTATAATTATCAAATTCTAATATCCCAAGTTCTATATATCCATCACGTAGTTTTGGAGCTATTTTTATAGCTTTTTCATACCATTTTTTTGACTCTTGATAATTTTTTAAATTTTTATAACATCTTCCAATATATCGACAAACAGTTGCTCTTTGAGCATAGTATCCGTTGGGATTAACTTCTAAATATTTTTTAGCTAGCGTAAGACAATCTTCCCATCTTTTTCCACACAAGTATTGTCTTGCTAAAAGATAAAGACTTCTAGGATCATTTGGATTTTCTTCTAAAGCTAATTCTAATAGTGGAAGATAAGAACTTCTATTTTTAGTTCTATCCTGATAATGATTTAATGTAACATTTTTTAAAGTAATAGAATTTTTCTTTTCGTTTTTTTGATATTTTAATATTTCATGGACTGGATAATGCCATTTAAAGTCTGAATTATGAATTTTATCATATAAAAAACTTAATTTAGGATTGCCATATTTATCTAGTAACCAATTATAACGATAATATGCTTGAGCAGTATTCTCTTGCCAAGAATTTTCTAATTCTTCTCTCCAACCTGGTAAAAAAGTTTCATCTAAATCGGTACAAACAAAAATATCGGTATCACTTGGAACTAATTTTAAAGATTCATTTCTTGCAACATCAAAACGCCAAGGATTAATTATTTTAGTTTCAACATGAACTCCCAAATCCTGTAATTTTTTTACGGTATTATCAGTTGAACCAGTATCAAGAACGTATATTTCATCAGCTTCTTTCATAGAATTATACCATTTTTCAACAAATTTTTCTTCATTTTTACTTATAGCATAAACACATATTTTGTATTTTCTCATATCTAAAATCCCTCTACTATATATAGTTTATCATTTTTTTCGTCATATTGAAAGAAAATATAGTAATAAGTTTTAGGCAAATTTAGCTTAATTAGTTTAATATAATTACCATTTTTTAATACTTTCATAATATATATAGAAAGGAGTAAAAGATGAATAATAATTATAATTTTCACCATAATGATAGTTTATGTGATAATGACAAGCATTCACATATACCAAGGAGAATAATATTTTGCTTAGGACCAACCGGGCCAACAGGTCCAACAGGGCCAGGATCTGGTCCAACGGGACCAACCGGGTCAACAGGACCAATAGGACCAACCGGATTAACAGGACCAACCGGACCAACCGGATTAACAGGACCAACAGGACCAACCGGGTCAACAGGACCAATAGGACCAACCGGATTAACAGGACCAACAGGACCAACCGGGTCAACAGGAC